>URQA01000024.1 GCA_900549885.1 uncultured Eubacteriales bacterium | reverse complement strand
CTTGTCCAGGCCGGAGAAAGCCGCCAGGGTGGGAAAATCCCGCAGGAATGTCCCATCCACCACCGGACAGAAAGAGCAACGGCCGGTATAGTGCTCCGCCACATAGGCATCCAGCGCCCGTCCAGCCTCAATGAGTTTCTCATAGGGCAGCGTAAGCAGCCCCTCCGCCTTATCTGCTGTCAGCCCTGCATATTGCAGATAGAGCTCACAGATCTCCCGCTCTTCTTCTTGGGTGTAAAAAGAACCAAAGCAATTGCTTTCGATGATGGCCTTGTGAAAATAGGGCTTGGCCTCGTCGATGAGCAGCAGGGCCGAGATGGCCTCGCCTCCGGCGGATTCCCCTACTAACGTGACGTTCTCCGGGTCCCCGCCAAAGCTGGCAATGGCTTCCTGCACCCAGCGCAGGGCCATAATGATGTCCCTCATGCCAATGTTGTCATCAAATCGGGAGCTGAACTGAGACAAATTCAAAAATCCAAATACGTTCAGACGGTAGCTGATGGAGACCACAATACAGCCGCCGTCCTTCGCCAACTGCTGGCAGTCATAGATGCTGGGACCCTCCGGGTCCACAGCGCCGCTGCCCCCGGTGGCAAAAGCTCCGCCGGGGACCCACACCATCACAGGCAACTTTTTCGCTGTCGTTTCTGGCACCCAAAGATTGAGGTACAGGCAGTCTTCGCTATAATGCTCCGGTCCCAGGACGAGGTTGGCCTGCATAGGGTCCTTCTCATAGCCAGTAGCCTGGCGAGTTTCAGTCCAGGGTCGTACCATTTGGGGCGCCCGAAATCTCAACTCTCCCAGGGGCTTTTCCGCAAACGGAACTCCCAAAAAGCGGTATACCCCATCCTGTTCGGTCCCTTCCAGGGCGCCAAAGGGGGTATTTACAAATGTTGTCATGGCACTGCCTCCCTTATCGTCGCTACTAATTGTGCGGTGTTCCATTGGGTTCAGGATACACCTATTCCCCAAAAAGGGCAAGGACCCCGGCAGACCAAGGGTCTGCCGAGGCCCGCTTGCATAGAGTTACTTGGCCAAGATCTCTTCCACAGTCTCAAAGGGCCGCAGGGAAATCATCTCCTCCTCGCCAGTGGCGGGGTCGCCTACATATTCCACGAATGCCATGGTGTCGATGCCCATGCGCTTCCCGTTCATGTAGTCGTACTCTACCGCGCCGAACTGGAAGGGCTCCAATTCCATGACCTTGATAAAGTCGTTCCAGTTCAGGCCGTACTCTCCTTCGTGATCGTTGTAGCGCTGGAACGCCTGAACCACTGCCATGCCATAAGCGTAACCGGCTACGCAGTAGTTGTTGTCCCGGTAAGAGGCGCGGGTGGCCTCGTCAATATCATCCAAGTAAGACAGGGCATCCACCATGTCGTCCAGCATAGCCTGTCCCGCCTCGCCAGAGTAATCACCCCAGATAGTGGCATAGCAGGGCCGGGTGGCCTTGTAGGTGTCGGGTACGAAGGACTGGATAGTGGAAGCGCCATAGGAGAACACCACGGGCACCTCGTACTGGGCATCATCCATGGCGGAGATCCAAGTGGTGGAGTCCACGCCCATGAAGATGACCACCTGACAGTTCTCATTCTTGAACTGCTGGATGGCGGTGGCATAAGTGTCCTGGGTGACGGCCTGGATGACCAGGCGATCAGTAGCGCCCTCTTCCTCAGCGATCTCCTTGAGGTGCTCCAGGCTGCTCATGCTGGCGGAGTCGGTGCCGTGCACCACGGCGATCTTGGCGTCGGCGGGCAGCTTCTCATCCTTGTTGGGACCAAAGATGGACTCGTGCAGCACACGGGCAATCAGGTTACGGGCATCGGTCATGTTGGCGGGCTGGATCTGGAAAATATTGCTCGAGGGATCATTTTCCGCATACACACTATCCAGACCAGATGAGATGTTGATCACAGGGATCCCCTTCTCCTTGAGGTAGTCCAAACTGGTTTCCACGATGTTGCCACCGAGACCGACTAGGGCAAACACCTGGTCCTGCTCCACCATGCGCTCCACGATGGCCTTGCCAGTGGCCGCGTCATACTGGTCGTCATAGGCCACAATCTCCAGCTTCCTGCCTTGGACACCGCCCTGGGCGTTGAACCGCTCGATGCAAGCCCGCAGTCCGTCGTAAGCGGGCTGGCCGATGTAGGCAAAAGCACCGCTGACCAGAGAAATTGTGCCGATCTTGATGGTGTCATCCGTGACACCCTGGCTGACCTCCATGGGATCTGCGGGTGCCTGACTGGTAGTGCCCTGGCTGGGCTGCTCATCAGAGGGTTCCTCCCCGTTATCCGTGCGTGCGCAAGCGGTCAGGGAAAAGAGAAGCGTTGCTGCCAGAAGCATACTGAGCAATCTTTTCTTTTTCATGGTACAGTCTCCTTATGTTTAATTTGGTTTTCCCAAAGATGGGACGATGCGTATAGATGCGTTGATGCGTGTGAATGCGTTTCGATGCGTGCGGCTTCTGTGTGTTCCGCCTGGGGCGGAATATACTGCTGTTTGTTTTGATACATTAGATGCGCGTTTATTTCTTGTCCCGCTTTTTGCCCAAGTATGCGCTGATCAGCGCCTCGTCCTGCAGCAGCTCTTGGGCGGTTCCCTGCGATTTCACCTCCCCCAGTTCCAGCACATAGGCGTAGTCGGCAATGAGCAGGGACTGCCGGGCGTTCTGCTCCACCATAAGGATGGTGACTCCCTCTTCCGCAATGCGCTTAACCGTCTGGAAGATGCTTTTGACGATCAACGGCGCCAGGCCCAAGGAGGGCTCGTCCAGCAACAGCAGCTTGGGATTCATCATCAATGCCCGGCCGATGGCCAGCATCTGCTGTTCGCCGCCGGACAGGGTGGTAGCTTGCTGGTTGCGCCGCTCTTTCAGCACGGGGAACAAGTCGTATACCTGCTCAAAATTTCGATTCATCTGGGCCCTGGATTTGAGGATATACCCTCCGATGCGAAGGTTCTCCTCCACGGTCAGGCCGCTGAGAATCAGCCGTCCTTCCGGAGACTGGCTGATTCCATGCTTGGCGATGACATAGGGCTGCTTGTTGCGGATTTCTTCCCCTTCAAAGAGGATTTGACCGGAAGCGGCTTTTGTCACCCCGGAAATGGCGTGCATGGTAGTGGTCTTTCCAGCGCCGTTGGCGCCCAGGATAACCACAATCTTGCCCTTCGGAATATCCAGGGAAACTCCTTTTAGGGCACGGATAATTCCGTAATCCACCACCATATCTCTGATTTCAAGGATATTTTCCATTCTATTCCTCACCTCATTCCGTTCCCAGATAGGCTTCCTGGACCTGCGGACTGTTCTGAATCTCTTCCGGCGTACCGATGGCCAGCATCTTGCCGAAGGAGATAGCACAGACGGTGTCGCACACAGTCATGACCAGGTTCATGTCGTGCTCCACCAGGAAAATCGTGCAGTGGAAATCGTCCCGGATCAACCGGATGATTTCGGTCAGCTCCTCCGTCTCCGCGTCGTTCAGGCCGGCGGCGGGCTCGTCCAAAATAATCATCCGGGGATTGGACATCAGCGTCCGGGCCAGCTCCACTTTTTTCAGCACGCCGTAGGGCAGGCCCATGGGCGGCATGTCCTTATACTGGGCGATGCCCAGCCGCTCCAGAATAGACAGGGCCCTCTGGCGGAACACGTCCTCTTCCCGACGGAGCTTGGCGGTGTGGATGAATTGATCACCCAGGGTAGAGCGGTAAAAAGCGTGGGCCCCAATGAGCATATTATCCATAATGGGCAGCCAATACACAAGTTCCAGGTTCTGGAAGGTCCGGGAAATGCCCGCCTTGATGACCTCGGTGGTCTTATAGGTGGTCAGAGGGACCACATTGTCATACCGATCCCGGTAAAGGACCTCGCCAGCCGTGGGCTTATAAAACTGGGTGATACAGTTGAATACGGTGGTCTTGCCAGCGCCGTTGGGGCCGATCAGGCCGAAGATCTCCCCTTGCTTGATGTTGAAGGAAAGACCGTCCACCGCCTTGATTCCGGAAAAGTACATCTTCAGATCCCGGACGCTGAGAATGTCACCCTCGCCAAAGGTATCTTCATGCTGCTGGCTGGCAGCCTGTAGCTGCCGGCTCACCGTGTCGAACTTCGCCTGGAGCTTGGCGTTCTCCTTTTCCAGCCTTGCATTGGTGGTCGCCAGGCGCTTGTCCTTCTTTTCCTGGAGTTGCTTCCGGAGCGCCTGCATCTTTTCTTCCTCTTCCTGGGACGCCTTTTTATAAGCTGCCGCTGCCGCTGCCGGAACCTGGGTTGAGCCGTTGGTGGGGTATTTCCGCTCCAGTTCCGCCCGCTTGGCCGCCGCCTCGTCGTCCAGCTTTTTCAAGGCCGCCTGCCGGTACTGCTGGGCTGCGGTCTCGCCCTCTTTCTTGACTTTACGAAGGTAGGTCTGCTGTACCGCCCGGCGGGGCAGCTTCTGCTTTTCTTCGAACTGCGCCAGCTCTCGCTCCCGGCGCACAGCATTACTCTCCACCTCCGGCAGGGCGGCAATCTCCAGCGGGAGCAGCCGTTTCTTACTCTTAATCTCTTGGCGCTTAATGCGCTTGTCGTTCTTCTCGTCAATGAGGCCGCTCTCCACCGCAGGGAACTCCCGATTGAACACCAGGGTATTATGGAGCTTGTCCCGCTTGCTCACCGCCCGCTGGATCACGCTTTTATTCTTCGGGGCCATATTTATACGTCCTCCCCTTTACATAGAGTCTCTTCACACCGTTTTTGATGGAACCCAGCAGACGGACCAAACCGCCAGGATACTTGGCAATAATGATAATAATGAGGATCCCGTTGAAGAACAGAGACGCCTGAGGATAGGTCTGGAAGAACGGGATGTTCTGCAGGAATGCGGAGTTGATGGTGAACATCACAAAAGAGCCGATCATGACGCCGGACGGACTGGCGGTGCCTCCTAAACAGACTGCAATAAGGATATTCATGGCCAGGCTGCTGCTCCAAGTGGCATAGATGGAGGACTGCATATAGCTGACGTACAGGACGCCTGCTAGCAGCGCATAAACCGTGGCAATCACAAAGGCCAATACCCGGTATTTCAGCAGCCTGATGCCCATGGCTTGAGCCAGCGACTCGCTGCTGGCCATGGCCAACATAGCCCGGCCCATGGGGCTATTGATGATGTTCAGGGTGATGACGATCAGAATGAACATCACCGCCAGGATCACAAAGTACATCGTGTCCCGGTTAGTTTCCAAAAACATGGCCAGCTCCGGGAAAGGGACCTTGGACACACCAGTGGGCCCGCCGGTAAACTCATTAGGCAGGGCGTACATGGTGGACATGACGGTGGCCAGGCCAAGGGTGACAATCAGCAGGCCGATTCCCTTGACCCGCAGGGACACAAAGCCGACCACCACACCGGCTACCACACCTACCACGGCCACGATGGCCAGGATGAGCACAAAGGGCACCATGTAGGCTTTCAGAATGTAGGCCGCCAGATAGGTGCCTAAGCCGATAAACGCGCCGGTGGCAAAGCTCATCAGGCCAGCCAGCCACAGCAGGATCCCTACGCCCATGCCGGCCACCACATAGATCATCGTCTGCATAATGGCCTGACTGACGTTCAGCGGAATGAGTCCGGACATATAGAGCAGCTGAATCACAATCAGCGCGATACTCGCCACCACATATCCAAACAGGGGATTCTTCGTCATCTTTTTCGCCGGGTTTGGCGCATAGCTCTTTTGAAGCTGCGCATAGTCGTTTTTTAATACTCTCATCGCATTACACCTTCTTCTGAACCGTCTTGCCGAACAGGCCCGCAGGCTTGACCAGAATCACCAGCATGACCAGGATGTAGGTCAAAGCCGTGGCCCAGATTCCGCTGACAAAGCCCATCATGGACAGAACCACTTGGATCAGCAGGGCACCGACCACCGGACCATAGAAGGAGGTAAATCCACCAATCGCCAGAGCCAGGAAAGCATTGGATGATACCATGTTCAGCATCGTGATGTTGATGACTTGGGTCTGAGATGCCATCAGGATACCGGCCAAGGCGCCGCAGGCGCTGGAAATTCCCCAGCTCAGAGCAGTCATCATGTGGGTATTCACGCCCATCATAGACGCCACATACATGTTGGATGAGGTTCCCCGCACCCCCAGCCCCCACTTGGTTAGGTTCAAGGCCAGGAACACAATGGCGATGAGGACCACCGACAGGATCAGAACAAACAGTGCGTTTTTCGTCACGTTGAAGTCCATGCCAAACAGGCTGAACTCGATCTGCCCGGAGAAAAACCGGGGGAAGTTGTAGGGGATCGTCCCAAACACCAGGGGAATCCCCGCAGTAAAGATAACGATCAGAGCAATCGTCACCATCACGCGGCCGTTGCCGCCGCCGATGTGCCGGATAACGACCGCGTCCAGCAGTACGCCAATCAAGAAGCACAAAAGCACGCCGACAATCATAGCCAGCCATGGGCTGCATCCGAAATCACGCACCAGCAGCCCTGCCATGTACGCGCCGATGGTAGCGGTGATGGCCTGAGAAAAGTTCACTACGTTGGTTGTCCTGTATGTGAGGGTAACCCCCAATACAAAGAGCGCCAGCACCCCAATCAAATGGAAATTACTGAGCACTAGCTGTAATATGTCGTGGAACACGTTTGCCAAATTTATCTCCCTCTTTCCTTGCGATTTTTCATCCGGCCTGGCCTCCAGCCCTGTTCCGCTTTCTACTGTCCTTGCGCCATTTTTCATCCAGCTTTACAGCAAAAATATAAAGCAAATCCCATGCCAACATAGTCAACAGTCCCTCATGCAAATTTTTCCTGGTCCTTCTTTCCGCCCGTCCGGCCCCTGTGAAGGGCTGTCGAAATTGGGTGTCTCCTCTTTTCAACGGAAATTAGCAACCGAAAACGCATCGATTAAGGCGAATTTGACTCGCCATTTCACTTTCGGTTTATTCGGGCGTAATCGTCCATCCACTCGATTATTCTTCAGCCTGCACACAGACATAGGCAATGGCATAGGTAGGATCCTCAATGAGCAGCTGCCCCTCTTCGTTGAAGTACAAGGTCCAGATCAGCGGCGCATCCGTCTCTGCCGCGTCAAAGTTCCGCAGGGCGATGTCGTACTCGTTTTCAAACGTGTAGTAGCACGCGCTGGCCGTCTCCCCCGAGATATAGTAGTACAGCTCATCCTCCTTAAATTCAAAGGTCTGGTCTGCCACCGGGCTGAAGGACCCGTCCGCCAGCACGTTCCATCCGGTGATGTTCCACACGCCCAGCAGGTCCGCCGGGTCGATGGGCGTACCCTTTTCGGTGGTTTCTCCCGTCTGGGACGGACTGTCTCCTTCTTGCTTTTCGCAGACATAGGCAATGGCGTAGGTAGGATCCTCAATGAGCAGCTGCCCCTCTTCATTGAAGTACATAGTCCAGATCAGCGGCGCATCCGTCTCTGCCGCGTCAAAGTTCCGCAGGGCGATGTCGTACTCGTTTTCAAACGTGTAGTAGCACGCGCTGGCCGTCTCCCCCGAGATATAGTAGTACAGCTCATCCTCCTTAAATTCAAAGGTCTGGTCTGCCACCGGGCTGAAGGACCCGTCCGCCAGCACGTTCCATCCGGTGATGTTCCACACGCCCAGCAGGTCCGCCGGGTCGATGGGCGTACCCTTCCCTTCGTTCGGCTCGTCCTCAATCTCAGGGGGCGCAATGGAATCCGCATATGGGAAGACCCAGCCTTCGATCTGAGTGTTGGCAAGAACCGAGGTGTCCGGCGCCACCATGGCTGCCTCCTCGTCCCCAAAGTGCATAAACAGCTGTTCCTCTGCAGTGGCGCTGTCCCATTTGGCCAGGCCAGAGCCGTTGGGATCCCCGGTTTTGACGAAATTCGAGATGTAGTCGATCATGTCCTCCGCAATACGGTAATCTGTGTCGTCAAAGGGCCGCCAGTTCCGGTAGAGTGTACCGAACACATAATACAGGTCTGCGGCGTGAAATGCCCCAAACTGATTTTCGCCGGGCTGCTGCCGGTCAAAGTAAGAAAGGTAGACCGGCTCGCCTCCGGCTTGCGCCCGCTTTTCCCCATACTCCACCGCGGCATCATACAGGGTATAAGGCCACATATCTTCGCTGAGGATGCCGATGATGCAAGGCACGTTTTTCACCGTGTTGTTGTCCAGCGCCGTGTCCACGTTGTCCACCAGGGCCACGCCATCCAGCACCGGAGTGGTGGCCGTCCCCGCATAGGCACCCAGCGCAGCCACCCAGGCGGCGTAAAGCTCTTGCGCGGGCAGGTCTTTCAGCTCATCCAGGCTGTCCACCCCCAGGTCCTGCTTGACTTTGGTCCAAATGGGCTCCACCAGCGCGGGTACCGTGGGACTGCCGATCTCACTGAGGCTGCCTCCACCGGAGAGCATGATGGCCCCGCTGATCAGTCCGTCCTCCACCAGCGGAGAGATGAGCAGATTCTGCACACTCACCGCCCCGGCGCTCTCTCCCATGACCGTAATGCGCTCCGGATCCCCGCCGTAATCGGCGATGTTATCTTTCACCCAGCGCAGAGCAGTGAGCTGATCGGTGAGCGCCAGGTTGCCGGTGTAGCCGTCCCCCCAGACCGAGTGGAACGGGCCCAGGCGGTAGTTAATGGCCACCGTGATAACCCCGTGGTGAGCGTATGCCTCGCCGTCCGTGGAAGCGTCGGTATTACTTCCGGTCATGTAAGAGCCCCCGTGGATATACACCAGCACTGGGCAGTCCTCCGCCCCATCAGGAGTCCAGATATTCAGGTTCAGGCTGTCCTCGCTGTATGCAATCGGGACTGTGGCGGCGGCCTCATCCGCATAGAACTGGCTGACTGTGCTGTCCTCCATATGGTAGAAGCCCCGGTACTGGCAACTCCCGTCCCCCCATACCGTGGCGTCGTATATCCCTTCCCAGCTGGTCACTGGCTCAGCCTGCTCCCACCGCTCCGCCGTGGCGTAACGGACTCCCCGGAACTCTTGGTAGCCATCCTTCTGAATCCCCTGGATCTGCCCGCAGGCCGTATCCAGTACCACAAGCTGATCCTCTGTGGGTACCTGCTCCACCTCTTCCTGTGTCAGTTTTTCTCTCCGCAGCTGCCATTCGTCCCCAGTTTGCTCCGCTGGAGCGCCGCAGGCTACCAGTGTAAGCGCCAGCGATGCAGCTAGAATTGCCGCTAAGATCTTCTTCATTCCTGCCTCATCCTTTCTGTTTCCATACGCACCTGCCGTCGGCCTATCTATTTTTTCCAACTGCAGGGGAGCATTCTCTGTAATATTTCTTGCAATCTGTATGCCAATATCCTTTTCTGGCAAAAAATCAGGGCGCCCGCCGCATCCGGCGGACGCCCCTTTCCACACATTCAAATTCACAACGCGCTTTCCGCCCGGCCCAAGCCGGAACCATAATTCATCTGGTGCTGTCTCAGCTTCCGATATACGCTGGACAGATTGATATCCAGCAGCCGCGCAATCTCACGGGGAGAACGGTTTTCGCCGACCAGCTTCTCGAACAGCTGCCGTTCACAAGCGTCCATATAAGCTTTCAGAGACTGCCCTTGGTAGCCTCCCCCAGTCCAACCTGCTCCAGACTTCCGGGCCATTGGCTCAACCCGCTGCGCTCCACTGGGGGATTCCAGGGGAATTTCGTCGATCTCCCACTGCTGCGGGGAGGACATGATCACTGCCCGCTCAATCACATTGCGCAGTTCACGAACGTTTCCTGGCCAGGTGTAGGCCTTCAGCCTTTCCTCTGCCCGCTCGGACAGGGTCTTGATATAGTTGTACTTTTCGGAAAACAGGCGTAAAAAATGCATCGCCAATGGGATGATATCCTGCTTTCTCTCACTGAGGGGTGGAATCGACACGGAAATCACATTGATGCGGTAAAACAGGTCTGACCGAAACCGTTGCTGCTCCACCAAGGCATGCAGGTCCTCGTTGGATGCGCACACCAGCCGAAAATCCACCTTTTGAGCGGCAACCGCCCCCAGACGGGTGACCTGCTTCGTCTCCAGAACCCGCAGCAGCTTGATCTGGAAAGACAGAGGCATGGAGTTGATCTCGTCCAAAAATAACGTTCCGCCATCGGCGGATTCGATCAGGCCCTTCTTTCCCCCAGCCGCCGCGCCAGTAAACGCCCCTTTTTCATAGCCGAACATCTCGGATTCAAATAAGCTTTCGGGAATAGCGGCGCAGTTGATGGTGACCATCGCCCCTTCTCTGCGGGCGCTGTTTTCGTGGATCATCCGGGACAGCACCTCCTTGCCGGACCCGGAAGGTCCTGTGACCAGGATGGCCGCATCCGTTCTGGATACCGCCAGCAACGTACTAAGCAGCTGCTTCATCTGAGGACTCTCAGCAATGATCTGTTCCTGAACGGCTGGCGCTCCAGTCCCGTCTCTACTGACCTGATAGCGGTTGCGTGACCCATGCTGGAGCAGTTCATTCAGCCGCTTGACTGATTCCTGGCGGCATACAATCTGACGGATCTCCCCGTGTTCGTCAAACTGCGGTGTGCCCACGGTCAGATAAGGGGTCGTAACTCCTTGATCTGTGACGGACACCACGGAAATCACCGTTCGTTGCTCCCGGAGCACCTGTTCCCACACACTGCTGGACAAATATCCCATTTTCTTAAGCCGGGGAATCGACATTTCCCGGTAAAACTCTGGCGGTCTGCCTATGCTCTGGCAGTACTGCTCATTGACATAGAGGTAATTTCCCTCCCGGTCCAAAATGAAGATGCCCATAAGAATATGCTCCAGAGCGGAGTCCAGATCCGCAAATTCAGAAAGTCGCGCCATGTATATTCCCTCCTGCCATAAGCAACAAAAAAAGTGTAGCACATCTTTCTCATTTTTGCAAATCATTTGTCTATTCTTAATAATTTTCTTATTATTAAGAATTTTATTGCGGCCGTTTTTCCTCTATCTACGGGCTTTTTCCACCGAATCATGCGGGTTTGGAAAGTTGGCACATCGTCTGCATAGCTGTTTGCCGGCAACTTCGCGAGACGATTCAACCGCTTATCAGGAGGGATTTATCATGCGGACCGCAATTTTAGGCTGCGGGGCCATGGGGACCATTTTAGGCGCCTATCTGGCCCGCGCCGGCTGTCCCGTCGATCTGATCGACAGCTATCAGGAGCATGTAGACGCGCTCAACCAGCACGGTGCCCACATCATTGGCACCCAGGAATTTACGGTTCCCGTCAGAGCCATCACCCCAGAGCAGATGGAGGGCCAGTATGACTTGGTGTTCCTTTTCACCAAGCAAACTGCCAACCATACGGTGCTGCCTCGCCTCAACCGGCACTTGCGGCCGGACAGCACCGTCTGCACTCTGCAAAATGGCGTACCGGAGCCCTATGTAGCCAGTCAGATTGGGCCGGAACGGACTGTCGGCGGCACAGTCCTCTGGAGCGCCACCTTTGCCGGGCCGGGCACCTCAGAGCTCACCCAGGACCTGTCCACTCTGGACTGGTATTTTGACGTGGGTGAGATGGACGGCCGTATCACCCCCCGCATTCAGAACGTCAAAGCCGTCTTAGATCATATGGGTCCTACCCAAGTATGCACTGGACTCATGGCCACTCGCTGGGCCAAACTCATCAACAATGCCTGCATGAGCGGTATGTCCGCCGTATGCGGGTGCACGTTCGGCCAAGTCCTGGAAGCCCCCAAGGCCCGTGCCTGTCTGAGCTATCTGGCCCGGGAGGTCAAGCTGTGCTGTGAGGCCGAGGGCTATACCATGGCAACCTTGGTCAACGGGTTTTCTCCGGACTGTCTCTCCCTGGACAACCAGGAGCAGTATAATGCCAGCCAGCAGTTGTTTTACGACATGTACCAGCTGGCGCTCCCTGCCAAGGCAAGCATGCTCCAGGACCTGCAGCATGCCCGTCGCACCGAGGTGTCCATGATCAACGGCTACGTCTCCCAGGTGGGGCGTTCCCACGGCATCCCTACCCCCTTCAATGACACGGTAGTTGATATTGTCACCAAAATCGAAATGGACCGGCTGCCCCTGTCCACGGATAATCTGAAGCATTTTGATGACGAATGGTTTTCCTTTGCTCCTTACACCCCCGTTTGACCATAACCGTTCAATAATAGGAGGAACACAATATGTATGATTTCAGCGGTAAGATTGCCGTGGTGACCGGCGCCGCCCAGGGCTTGGGCGAGGCCATTGCAATGCGTTTTCTGAACGACGGGATTCCAGGCGTGGCTCTTTTAGACTTAAACGAGGAAGTCCTGGCGGCCACCGCCGCCCGCTTGGACCCGGAGGGCAACCGCGTTCTGCCCGTTGCATGCGACGTGTCCGACCCTGACAGCGTGGCCCGGGCTTTTCAGACAGTCGAGCGGCGGTTTGGAGCGGTCGATATCCTGGTCAACAACGCCGGCATTACCCGGGACGCCATGTCTTACAAGATGACCGCCGGCCAGTTTGATGCGGCGGTGAAAGTCAGCCTGTACGGAAGCTTTTACTGTGTGCAGCAGGTAGTGAACGGGATGCGGGAACGGGGCTACGGACGCATCGTCTCCATGTCCTCTCTGGCCAGCCGCGGCAATGTGGGTCAGCTCAACTATGCCTCAGCCAAGGCAGGTATCATAGCCATGACCCAGACCCTATCCATGGAGCTGGGCCGCTACAATATCACCGCCAACTGCGTGGCCCCCGGCATGATCAACACCGATATCATCAAAACTGTCCCTGAAAAGAACATGAACGCCATATTAAGCAACATCCCCATGCGCCGTGTGGGCGAGCCGGAAGAGGTGGCCAGTCTGGTTGCTTTCTTGGCCAGCGACGAAGCCAGCTACATCAGCGGCCAGTGTGTGCGCATCACCGGGGGCTGGTTTTAACTGAGCCGGGCAGCGCGTTCCCAGCCGCGCCCCCAGCAATTCTCAGCCTGAATACAGGAGGTTTTTTCATGAATACCCTATCCAATAAACGAGTGATTTCCGTGGCGGTCACCGGCTCCTGGCCTACCAAAGCGGACAACCCCAATGTCCCTATCCACCCGGAGGAAATCGCCCAGAGCGTGTTTGAATCCTGGCAAGCCGGTGCAGCTGTGGCCCACATCCACGTCCGAGATGATGAAGGCCGCCCCTGCATGGACTTTGACAAGTACAAGCGGGTCGTAGAACTCATCCGGGCCAACAAGGAATGCGATATCAACCTCAATCTGACCACCTCCGGAATCGGCGGTTTGGACGATGACCTCCGAATCTACCCCCTGGAGCAGCTGCGGCCGGAGCTGTGTTCCTACGACTGCGGCTCCATGAACTGGCAGAACAACGCCATTTTTGAAAACCACCCCCGCTTTCTGGAGCGGCTGGGCCTGGCCTGTCAGGAGCTGGGCATCAAGCCCGAGATCGAGATTTTTGACACCGGGATGCTCTACTCCGCCCTGTATTACATCAAAAAAGGGGTGCTCAAGGCCCCCTGCCATTTCCAGATTGTGCTGGGCGCCCCCGGCGGGATGACGGTGGATCTGGACCATCTGCTCTACCTCCACCGCCTGCTGCCGGAGGACTGCACCTGGAGCGCCTGCGGCATCGGCAAGGGCCACATGCCCGTCATGCTGACCACTATCGCCCTGGGCGGCCATCTCCGGGTGGGAATGGAGGACAATGTGATGTACCACAAGGGGATACCAGCCAAGTCTAACGCCCAATTTGTGGCCCGGGCCAAGCGGCTGCTGGAGGAGGCGGGCTACCAGGCCGCCTCCCCCGAAGAGGCCCGCCAGATCTACGGTCTGCGGCCCCGGACCTGACCCAACCGCGAGAGGGGCCGGAACCGGCCTCTCTCCCCTTCAGGGAGGAGAGACTCGTTATCATGACAGAGCAGCTAAAACAGCTTTTTCAGTCCAAGCTGACCGACCCCGCCCAGGCCGTCCAACTGGTCCAAAACGGGGACCGTGTCTTTGTGGGCGTATGTACCAGTGTGGCCAACGTTCTTTGTGACGCGCTGGCAGACCGGGCGGATGATTTGGAGGGCCTTGAGATCTGCGGCGCCATGCTGCCCGCACAGTTCAGGCTTTTGGACCACAGGGGTTTCCGGGTAAACACCTACTTTATGGGCGCCAAAGAGCGGGAGTGCTGGCGGCAGGGGCGGGCGGATTTCACCAGCGTCCACCTCAGCCAGGTGGACCGCTGGTGTCGGGAGACCGCCCCTGCAGACGTGGCTTTCCTGGAGGTTTCAACGCCAGACGAAGAGGGCTATATGAGCTTCGGCGCCTCTGGGGTCGCCTTGCACACCTATGTCCGCCAGGCCGCCAAACGGACGATTCTCCAGATAAACGCCAATGTCCCCTACGTGTTTGGAGAGGAAAACCGCATCCACATCTCCCAGGCGGATGCGGTAGTGTGTGGAAACACCCCCTTGATGGAGGATCCCGGCCTGGCCTTCAGCGACACCATCCAAACGATCTCCAGCTATATCATCGACCAGATCCCGGACGGGGCCTGTATCCAGTTAGGGCTGGGCGGGGTATCCAATGCCGTGGGCTATGGACTGAAGGGAAAAAACGATCTGGGCGCCCACAGCGAGCTGATGACCGATTCGATCATGGAGCTGATGAAGCTGGGCGTGGTCAACAACAGCCGTAAGACCTGGCATCAGGGGCAGACGGTAGCGGCCTTCAGTCTGGGCAGCGCGGAGCTGTACCGCTTTATCGACCACAATCCCCAGATGTACTTCATGCCCTTCCCCTTGGTCAACAACCCGGTGAACATTGCCAAAAATGACAACATGATCTCTGTGAACACCGCCCTTTCCATCGACCTGTTCGGGCAGGTCAACGCGGACAATTTCGCCGGGCGGCAGTACAGTGCCACCGGCGGCCAGGTGGACTTCGTCCGGGGTGCCCAGATGTCTCGGGGTGGCAAGTCCTTTCTTGCCATCACCTCCACCGTGGACAACAAGAAGATCGGGCAGTCCAGCCGCATCGTAGCACAGTTTCCAACTGGCACCGCTGTCACTACCCCCCGCTCCGATGTGCAGTATGTCGTGACGGAGTACGGCTGTGTAGACCTTAAACCCCTGTGTATGCGGGACCGGGCCCGGGCGCTCATCCGCCTGGCCCACCCGGATTTCAGGCCACAACTGACCGACCAGGCCCGGGAACTGGGACTGCTCTGAACGTTTCGGCGGCACTACAAAGCGGATGCGGGAACAAGTTCCCGCATCCGCTTTTGATTCGTCTACCGGATCGAGTATACACTCCTGACCCGGAGTCCGTTCGGCGTTCCCCCCAGGATCTTGAGACGCCTTTCGCCGCCGTTCATATCAAAATAATTATCCTCCAGCAGCAGGTCCTCATTCTCGTTGCGTACCTCTACCGCCTTGGCGTAGGCCCGTGCGGATACCACCACTTCGTCCCCCTCCACCCGGACGGACAACTGGGGATCCTGATAGTGGAACTGCTTATGCGGGCAGAAGATGACCGTTCCCTGGGACAGCACCGCATCGTCCTGGACGCACTCATAGCTGACATAGTCGCCATATAGGTCGGCATCAGGCAGCTCTTCCGGATCCAGCCAAACCGCGGACAGGGCGGGAACACGGACCGCCTGCTCCCGCTCCCATTTGATTCCGCCATCCGCCCGGCGCAGGGCCCAGCACACGGTCACTTCCACATCCCGCCGGGTCTCGTTGGCCACATTGAGACGGATGCTCTTGCGCACCACATAGGGCTGGGCGTTGGGGTTCGGATTCTGGGTCAGGATTCCCTCCTCCTGGCAGGAGAGCAGCACCGGGGCAAAGCACCGCTTTTCATAATAATGCAGCGCCTTCCACCGCCCGCAATAGTCAATGGACGACCAGCTGGCCACCGGCCAGCAGTCGTTGAGCTGCCACACGATGGTTCCCATGCACCGGCCCCGGTGCCGCCGGAAATGCTCGATGCCATAGCGGATCGCCTCTGCCTGGAGCAGCTGGGAGGCGTACAGCACCGTGTCAAAGTCCGTGGGATACAGGAAGGTCTGTTCCAGGTAATTCATGATTTTGCCGTTGGCCGTGGCGTTGCGCTGGTGCTTCTCCATCACATAGGAGAAAATATTCCGGTCCTCCGGCCGGGTGAAGCTCTCACAGGTCTTGAGGGATGGGAAGGACTGAAACCCGAACTCCGATACATAGCGGAAGTAAAATTTACGGTATTCCGTGAAGGGCTTGTTCCCGTGCCAAACGTCCCAGTAGTGTGCGTCGCCCCGGTTCTCGTCGTTGGGCTTGTCGAACGCCCCGCCGGAGGACGGGCTGGCGGGCCAATAAAAGGTGTTGGGGTCATACCGCCGGCACAGCTTGGGCAGCAGGTATTCATACATCTTCACATAGTCACTTTTCTGGCTGAGCTTGTTCACCCATACCCCCAGCTCTACAAACATCTCCATCTCGTTGTTGCCGCACCACAGTCCCAGACTGGCATGGTGGCGGAGGCGCTTGATGTTGTCCACCGCCTCGGCAATGATATTGGCCTCAAAATCCTCCGTCAGATCATATACCGCGCAGGCGAACATAAAGTCCTGCCACACCACCAGACCTAGCTCGTCACAGGCGTCATAGAAGGCGTCCGCCGGATAGTGTCCGCCTCCCCACACCCGGATGCAGTTATGGTGGGCGGCCCTGGCCTGCTCCAGTAGCCAGCGGGTGCGCTCCGGCGTCATTCTGGCCAGGATGCAGTCCTCCGGGATGTAGTCTGCCCCCATGGCGAAGATTTTCACGCCGTTGACCATATGGCAGAACTGCTCTCCCCACTGGTCCTTATCCCGACACACCGTCATGGTGCGCAGCCCGATACGCCGCTCCCAGCGGTCGATCACAGTCCCATTTGACAGCAGTTCCACCGCCGCCCGGTACAAAGGCTGGTCCCCATAGCCGTTGGGCCACCACAGCCTGGGCGTCTGAATGACGATGCCGGAATGGAATAAGGCCTGTCCGCCGGCCTCCCACTGTTCTCCCCCCGGGCCGGTCACTACCGCTCGGCAGGACAACCCCGCTGACTGGGCCGCGCTCAAGTCCAGCAGGCTTGCCTCCCCCGGCCGGACGGCCTGCACCTGGAAGCGCAGGGTGACCGCGTCCTCTCCATGCTCCTGGGTGATATACACATTGTCCAGCCGGGCGGCGGAATAGGCCATCAGGCTCACCGCCCGCCAGATGCCCGCATCCGGCAGCCGGGGCCCCCAGTCCCAGCCGAACATGCAGTGGGCCTTTCGGAGATGGGGAAAGCCCTCCATGGCGTCCGCCGTCCCCAGCAGGGGATTTTTTTCGTTGGCCTGCCGGATGTACCGGGTGGGAGAGCGCAGGCACACCCGCAGCCGGTTTTCCTTTTCCCGCAGCGCATCTTTCACCGGAAATTCCCAGGTGCGGTGCATATTCTCCACATGGCCCAGCGCCATGCCGTTGAGCTCTAAGTCAGCCACCGTGTCAATGCCCTCGAAGCGGAGCAGGACCGCCTCCTGCTCCAGCATCCCGGCTGGTGTATCAAACTCCAGCTCGTACTCAAAATCCTGGTCCATGACGGCCAGGGCGGCCAGCTCATTGTCCCGGTCATAAGGGTCGTCTATCATCCCGCTGTTCAAAAGATCCTGGTATACGCTCCCCGGTACTTGGGCGGGAAACCACTGCCGATCCCCTGCCACCCGCATCCGCCAGCCGTCATGGAGCTGTTTCGTAATCATTTTTTCTCCTCCCCGAATCGGTCCAATCCGTCCCCCGCTCACCGGGCGGCGGGGTATTCTCCGCACAGCAGGCGGTAGGGCGGCTCGTCCTCCTCAATGGCCGGGAACCGGCCCACCGGCGGCTCAAAGCGGTTGTCGTGCTCGTCGTCGTTGCACTGGCTCACCTCGCCCAGCAACACTGCACCACTCCCCGGCTCCACCATGAAGTCGTGGTACAGCCTCTGGGGGATGAAGATGCTCTCCCCCGGCGTCAGGCGGACCTGGCTGCCCGCAGGCACCGTATAACGGCGTCCGTCGGTGTGAACCGTCACCGGGCTGGCAAGATCCATCCGCTCGTCAGGCAGGGAATTGTATACCCGGATGAGCACGTTTCCTCCGCCCCGATTGATGATATCCTCCGTCTTGTACCAGTGAAAATGGTTGGGCGCGTACTGCCCTTCCTTCAAATACAGGAGCTTTTCCGCATACACCTTGGGGTACCGCTCCGCCTGGGCACGGTTCCCGTTGCGGATGGTGACCAGGGAGAAGCCCACCTCGTCAAAGCGGTCCAGGCCGTAGTCCGTGATGTCCCAGCCCAGCTTGCAGTCCCGTATCTCATCGTATTCGGCCCCCAGCGTCCCCCATTGCTCCGGAGTATATCCGCAGAAGGGCGGCAGGCAGAATCCATGCCGGCGGCACATTTCCTCCATCTCCCGGATGGCGGCGTTGATCTGTGAGCGTTTCATTCCGCATATCTCCTCTCTTTGGGTCAGCAGTAGGGATAGGGGCTGGCCATGCTCTGGGTGCGGCCCAGCCCCTCCAGATCGGGCCGGCACATGGCGGTGTCCTCCGCTAAGCGCAGGACCTGGCCGTCCTTTCCCGCGCCGTCCCACCGGGGCAGGAGCGGGCCGTTGGGATCTCCGGTTTTGACAAAGTTGGAAACATAGCCCAGCAGGTATCCGCTGATAGCCTTGTCCACTGGTTCATAGGGCCGCCGCCCGCGGTCCAGCGTGCCGAACACATACCACAGGTCCGCCCCGTGGAACGCACCGAAGGGGTTCTCCCCCGGTGGGGTCCGGTCAAAGAGGTAGACATATACCGGCGCGCCCCCCGCGCGCTCCTGCTTGCTGGCATAGTCCAGGGCTGCGGAGCACAGGGTATAGGGCCAGGAATCGGCGCTGAGCACTCCGATGATACAGGGCACGTCGGCCAGCAGGCCCTCTTCCCGGGCCTGGGCCACCCCCGCAGGGACCACCTTGCCGTCCAGCACCGGCTTGGACGCCCCGGCGGCATATTGGGGCAAGTCGTCCAATGCTTTCTGCCAGGCGGCATAGAGGCGGTAGGCCGGGCACGTTTTCAATTCCTGGAGCGTAGCCGCCCCCAGACTTTTCTTAACCCACTCCCACACCGGGCGAATCCGGACCGGCCGGTTGGGGGTGCCCAGCGCAGACAAGTCTCCGCCGCCGCTCATCATCACCGCCCCGCGGAACAGTCCCTTGGCCTGCGGGGAGAGCAGCAGACACTGCACGCTCACCGCCCCGGCGCTCTCCCCCATGATGGTGACCCGTTCCGGGTCCCCACCATAGCAGGCGATGTTGTCCCGCACCCAGGCCAGCGCGGTTATCTGGTCGGTGAGCGCCAGGTTACCGGAGTACCCGTCGCCATAGACCGAGTGAAAAGGACCCAGGCGGTAGTTGACCGACACCATCACCACGTCCCGCTTGGCGTAAGCCGCTCCATCCACAAAGGGCTCTCCATTTCCCCCCGTGCGAAAGGCTCCGCCGTGGATGTACACAAGGACAGGGAAACCACGAGCGTCCTCCCGGGTCCAGATGTTCAAGTTCAGACAGTCCTCGCTGTAAACCGCCGGGAACTGTGTCTTAGCTTCCTCATAGTAAAAGCGGTTGATAGCGCTGTCCTCCACACCATAAAAACCTCTGAATTGGCAGGCCCGGTCCCCGAACCGGGTGGCATCGTACTCCCCCTCCCACAGTCCGGCCTGCACTGCCTGCTCCCAGCGTTCCGCCTTGGCGTAGCGAATCCCCAGATATGCCTCATACCCATCCAGGGCCAGTCCCCGCACCACGCCGCATGCTGTCTGCCTTACGCACGTCCGAATCTGCTTCATCTTGACCTCACACTCCTTTCGGGCCATCCGGCACACGACAGCACGGCGGGCCTCCCGGCGCCCAGAGTCAGCCGGTCTGCCCGCAGTTTCCGGTTCTCTATTTCTCGTTTTTACGTTGCATGGTACAGCGCATACCGGAACAGTCCGTCCGGGAACTGGTCAATATTGCTCATATCCAGCGGCAGCTTGCCCTGTTCAATCTGGCTGACAATCTCCACCACCTTGTCATTAAAGGGGGTGTCGATGCCCAGCTGATCCCCCACCTGGCAGACATAGCCGTTGATCATGCGCACCTCGGTGGTCCTGCCTTTCTCCAGGTCCTGGAGCATGCTGGCCTTGGCCGCACGCATGTCGGAGTACATATCCAGGAATACCCGCTGGTTGGCGTCGAACATGGCTTGGTTGGCCAGGTCAAAGGTCTCAGGCGACTGCTCGTGGAGCAGTTCCGGCAGCTGATAGCCAGACGCCTCGCAGCACTGCTTGACCTCGTGTCCCAGATAGCTCAGACAGGCCCTGGCCTTGTCGTTGTCCAGCACGCCACCGAAGGTGGTCCCGCAGGCGGCGGACATGCCGCTCATGCAGGCGTTGTTGATGAGCTTGCCCCAGCGCGACGCCATCAGGGAATCGGTGACGGCCGTGGGGCCCATATATCCCAGCACATCGGCCACTTGGCGGATCCGCGGCGTGATGGTGCCGTCCATCTCGCCAATCTCGAAGAGATGGTCGTTCCGGCTCAGATCCTGGGTCAGCTCAGACACGCCGGGCTCCTGAAAGGTGGCCCCCCACAGCACCGTACCACCCACGGTGCGCGCTTTCCCCACATGAGCTGCCACAAAGGGCTCCGGCACACCGTTTTGCAGGGTACACACCGTGCTGTCCGGCCCCAGATGGGGCAGAAGGTTGGGCAGCACCTCGTCATTGGCGGTCTGCTTGGTGAAGAGGAATACTACGTCATAGATTCCCTCCATCTGCCCGGGCGTGATCGCCTTCACCGGAACCGTGAAGTCTACGGTTCCCACGATGTGGGCGCCTTTTTCGTTCAGCGCCTGAACATGGGCCTCATAGCTGTCAATCAGCTCCACATTGCACCCATTTTTTGTCATGTAGGCCCCCAGCACCGTGCCCATGGCGCCGCAGCCTAAAATTGCGACTCTCATTCGAGCCACCTCCTTTTTGTATTCCGCCTTAGATTGGTAAGCAAATCCCATGCCAAGCTGTCCAAGCAACTTTTCATAAAATTTTTGTGACAGGCGGCTTAGAATCTGCTATACTAGTTTTGTATTACCGCAAAAGGAGGATGCCGCTATGTTTGAAACTCATTTCTTTGAGACTATGCTGGATAACTTCTCAGACGGCGTCTATATCCTGGATGACGCAGGAAATTATATTTTTGTTAACAGCGCCTATTCTAAGCTGCTGAATATGCCCAAGAGCGTACTCCTGCGCTACAACGTCCACGATTTTCTGTCCACCGGGCAGATTGACCGGTGTATCTCCGACATTGTCTATTTGGAAAAACGCCAGGTGGTAATGTTTCAGGATGTCTGGGATACTCAGAATTATGGCCGCAGCGCCATCCGGCAGATCGTTACCTCCACCCCCATCTTTGACGAGGGCGGTCAGGTGCGCAATATCCTGGCTGTGGTACAGCCCCTGGACAAACTCAATGACCTGTATCAGCAGGCCAGCCAAAATTCTGTCGTATCCTCCTTTTCCTGGAGCGGCACCCAGCACCCCGCCTCCCCCTCCATCGTGGCGGAGAGCCGCACCATGCGCACCGTGCTGGACATCGCCGCCACTGTGTCTCAGGTGGATTCTGCTGTGCTCCTGCTGGGAGAATCGGGTACTGGCAAGGAAGTCGTAGCCAATTATATTCACTCCGCCAGCACCCGCAGCCAGAAGTCCCTGGTGGTAGTCAACTGCGCTTCCCTGCCAGAAAATCTGCTGGAGGCAGAGCTGTTCGGCTATGAAAAGGGGGCCTTTACCGGAGCCGCTCCCGGCGGAAAAAAAGGCCTGTTTGAGACAGCCGAGGGCAGCACCCTTTTCCTGGATGAGATCAATTCCATGCCCCTCAACCTCCAGGGCAAGGTCCTCCGGGCCATCGAAACCAAGACTGTTCAGCGCATCGGCTCCACCCACACCATTCCAGTAGACTTCCGGCTGATCACCGCCACCAATGAGGACTTGGCCCAGCTGGTGGAGGCCAAACAGTTCCGGGCTGATCTTTACTATCGGCTCAACGTCATTCCCATCCGTCTGCCGCCCCTGCGGGAGCGGCGGGAGGACATTGTTCCATTGGCCAACTATTTTCTGGCTCACTTCTGTCAAAAATATTCCAAGGATAAGGTCTTTACGCCCCATACGCTGGAGATTTTCCGTGCTTACCTGTGGCCGGGCAACGTGCGGGAGCTGCGCAACGTGGTAGAGCGCTCGGTGGTTATGAGTATGGGTCGGAGTATTGAAATCTCAGATCTGGCTTCCTTCACCGGCTTTTCCGCTGAAACCCCGCCCCCCACAAAAAATGAGCTGTCAGACAGCGGCCCGGCCTATACTCCTCTGTCCGCCGCCAGCTTTGAGACCATGCTTCAGGATGGAGTATCCCTGGAGCAGTATCTGGAACAGTGTGAACGGGGCTACCTCAGCTATACCCTTCAAAAATACCACAGCTCTTATCAGGCCGCCCAAATGCTGGGCACCAGCCAGACCTCTATCATGCGCAGAAAAAAGAAATATGGGCTGTAATTTGTTTGTTCCAAGGACAAGTCAGATGCGGTTTTATCGAACCGTATCTGACTTGTTTTTCGTTTTCGACTTGCGGATCCTGCATGGGTCAGCCTTTAACTCCGGCAAAATCTTGGCATGCTCTTTGCTTCTCTCATTTGATGCGACATATTCTCGCTGAATATCAGAAAGGAGCAATTTTCATGGCTGATCTGAAAAATAAACGTGTCATCACCGCCGCCGTATGCGGCTCCTGGCCCACCAAAGACATGAATCCCGCCGTTCCCTACTCTCCTCAGGAGATTGCCCGAGAGGCTTACGAGTGCTGGCAGGCCGGCGCGGCCATCGTCCACATCCATGTCCGGGAACCGGACGGCGCCCCCTCCATCCGCTATGAGCTGTATGAGGAGACCATCGGCCTCATCCGTGCCCACAAGGACTGCGATGTGTGCATCAACATCACCAGCTCGGGCAATGTAGACGGTCCCGACGAGGAGCGCATCAGCCCCATTCAGCGCCTCAAGCCAGAGCTGGCCTCCTACGATGCGGGCACTCTCAACTGGCAAAACCGCACTGTGTTTATGAATCCTCCCGCCTTTTTGGAAAAGCTGGGCCTTGCCCTCCAGGAAAGCAACGTCAAGCCGGAGATCGAGATTTTTGACGCCGGCATGGTATATAACACGATCTATTACATGAAAAAGGGCATCCTCAAGGCTCCCTGCCACTATCAAATCGTGCTGGGCTGTGCCGGCGGCATGACCAACACGGTGGAAAACCTCGTCTACCTGAAGAGCATCCTCCCAGAAGGTTCCACCTGGGCAGCCTGCGGCATCTCCGCCGGACACCTGCCCATTATGTCTGCCACCATCGCTCTGGGCGGCCACCTGCGCGTAGGTCTGGAGGACAACCTCTATTGGAGCCACGGCGTACTGGCCAAGTCTAACGCTCAGTTGGTGGAGCGGGCCAAGCGCATGCTGGAACTCAACGGCCTGGAGGCCGCAACTCCTGACGAGGCCCGCCAGATCTACGGCCTGACCAGGAAGGTGTTCTGATCATGGGCCGGGATATTGCCGTTGGCCAGAGCGCCAGCTTCTCCAAGACCATTACCGAATGGGATGTATATACCTTTGCCGGGCTGTCCGGTGATCTGAACCCCGCCCATATCAACGAGGAGTACGCCAAAACCACTCGGTTCGGTAGCCGTATCGCCCACGGGATGCTCTCTGCCGGGCTGATTTCTGCCGTCATCGGCATGCAGCTGCCCGGCCCAGGCACCATCTATATGGGCCAGACGCTGAAATTCCTCTCCCCGGTGCGCATCGGCGACACCGTCACCGCCAGCGTCAAGGTCTTGTCCATCGACGAGGTCAAACACCGTGCGGTGCTGGAGACGACCTGTGTCAACCAGGACGGCGCCCTTCTGATCACAGGTGAGGCCAAAGTTCTGCTTCCCTGAACAACGCCCGTCTTGAGCTGATGCGAACACACAGCTCCTGCCGTAACCCCGCCCAAAACGGCCGTACTTAACAAAGACTTTTCCCTAAGATGACAAAACCGCCCCGGTGGTTCCGGGGCGGTTTTTCATTCATTCTGTGCTGTTCCGGTTACAGATCGTTGATCTCCCGCACATGATGGCAGGCCGCAAAATGCTTGGGCAGCACCTCTTCCCAGGCCGGTGTCTCTGACCGACAGCGGTCCGTGGCATAGGGACACCGCTTGGCAAAACGGCATCCCGGCTTGGGATCAATGGGAGAAGAAATCTCTCCCTGAAGAATAATACGTTTTTTCTCAAGGTCGATGTTCGGAATGGGTATGGCGGACAACAGGCCCTTTGTGTATGGGTGCAGCTGACGCTCAAACAGGTCGTCCGCCGGGCACTTTTCCACCATGGAGCCCACATACATCACCAAAATATCGTCAGAGATGTGTTTGACCACCGACAGGTCATGGGTGATGAAGATATAGGTCAGCCCCTGCTGTTCCTGTAAGTCTTGCAGCAGATTCAGGATTTGCGCCTGGATGGACACATCCAGGGCGGACACCGGCTCGTCACAGACGATAAATTTGGGGTTGAGCGCCAGCGCCCGCGCCACGCCGATGCGCTGGCGGCGCC
>URQA01000023.1 GCA_900549885.1 uncultured Eubacteriales bacterium | reverse complement strand
GATCCGTACTCTGGTGCTCACTATGCTCTACCGCCTCACCCCCACCCTCATCCAGGAGGGATATGTCTATATCGCTGAGTCCCCCCTGTATGAGATCACCTGTAAGGAGAAGACGTGGTTCGCCTACTCTGACAAGGAGAAAAACGATATCTGCGCCCAACTGGAGGGGGAGAAGAAAAAATATGACATTCAGCGGTCCAAAGGTTTGGGCGAGAATGAGCCGGACATGATGTGGCTGACCACCATGAACCCAGAGACGAGAAGGCTCATCAAGGTCATGCCTGAGGACGTGGAACGCACCGCCCAGGTATTTGACCTGCTGCTTGGGGACGATCTGGCCGGGCGGAAAGAACACATTGCCGACAACGGGTATAAATACCTGGACCTGGCGGACATCTCTTGATCTGCAGGGGCAGAGCCCTTGCCGCTTCATGGGGCCCAGCCGGGCCTCCGGCGGATGACTTTGTGATCGGTTAGAACGTCACCGAAAATCAGAGGCTGTTGCCTTTGGCCTTTGCCTCCTTTTTGCACGAGCGAAAAGGAACTCGCCGCCCCTTGCGGCATCTGAAGATAAGGACTGATCAAATTTGGCAAAGAAAAAATCCCCCGAGCAGAATGGGCCGAAAAAGGTGGACAACCCCAATGTGCTGGGCCTGCAGGCCCAGGTGCTGGAGCAGCCCATTACCCAGACGCTGGAAGTCAACTATATGCCTTACGCCATGTCCGTCATCGTCTCCCGGGCCATTCCGGAGATCGACGGCTTCAAGCCCAGCCACCGCAAGCTGCTGTACACCATGTACCAAATGCATCTGCTGGGGGGCAGCCGCACCAAAAGCGCCAACGTAGTAGGGGCTACCATGAAGCTCAATCCCCACGGAGACGCAGCTATCTACGATACCTTGGTGCGCCTGAGCCGAGGCTACGGCGCTCTGCTCCATCCCCTGGTGGACTCCAAAGGGAATTTCGGCAAGGTCTATTCCCGTGACATGGCCTGGGCCGCCTCCCGGTACACCGAGGTACGGCTGGATCCCATTTGCCAGGAGCTGTTCCGGGATATCGATCAGGACGCAGTGGATTTCGTGCCCAACTACGACGGCAAACTCACCGAGCCTACCCTGTTGCCCACCACCTTTCCCAACGTGCTGGTATCCTCCAACATGGGTATTGCCGTGGGCATGGCCAGCAATATCTGCGGCTTTAACTTAGGCGAGGTGTGCGACGCCACCACCGCCTACCTCCGGGACCCCAATGTGGATCTGTTGAGCATCCTGAAGGCTCCCGACTTCTCCACCGGCGGGCAGCTGCTCTATGACGGTGCGGCCTTGGCAGACATTTACCGTACCGGCCGGGGCGGGCTGAAGCTGCGGGCCAAGTGGCGCTATATAAAGGACGAAAACCTTATTGAGATCTATGAGATCCCTTACTCTACCACTGTGGAGGCCATCATTGATAAGGTAGCCGAACTGGTCAAAGCGGGCAAGGCCAAGGAAATCGCCGATATGCGGGATGAAACCGATCTGAACGGCCTCAAGCTCACGATCGATCTCAAGCGCGGCGCTGATCCGGACAAGCTCATGGCCCGGCTGTTCAGGGCCACTCCCCTCCAGGACACCTTTTCCTGTAATTTCAACATTCTCATTGCCGGCATGCCCCGGGTGATGGGAGTCGGAGAGATTCTGGAGGAATGGACCGGCTGGCGGATGGACGGAGTGCGCCGACGCACCTGGTTTGCCTGTAAAAAGAAGGAAGAGAAGCTCCATCTTCTGAAGGGTCTCAAGCGCATCTTGCTGGACATTGACAAGGCCATCGCCATTATCCGGGAGACGGAGGAGGACGCCGAGGTGGTGCCCAATCTGATGATTGGCTTTGGCATTGACCAAGTCCAGGCGGAGTATGTAGCGGACATCAAGCTGCGCAACATCAACAAGGAGTATATCCTAAAGCGCATTGATGAAGTGGACAGCCTAGAGGCGGAGATTTCAGACCTGAAGGACATCGTCCACTCTCCGGAGCGCATCAAGGATATTATCATCTCTGAGCTGGAGGCTGTGAAGAAGAAGTACAGCGTACCCCGGCGCACCGAGATCGTTTACGAGCACCAGTTGGAGGCGGAGCCTGACCCAGTGGAAGAGGCTCCGGACTATCCGGTGCATGTGTTTCTCTCCCAGGAAGGATATCTGAAAAAGATTACTCCCCAGTCCCTGCGCATGAGTTCAGAGCAAAAGTACAAGGAAGGGGACGGCCCCTTCCTTCAGTGGACGGGGAATAACCGGGATGAGCTGCTGGTTTTCACCGACCATCAGCAGTGCTACAAGACCCGCCTATCTGATTTTGACGACAGCAAGGCCAGCGTACTGGGGGACTACCTGCCCACCAAGCTGGGCATGGACGCGGACGAGAAATTTGTCTGGGCCTGTCCTCCGGGGGACTATTCCGCCCATCTGCTGTTTTTCTTTGAAAACGGTAAGGCCGCCCGGGTGGAGCTGTCCGCCTACCAGACTCAGACCCGCCGTAAAAAGCTCACCGGCGCCTATTCCGACAAGTCTCCCCTGGTGTCCGCCCTGGTGCTGGCGGAGGATCAGGAGATGGCCGTGTGCTCCACCGAGGGGCGTTGCGTGGTATTCCACACCGCATCCCTAAACCCCAAGTCCACCCGGTCCACTCAGGGAGTCAACATCATGACCCTCAAGCCAAAGTACAAGGTGGAGTGGGCCCGCCCCTTGGCGGATACTTCCATTGTCAATGCCGCCCGGTACCGGGCCCGTTCCCTGCCCATTGCCGGCGCTCTGCTCAAGGACGAGGACCGGGGCGAGACCCAGATGACCTTGCTGTAAGGAGGTTCCTATGAAATTACAGACAGCTACTCTTCGGAAGGGCCTTCGTGCCGTTTTATTGATCACTTTGGCGGCGCTGATTTACGCGCTTTCCTTCGTCTGGTGCTTTGACCCCAACGGCATTGCCTTCGGCGGCATCACCGGCCTTGCCCAGATTGTCAACCGCCTGTTCCCCGCCGCTCCTGTGGGCGTCACGGTCATCGTGCTCAACATCCCCCTGTTTATCCTGGGCTGGAAGCTCATCGGCGGAAAGCTGCTGGTGTCCTCCTTATACGCCATGTTTATCTCCTCAGTGTTCATTGACCTTCTCACCCCGCTGTACGACTGGCAGCCCATGGAGCCTCTGCTGGCCTGTATTTTCGGCGGATTGCTGATGGGCGCCTCCCTGGGGGTGGTGTTTCTCCAGGGTGCCACCACCGGCGGCACCGATCTGGCCGCCCGGTTACTCAAGCTCAAGTTCAAATGGCTGCCCATGGGCAAGCTGCTCATGGGGGTCGATTTAGCCGTCATTGTGCTGGTGGCACTGTTTTTCCGCAATCTCAATACCGCACTATATGGCCTGGTAGCTCTATATATCTCCACCCTGGCTATGGACGGCATTCTCTACGGGCTGGACAACGCCAAGGTGGCCTATATCATCAGCGACCACAACGACGAGATCTCCAGTGCCATCGTCCAGGACCTAGACCGGGGTGTGACCATTCTCCACGGTCAGGGAGCTTACACCGGCGCGGAAAAACAAGTACTTATGTGTGCTTTCAAGCAGAGGGAGATCGCCGCCATCAAAGCCGCGGTGAAGGACATCGACCCGGACGCTTTCCTCATTGTATGCAACGCCCACGAAGTGCTGGGAGATGGGTTCCGGGAATATAAGAAAGACGGGCTTTGAAATCAACATGGGAAAGGAGAACCTTTATATGGTAAATTTGGACGCTTTCCGGGCAGAGTTGGAGCGGCGGGGCTTCAAAACCTCCTATTTCGACACCGCCGGCCAGGCCAGCGATTATCTGGATCAGGCCCTGGACGGACGTACCATCGGGTTTGGCGGTTCCCAAACGGTCCGGGATATGGGGTTGTATGAACGGCTGGCCCTGCACAACACCTGCATCTGGCACTGGGATAAGGAGAGGAACATGATCCCCAAGGACGCCACCGATGCCCAGGTGTACATCTGTTCCCTCAACGGCGTAGCTGAAACCGGAGAGCTTGTGAACATTGACGGCGGCGGCAATCGCCTGGCCTCCGGCCTGTTTGGCCACGAGAAGGTGTACTTTATCATTGGAGTCAACAAAATCGCCCCGGATCTAGAGGGTGCCATCTGGAGGGCCCGGAACATCGCAGGGCCCAAAAATGCCCGCCGCTTAGAAAAAAAGACCCCCTGCGCCGTCAAGGCCGACCGCTGTTACGACTGCAAAAGTCCAGAGCGCATCTGTGCGGCCATGGTCATCTATTGGGAAAAGCCCGCTTTGATTCCCGAGGCGGAAGTGGTCATCATCGGCCAGGAATTGGGCTTCTAACTCCCCCGTTCCAGAAAGGAGGTCTCTCCATGAAGCTGCGACTGGCTCCCCTGGCGCTGGTGTTGGTTGTTCTGCTATCGGGCTGTGCCGCCATGCTGGAGCGCAGCTATGTCTCCTCCACCGCCCATGTGGAGTACACTCCGCTCAACGAGGACTCTTCGGTGCTTCGCGCAGAGTCTTACCGGGGGCTGGTGGATGCCATCCTGTATTTCGTCAATGAACACGCCAGGCAGGGAACCATCCGGCTGTATAACTATACCTCAGATGTAGAACAGGACGTGGATGCCGCCTGCCGGGAGGTGATGGAGGAGGACCCCCTGGGAGCTTTTGCCGTGGCGGACATCCACTACACCGCTTCCCGCATTGTCTCCTACTATGAGGTGGCGGTCTCGCTCAGCTACTCCCATACCGCCCAGGAGGTTGACGCTATCCGGTCTGTCAGCGGCACCACTGCCATCCAGCAGCAGCTGCGTCAGGCCATGGCCAATTTTTCATCCAGTCTAGTACTCCGGGCGTCCTATTTCACCGGGGATACCGATTCTGTGCGCTCTATGGCCGCCCAAGCTTATTTTGATACCCCTCAGTCCGCTTTCGGAATGCCGGATATTCAGGTAACCCTCTATCCGGATATCGGCACCCAGCGTATTTTGGAAATCTCCCTTCACTGGCCAGAGAAACAGGATTCCCTGTCGGTCCGTTCCGAAGACCTGATTACCCTTGCCGGGCAGCTGCTCCGGGACAACCCTCCCGCCGCAGACAGCTACACCCCCGGAGAGCTGGTCTCTCTTCTGGAGCAGGCCGCCTCCCCTGTGGATGGTGCCGGAGCGGCAGACCCTTATAGCGCCCTCACGGGACAGCCCGCCAACCTTCTGGCTCATACGCTGGCCCTGGAGCTACTGCTCCAGCAGGCAGGCTTTGACGTGACGTTCGTCAACGGCATGGTCAATGGAGCAGACACCTGTTGGCTTATTGTGGATGCCGGGGAGGGCTACCGCCATCTGCTGCTCACCGACGAAACCCCTGCCTTGTACACCGACCTGGAACTGACTGCGCTGGGCTATCTATGGAATGCCGATCTCTACCCCGACTGTGTGGATTACGACACCGCCCTGTCCACTACGCAGACACCGGGGGAATAAAAATATTCCACAGTCCTAAAATTTTCTCTTGACAAAAAGGCAAAGTGTTGGTACAATCCTTTTTGTCGTTGCGAGTGTAGCTCATCTGGTAGAGCGCCACCTTGCCAAGGTGGAGGTAGCGAGTTCGAGCCTCGTCACTCGCTCCAGGTAATAAAAGGACTGCTGAAAGCAGTCCTTTTATTTTTTAGTTTAATGTTCCCGCGCCGTCTATACGGTTTTCCGGCACACATTTTCAACCAGCACCCAAGGAGGTTTTCTCCATGAAGCACCTGCGCATCGCCCTGCTCCAGCTGCTCCCTGGCCAGACGCCGGAGGAAAGCCTGAAAAAAGGGCTGGATGCCTGTCGCCAAGCCAAGGCCCAGGGGGCGGACATAGCCCTGTTTCCCGAGATGTGGAGCTGCGGCTACCACATTCCTCAGGACCCAGACGTGCTGCAAGCCCTGTCCGTTCCCGCCGACGGCCCCTTTGTCTCCGCCTTCGGCCAGCTGGCCAGGGAACTGGGCATGGCCATCGCCGTCACGCTGCTGGAACGATTTGACCCTCTGCCCCGGAACACTCTAGTCCTGTTTGACCGCCATGGCCGCCGGGTACTGACCTACGCCAAGGTTCACACCTGCGACTTTAGCCACGAGAGGCGGCTTACTCCCGGTGAAGGCTTTTTCACCACTCAGCTGGACACCGCCATTGGCCCGGTGCAGGTGGGGGCCATGATCTGCTACGACCGGGAATTTCCTGAAAGCGCCCGCCTACTCATGCTCCAGGGGGCGGAGCTCATTCTGGTCCCTAACGCCTGCCCCATGGAGCTAAACCGCCTGGCCCAGCTCCGCGCCCGGTCTTTTGAGAATATGGCCGCCGTAGCCACCTGCAACTATCCCCTGGGCCAGCCTGACTGTAACGGCCGCTCCACGGTCTTTGACGGGGTGGTCTATTTGCCCGAGCTGTCTGGTTCCCGGGATATCTGCCTGCTGGAAGCCGACGGCCAGGAGGGAATTTATTTGGCAGACTTAGATCTGGATATGCTGCGGGCCTACCGGGAACGTGAGGTCCACGGCAATGCCTACCGCCGCCCCCGCCTCTACTCCGCTCTGCTGGACGAGACGGTGCGCCCGCCCTTTCTCCGGGATAATGCCCGGCGGTGAGCTTGCGATTTCCCTCCAGTTTACATTATTCTGACGCCGTCCAGGCTACAACACAAATCAAAAGGGAGCAAAAAATCGCTCCCTTTTGACCAAACGGATCTTACTCAAGGGATCAATACATATTCCTCAAACGGTGTCGCACAAGAATAGCGATATTGAGGAATGGTTTCCCCGTTCTTATAAAAATAAAACATGATCACCTTGGGAAATGCACTTGTTGTACCATAGCGCTTATCATGTTGTTCCGCAAAGGAATGTTGAAACGATTCACCGGCCACAGCGTCCGTCACGTCATCTAGTACGCGCTGAACCACTTCGTCATTCCATACATCAGAGTAACATTTGACTTGCAGGTTGGATGGGAACCAATACTCTATGGATATATCAATGTAACAGAGTCTCCAGCACTAAACTGATCCAGCAAATCTCCATCGAATGGCCAGAAAGCAGTCCCTTGATCTGTATCAAATTCAAAAATGCTGCGATCATTCTTTTCATCGTAGGTGATAGCCGCAATCGTATCTGTTATGATAACTGTGTCACTTGTGTCCAAATTTAAGTTTGCCGATTTTACAAGCTACATCACTCCCCTAGCAATCTAAGCGATCAATGCTAAGTTGGGCCAGTTCAGGAATAGCCAGCTAAAAAGAGGTGCGCATGGCGTTTCCCATGCGCACCTCTTCATGATTGCCCCAGCAGGGACAAGATCTGCTTTTTGTAGTCCAAAAACACTCCGCTCAAAGCAAAGTCCACCGTCCTGGGCCGGGAGGGCTGGATGGTCAGCTCCGCGGCGATGGCCCCGGGGCTGCCCGAGAGGATGTAGATCCGGTCGGACAGCAGGATGGCCTCGTCGATGTCGTGGGTGATGAACAGGGTGGTGAGGGCCAGCTGGTCCATCATGCCCATGTACCAGCGGTGGATCTCCCGCTTGGTCAGGGCGTCCAGGGCGGAGAAGGGCTCGTCCAGCAGCACCACCCCCCGGGACCCCAGGAAGGTGCGCAGCAGGGCCGCCCGCTGGCGCATACCGCCGGACAGCTGGGCGGGGTACTTGTCCCCCGCCCCCTCCAGGCCGAACTGGGGGAAGTAGGACAGGGCCTTCTCCCGGGCGGCTTTGGGCTTCTCCCCCCGGAGCACCAGGGGCAAGGCCACATTGTCCGCCACCTTCTTGTGGGGCAGCAGCAGGTCCTTTTGCAGCATATAGCTGATCTTCCCCGGCGTGCCGGTGATGTCCTCCCCGGCCAGCAGCACCCGGCCCGCCTCTGGCCGCTCCAGGCCGGACAGGGCGTGGAACAGGGTGGTCTTGCCCGCCCCGCTTACCCCCAGCAGGCACACCAGCTCCCCCTGGTCCAGGTGGAGGGAGATGTCCCGGATGATGGCCCTGCCGTCATAGCTCTTGCAGATCCCCTCCGCCCGGAGCATCTCGGTGCTGGCGGCGCTCATGGGGCCAGATAGTCGTTGGAGAAGCCGGTGCCCGCCGGCAGAGGGATCTCCACCAGGCCGTTGTCGCTGAGCCAGGCGTAGAAGGCGTCCCACCGCGCCGGGTCGATGTAGCCCCACTGGTCCACCTCCGCCTTGTACTGGTCGGCCATCCACTTCTGGCTGGCCACGATCAGGTCCTCCATACCGGCCAGGGCGCCGGTGTCGTCCCCGTCGATGAGGATCTGGGCGGCCTGCTCCGGGTGGTCGATGGCGTACTCATAGCCCTGGGCCACGGCGGACAGGAAGGCCTTGGCTGTGTCCGGATCCTCGGCCAAAAAGTCGTCGTTGGCGATGATGACGGGGGTGTAGTAGTCGAACACCGGGTCGATGTCCTTAAAGTAGAAGTAGTCGAAGTCCAGCCCCTCCAGCTGGGCGTTGATGGCGCCCCAGCCGTAGTACACCCAGATGGCGTCGGTCAACCCCTCCTTCAGGGCGCCGGCCTCGTCCTCCAGGGTATAGGGGATGAGCTCCACCTGGGAGAAGTCCCCCCCGTCGGCCTCCACCACCTGCTGCATGATGGCCAGCTCGATGACGCCGTTGTAGGTGGAGTACCGATGGCCCTCCAGGCCCTTGGGGGTGCTCATTCCCTCTCCCGCCCGGGAGATGATGCCCGAGGTGTTGTGCTGCAAAAGGGTCGCCACGGCGGTCACCTCCAAGGGGTCCTCCCGGGCGAAGGCGGCGGCCAGGTTGTCCTGCACCGTGACGGCGAACTCCACCTGTCCGGCGGCGCAGATGGCGGTGGCCCCGTCCTCCGGGGGCTGGACAATGGACACGCTCAGACCGGCTTCTTCAAAATAGCCGTTGGCGGCGGCCACATACAGGCCGGTGTGGTTGGTGTTGGGGGTCCAGTCCAGGCAGATGGTGACCTCGGTCAACTTCTCCCCCTGGGTGTCCCCCGAGCAGGCGGCCAGGGAGCCGGCCATCAGCAGGGCCAGACCGGCGGCCAGAATGTTTCTCATGTGCTTCATGGTATTCAGTCGTTCCTCTCTATCTTCTCATAGGCCTCCCAGGGCATGGTCAGCCGGCGCAGCGCCGTCACCAGGGCCATGAGCAGCAGACTCACCACCACAATGAAGATGATGACGGCGAACATCTTGTCAAAGGCATAGGCCTTCCTCACTCGGGTCATATAGACCCCCAGCCCCTCGAAGCCGCCCAGCCACTCGGAGATCACCGCCCCCACCACCGCGTAGGACACGGACACCCGCAGCCCGGAGAAAAAGTAGCCCAGGGCGGCGGGAAACTCCAGGTGACGGAAGATCTGCCACCGGCTGGCCCCCATGGAGCGCAGCAGGTCGGCGGCGGCCTTATCGGTGCTGGCGTACCCTTCCAGGAGGCTCACCGCCAGGGGGAAGAAGGTGGTCAGCGCCACCAGCGTCACCTTGGGCGCCATGCCGAAGCCCATCCACAGCACCAGCAGGGGGGCGATGGCGATGGTGGGGATGGTCTGGGTGACCACCAGCAGGGGGTAGAGCGCCCGGTAGAGCATCCGCACCCGGTGCATCAGGGTGGCCAGGGCCAGGGCCACGGCAATGCCGATAGCCAGGCCGTAGGCCGCCTCCTGGAGCGTGACGGCGGCGTTCGTCAGCAGCACGGGGAAGTCGCCGGCCAGGGCGCGGCACACGTCTATGGGGGTGGGCAGCATGAATTCGGGCACCAGCCCCCCCTCGCTGGCCCCCAGCCAGATGGCCACCACCACCGCCAGGGCCAGCAGGGCGGGGAGCTTACTGGTGATGCTTGGTGACCTTTTCATCGATGGTCAGCACGGCGCCGTTGGGCTTGTACACCAGCTTGCAGTAGGCGGACACCTTGGCGCTGCCCGCCTCGGCGGCCACGTGCATGCAGTGCTCCAGGATGTCGATGAGCTGGTGCAGGTCGTCCCCCTCGATGGAGGTCTCGCTGGGCCCCACGTAGTAGTGCAGCCCGGTGGAGCGGATGTAGTCGATGACCTCGTCCACGATGCGGACCGCCTCGTAGTCGTCCTGGCAGTTGGGCTCGATCTGGATGGCGATGCTTGCTCTCATTTTTGTTTCCTCCTAAAAAATATGATCGGAACAGCCGCCAAGCAAAAGCCATGCGGATGCTCCGATCTCCTGAGATACGACTTCCTACGCTGGCATTACCCAACAGGTTCAAAGGGTCAAAGGCCTTTCGCCTTACTCTCAGCCGCGCGGCGGCCCCCCTGGCTATCTACTTGTCATTTGTTCCGGGGACGGCGTGCCGTCCTGTGGCGATGATAACACATCACTGTGAAAAAGGCAAGTGGGGCGGATAAATTTCCCCGTCAGGTGGCGCCGGTGGTATACCCGGTCACCACGCCCCACTCCAGGGAGAGGATCAGCCACACGCCGTCCATGAGGTCCACCCCCAGGTAGTAGACCAGGGTGTCCTCCGGGGGATAGTACGTCCGGTCCCCCTTGAAGGAGGTCTGCCCCTCCCCGTCCTCCGGCCCCAGCAGGGCCACGACCTGCCCCTCGGTCATGCCCACCAGGTCGTATTTCCCCAACAGGTCGTCCAGGATGTCCAGCCGCTCGTCAGGGGCGGAAGCCCACTTATCGGGCGTGTAGGTGCGCCGCCAGCGGTCAAGGCCGTACCCCGCCGCCAACAGCAGCACCAGCCCGGCCAGGATGGCCAGCGCCAGTTTGTTATGCCGTACCGCCCGGCGGGCCTGCCGGGCCATCTCCCGCTCGTCCAGCATGGTACGCGCCTCCTTTGGGGGGGAATACTACCATATGGCACCGGCCTTGTCAACCGCGCCCCTTGACAGCCGCCCGCCGACGGCTTAGGATAGAACAAATATCTCGACCAACTGGAGGGACCACTATGGAGCGCACCTGCTGCATCTTCGGCGCCGGGGACTACGGCGCCATGCCCCGGCCGGAGCTGGACGGCCGCTGTTTTCTCATCGCCGCCGACGGGGGCTATGGCCAACTCAAACAGTGGGGCATGTCCCCCCACCTGGCGGTGGGAGATTTTGACTCCCTGGGCCGGGTGCCGGAGGACGTGGAGGTGGTCCGGCATCCGGTGAGGAAGGACGACACCGACATGATGCTGGCCGTCCAGGAGGGGCTGGCGCGGGGCTGCGGCCGCTTTCTCATCTACGGCGGCCTGGGGGGGCGGCTGGACCACACCCTGTCCAACCTCCACATCCTGGCCTTTCTCGCCCGGAAACATATCCCCGCCTTCCTGCTGGGGCCGGATGCCGCCATCACCGCCGTCTGTAATGGTACGCTGTCCTTCCCCGCCGGATACCGCGGCACCCTGTCCCTGTTCGCCTGGGGCGGGGCGGCGGAGGATGTCACCCTCTCCGGCCTGCGCTATCCTCTCGATCGCGGCGTCCTGGTCCCAGACCGCCCCCTAGGGGTGAGCAATGAATTTCTGGACGGGCAGGCCGCCCTTGTCACTGCGGGCCGGGGGACCGTGCTGGCCCTGTGGACGCCCCAGCCAGGCCTGCCCCTGCCAGATCACACCACCTAGCGGCACAGGAACGCCGCCCAGCTTCCCGACCAGTCCCGCCAGTGATCCTGCCAATATAGGAGGCGGTCCAGATAGATCTGCGCCCGCGTGTCCACCGCCGCCCGGCATCGATCCGGGCCAAGGGCGCACACCAGGGCGGTCAACTCATAAATGGGATAGCCCATGGCGTGGCCTGCGGTGTGTACCACGCTGCACCCCTGGCCCACGGCATGGCACAGGGCGATATCTTCCGGGCTGTCCCACTCCCGGGCCAGGGCGTGGCAGGCCAGGATAGCCGCCTTCGCCTGGGGCATCTTTACCGTTCCCGCCGCCCAAAGCCGGCACAGCTCCAGGGTTGTCCGGGGCCGGTCCTCGCCGGGGTATTTCTGTTCCAGCCGCTCTACCGTCTCCTCCACCAGTGCAAAGGCCCACAGCACCACCGCCCGGCGGTCCTGTCCCTCCAGCAGAAGGGCCAGCGGGGCCAGCAAATCGTCCTTAGGAGAAAACAACACTTGGTTCTTCCGCTTCAGCCGGGCCTTCACCGATTCCATCCAATCCAAATCCAGCACCTCCACACCTCTCTTTGATGCGCCGCCAGCTTGTCTGAACCGGCGGTACGATTATATCACGGCATCTATTTCAGCACAACGCCCGGCAGTTCTCTCCGCTCCCGAGCAGCACCAGTGTCAAATTTCCCCCTTGACAGCAGAGACGTTCCCTGCTATTATCTTTGAAGTTCAAACTATTTGTATTCCAAATAGTTTGACCCCCTCGAAAGGAGGCAGTCTCATGACCGACGCTCAACGGATTTACCTCAACGATTTCTTTGTCCATGTGTTCAACCGGATTCTGGTCTGGGAGGAACACGCCTTGAGCCAAGTAGGCGCCCAAGACCTGTCCGTCAAAGAACTGCATGTGCTGGAGGCGGTGAGCGATCTCACCGTCCAGGCGCGCAACACCATGACCGCCATTGCTGAAGCTCTGTCTATCCGGGTCAGCTCCCTGACCACCGCAGTGAACACCTTGGTGCGGAAGGGCTACCTGGAGCGGGGCGGCGAGCCGGGGGACCGGCGGGTCATCCGGGTCCTCCTCACGGACAAGGGGGAGCAGGCCAATGCCCTCCACAGCCAGTTCCACGCCCGCATGATCGACAGCGCCACCCAGGGGCTCACTGAGCAAGAGCTGGACGCCCTGATCCAGTCCCTGAAGAACCTCAGCGCATTTTTCCAGGACATGACCACCCAGGCGCAAAACGCCTGAATCTAAAACCGCCAAAAGGAGATCATCATGGCTATCCGTTTTCTCACCGACAGCACCGCCGACATCCTGCCCCAGGAGGCCGCCCAGCGGGACATCGACGTCGTTCCCCTGAAAGTTCTTTTTGGGGAGACGGCCTACCGGGACGGCATCGACCTGGACCACCCCACGTTTTACCAGATGCTGAGCCAGTCCAAGGCTCTGCCCACCACCAGCCAGCCCACCCCTGACGATTTTCTGCCCTATTTTGAACGAGCCAGGGACCAGGGTGACCACCTGATCTGCGCGCTGCTCTCCTCCCAGCTCAGCGGCACGGTGCAGAGCGCCCAGATTGCCCGGGAGATGTGCGGCTATGAGCATATTTACATCATCGACTCCACTCTTGCCATCGTGGCCCTGCGGGCCATGCTGGACCTGGGCGAACAGCTGCGCAGCCAGGGGATGTCCGCCCCGGACATCGCCGCCCAGATCGAAGCCGCTAAGAGCCGCATGCGGGTGTTCGGCATTGTAGACACCCTGGAATACCTCCACAAAGGCGGGCGCATGTCCACCTCCGTGGCCGTGGTGGGCAGCCTGCTGCGGGTCAAGCCCATCATCACCCTGAAGGACGGCGCGCTGGGCCTGGTGGGCAAGGGCGTGGGCACCAAGGGTAGCCTGGCCGGCATGCTCAAGCAGGTGGGGGATGACATCCACCCTGACCCCCGCCTGCCCATTTACTACGGCTACTCCGGGGACGACACCCTCTGCCGCCAGTTCGTCCCCCTTATGGAAGAGAAGTTCGGCCCTCACGGTCAGGAGATCCGCTCCATCGGCTGTGTCATTGGCACCCACCTTGGCCCCAACGCCGCAGTGGTGGCCTATCTGGAGCAGGGCAAGTGACCCGTCCCCCTTTGTCCGGCCTATATTTTACCGACCCTTTTGGGGGCGCACATCTGTGCGCCCCCAAATTTTTTTGCAGAATTCTTGTTTCCCTCTTGACGGCCACCCCACATAGTGATAATATATGAGCAGATGTTCATATATTTGTTTGATGAGGAGGAACCGATATGGCCGACCTGGACCGCGATGTGGAGCGATGCGGTTTCCTATGCGTCCATGAGGACACAGTCGATCAGGTGCTGGGGCAGATGCCCCATGACGAGCAGCTGTACGACCTGGCGGAATTGTTCAAAGTCTTTGGCGATTCTACACGAATCAAAATTCTGTATGCCTTGTTTGAGGCGGAGCTGTGCGTGTGCGACATCGCCCAGCTGCTGGGGCTGACCCAGTCCGCCGTCTCCCACCAGCTCCGGGTGCTCAAAGCCAACCGGCTGGTGAAGCCCAGGAAGGACGGCAAGACCGTCTTTTACTCCCTGGCGGACGATCATGTGCGCAAGATCATCGCCCAGGGCATGGAGCACATTGAGGAATAAACGCCCGTTCTGGACTGACTCTGCTTTTCATTTTATTTATTGAGGAGGCCGTTATCATGAAAAAGACATTCAAGCTCGTAGATTTGGACTGCGCCAACTGCGCCCAAAAAATGGAGGATGCCATTAATAAACTCCCCGGCGTCACCGCCACCGTCAGCTTTATGGCCCAGAAACTCACCATCGAGGCGGACGATGTGGATTCTATTATGAAAGATGTGGTCAAGTGCGTCCGAAAAGTGGAGCCGGACTGCCAAATCGTGCTGTAAGCAAAGGGCCAGGCCCCTGGCCGTGTCTCTTTGGCACTGCCCGGCCCTGAAGCGATGGAGAAAGAAGGTATCCCCATGACAAGAAAGCAGAAACGGACCCTGGTCCGTATCCTGGCCGCCGCCGTCCTGCTCATCGCAGCCAGCCTCATCCCCCAGCAGATTTTTCTCACCCCCACCTGGGTGATCGAATTTTCCACCCCCGGTCAGCCCACTGTTTTTCCTGACAGTTGGACTTTCACAGGAGGCACCGTGTCCTCGATTCCCCGCCTGCTGCTGTTCCTGGTCCCCTATTTTGTCATCGGCTGGGATATTCTGTGGAAAGCGGTACGCAATATCGCCCATGGGCAGGTTTTTGACGAGAACTTTCTCATGTGTATCGCCACCATCGGCGCGCTGGTGCTGGGGGAATATGCCGAGGCCGTCGGCGTCATGCTGTTTTACCAGGTGGGAGAGCTGTTCCAAAGCTATGCCGTGGGCAGGTCCCGGAGGTCTATCGCCCAACTCATGGATATCCGCCCGGACAGCGCCAACGTGGAGCGGGATGGTCAGATCGTACAGGTAGACCCGGACGAGGTCGCGGTGGGAGAGGTCATCGTGGTCCGCCCCGGCGAGAAGGTTCCCCTGGACGGTGTGGTGCTGGAGGGCTCCTCCGCCCTGGACACCGCCGCCCTCACCGGCGAGTCCGCTCCCCGGGATGTGGCCCCCGGCGGGGAATTGCTGTCCGGCTGCGTCAATCTCACCGGCCTGCTGAAAGTTCGGGTCACCAAGGAGTTTGGTCAGTCCACCGTAGCCAAAATTCTCGACCTGGTGGAGAACGCCTCTTCCAAAAAGGCCAAGGCGGAGAACTTTATCACCAAGTTCGCCCGCTACTATACCCCCGCCGTGGTCATCGGCGCCGTCCTGCTGGCGGTGATTCCCTCCCTCGTCACCGGGCAGTGGGGCGTATGGGTCCACAGAGCCCTGATTTTCCTGGTCATCTCCTGTCCCTGCGCCCTGGTGATTTCCATCCCCCTGTCCTTCTTTGGCGGCATTGGCGGAGCCTCCGCCAGGGGCATCCTGGTCAAGGGCGGCAATTATTTGGAGCTGCTGGCCCAGACCGAAACGGTGGTCTTTGACAAGACGGGCACCCTCACCCGGGGCGTGTTCGAGCTGTCCGCTCTCCACCCCGCCCCCGGTGTATCCCAGGAGGAACTGTTAGAGGCGGCCGCCCTAGCCGAGTGCCACTCCAGCCATCCCATTGCCCAGTCCCTCCGCCGGGCCTGGGGGCGCGACATTGACCCTGGCCGGACGGAGAGCGTCCGGGAAGTTCCCGGACACGGGGTATCTGCGCAGGTGGATGGCGCCCAGGTGCTGGCGGGCAACGACAAGCTCATGGCGCGGGAGGGCATCCCCTGCCTGCCCTGCTCCGATACAGGCACCCTGGTCTATGTGGCCCGGGAGGGCAAATACCTGGGCTGCGCCGTCATCTCTGACCAGGTCAAGCAGACCGCCCCCGCCGCCATCGCCGCGCTGAAGGCCCGAGGTATCCGCACCGTCATGCTCACCGGCGACAGTCATGCGGTGGGCCAGGCAGTGGCCGGCCAACTGGGGCTGGATGAGGTTCACGCCCAGCTGCTTCCCGCCGACAAGGTGGACCGGCTGGAGGACCTTCTGGCCCATAAAAGTCCCAAAGGCGTGCTGGCCTATGTGGGAGATGGCGTCAACGACGCCCCAGTCCTGTCCCGGGCGGATGTGGGCATCGCCATGGGTGGCATAGGCTCCGACGCGGCCATCGAGGCCGCCGACGTGGTGCTGATGGATGACGACCCGGCCAAGCTCATCCAGGCCATGGACATCGCCCGCAAGTGTCTGCGCATTGTCCGGGAGAATATTGTATTCGCCCTGGCGGTAAAGGGACTGTTCCTCATTCTGGGCGCCTTGGGCGTGGCCTCCATGTGGGAGGCGGTGTTCGCCGATGTGGGGGTGGCGGTCATTGCCATTCTCAATGCCTCCCGGATGCTCCGGGGCGCGGGCCGGGCTGCCCGGGGCGCCAAGGGTGTCCCCGCCTCCGGCCCTCTCTTTTCCAGTCAGCCTGAGCCGCCCCAGAGCACGGTCTGACCGCGGTGCCCTCTGCTCTGACGGCGTGCCCGCCCTGTGATACCGGCTTTCCCCAGGTGCGGCGCGCCCTGGCCCGTTTCCGCCAGCTCTCGCCAGGGCGGGAATGTTCCCTTTCTCTGTCCCGCTGGAAAACAGCGGGACTTTTTTCATCCGATATGCTATTATGTTTTCTATATACCCCCTGTTCCCTTTTCTGTTAACAAGCAGATCCAGACTGCACCACACAAAATGGAGGCGATCACAGTGAAATGGGCAGACGGAAAACCCCGCTGCCGCTGGGCGGACCCAAGCAACGAGCGGTACTTGCGCTACCACGACCAGGAGTGGGGCGTACCGGTCCATGACGACCAAAAACTCTTTGAAATGCTCATCCTGGAGAGCTTTCAGGCCGGCCTGTCCTGGGCCTGTGTGCTCAATAAACGGGACGCTTTCCGGCAGGCCTTTGACGGCTTTGACCTGGACGCGGTATGCGCTTACAAGGAGGACAAGCTGGCTGCCTTGGCACAGGACCCGGGCATCATCCGCAACCGCAGGAAAATCCAGGCCGCGGTGAACAACGCACAGGTATTCCGGGAAATTCAGGGGGAATGGGGCAGTTTTTCCCGCTACCTCTGGCACTGGACAGACGGCCAGGTGATTCACGAGGCCGGCCCTTCCAGCTCTCCCCTGTCCGATGCGGTGTCCAAAGACCTGAAGCGCCGTGGGATGACCTTTGTGGGCACCACAATTATTTATGCCTATCTCCAGGCGGTGGGCGTTATCTATGCCCATGAAGCGGGCTGCTTTCTTGCCCAAACAGAGCCGTGTTCCTCTGGGGCGGGAACCGCCTGAAAGGGATACAGGCAGGAGGGATGCTGATATTCCATGCGTAGCATATTGAATGACAAGCTGATCTATGAGGTGCTGTCTGTGGTTGCGGAGATTCCCCAAGGCCGGGTGGCCACCTACGGGCAGATCGCCCGGCTCATTGGCCGGGAGCGGAACGCCCGGCTGGTGGGCCGGGTGCTGGCCATGTCCCACTGGTATGGCAGCTATCCCTGCCACCGGGTGGTGAATCACGCCGGCCGGCTGGTCCCCGGCTGGTCCGAACAGGGGGAGCTGCTTCGGAGGGAGGGCGTCTTTCTCAAGGAAAACGGCTGTGTGGACCTGGCCCTGTACCAATGGCGTTGCTGACGGTCTTCGCCCACCGTCCCGGCGGGCTTCCCGCCAAAAGGAGAGGACTCCGGCGATCCGCCGGAGTCCTCTCCTTTTGGCATTTACCGTTTCCCCGCCGGAGGTCACCCGTCCGATTTGCCCTCTCCCTCCAGGGCAAATCCGTTAACCTCCACCGTTCCGTCCATGGGGACGAGCAGATACCGGCGGCCATTGATCACCTGTGTTTCCAGAAGCCCACTGTGCTCAGGGGCGATATTCACCGTAGCCTGTCCGGTCTTGACCTCAAAGCGCCGGCTGTCGATCAGGTTTGCCGGATTGAGGGGCGCACGGCCGAATTGCTGGTCGCACTGGTCCCGGAATACCTGGATCTGTTCCTGCGCTGCCCCGGCTTCCGCCAGAATGGCTCCCAATTCTCCCTGACTGATGGACGGCGGCTCCGGGTCCCGGCTCTCCTTGTGGATCTCCAGCCGCTCACGCAGCTGCTCATGGATAGCCTGCACCACCTCCACGCTGCACGTGTCGCCCAGGGATTCGGCCAACGCCGTCTCAAAGGCAAGGCGCTGATCGGCGGCGGACATGGGCGGTTCGGTATGGAACACTGCGTCGATCAGCTCCTGGTGGAGCCCATCCGGCTTTCTGGCATAGTACAGAGCGTTATATAGGTTGGTGGCCCGTCCATCAAAGGCAGGGAACAAAAATCCCACCTCCGGGGCAGACACCACCTGGCTGGAACAGCTGTGGAACTCATTGTCCCCGGGGAAATAGCCCAGCTCTCCCCGTCGCTCCTTCACCGGGCAGACGCAGCAAACTAAGTAGGAGAACACTTGGTCGGAGGCGTCGGCCTGTACCTCATCGTCCTTTCCCCGGTAGGGTACGTCGTAGCTGTCGTGGGCCAGCAAGATTAGGTAGCGGCTGTCATCCATGCTCAAAGAGGCGATGACCTTATCATAAAACTCCTGACGGACTTCGGCATCCTCGAGCTGGGTGTCCCGCAGCCGGGTGAGCAGCCGGTGCTCCGGGCTGTCTACTACTTGCTGGGTGGAAAAGACGATGTCGATGAGGTTCTTACCAAGGGTACCGGACAAGGTCTTTTTCAATAAGTTCAGGTATTTTTCCACCTCGTCCTCCGGCATAAGCCCCAGGGACTCGTCCAGGTAAGAGATGATACGGCGGTTGGGATCAACGAAGCAGCCATAAATGCGGCTGATGGCGTTTTTGTCTGGGCGGAAGCGGCGTTTCAGCTCCCGCACCTCCTTTTGGTTCATGGCAAGGCCTCCTTATCGTGCGGCACGCGCCGCGAAAACAAACCATATTTTAGCGGATTGGCCGAAAAAAAGCAACCCGTCTTCGCAAGGTCTTGTCGGGCGGCGGAAGCTATGTCGCGTGTTTCTCTGTCCGGTTTTCCTTCTTCTGCCGGCCGGCAGAAAAACGTCCAGCCGGATTAAATCCGGCTGGACGTTTTCTCTTATGCGTTCGTTTTACTACAGATAGGCTGGACTTTGCCGGAAGCGGTCACTCCGCGTCCATCCACAGCCGGGCGACAACGGTACGGCGGTACTGGTTGACGGTAAGCTTCTGCCCATCGTATCCATGGATCTTATTGGACATGAATTCGTTGAGCTGGGTATAGCCGCCCAGCGCGATGCCCCAGTGCTCCTGGGCAAAGATCAGGTCCATCTCCTTGGCATACTGGGACTGCTCATCCAAGGTCTGGGCCTGCTCGAAGCCGGTCACCGCGTCCTCATACGCTTGGTTGCCGTGGTTGTAAGTATAGTTGGCGCCGGCGGAGGTAGTGGTCATCTTAATAATGGCAATCGCGCCCTTTCCACCGTGCATGCCGCTGACTTGACGGGTATCGTCAGGATTGCTGGAAATACTGATGGTCTCCATGATCTCGGCGCACTGCTCGATCTCCATGGTCACGCCGATGTCTGCCAAATAGGTGCCCACCAGGACATACAGGTCCGTGTCCGCATTGGGCGCCAGGGCCACCGTGAAGGTAAAGCCGTCAGGATACCCCGCCTCGGCCAGCAGGGCCTTGGCTCCCTCCGGGTCATAGGAATACTCGGCCTTGAGCTCGTCACTCCAGTCAGCCACTGCAGAGTAATTGGTCAGGTCCGTGGCCCAGATGCCGGGAATGATCACTTCGCCCTCCAGGCCATAATAGCTATGGTAGATCTCATCGCAGTTGATGGCCATTTGCAGAGCCTTGCGCACCCGAACATCGTTGAAGGGCTCTTGATTACACTTCAACGAGATCTCAGCAGGAGGATTGGTGTTGTAGGTATACTCGGTGTAGGAATCCTCTGGTACCGTGGCGCGTAGCTGCGCCAGCTCAGAGGAGTTGAACACCGCAGAGGTGGAGCCGATCCAATCGATGGTGCCGGCGGTGAACTGGGAAAGCAGGTTGGCAGAGTCGTCGATGTGGACAAGTTCTACGCCGTCCAAATAGGGCAGCTTATTTTCGGGGTTACGCTCGTCGTAGTCATAATAGCTGTCATTACGGGTGAAGGACATGGAGCTGCCCACGGAGACGTTGGTGAGAATAAACGGGCCGGTGCCCACGGCATAGTGCCAATCGCCTTGCTGATCCGCAGTCAGTTCATCCCACTCGGGGCCGGTGATGTTGACCACCGTGGTCATAAAGGTATTCAGGGCTACCTCGGTAGTGGTGTTGAAGTGGAAAATCACGGTGAAGTCTCCATCCGTCTCTACGGACTCCACCATGTACAGCTCGGAGGGCCAGTTCATCTCGCACTCCACCGGCTCATCCCAGCCGGATCCCAGGCCCAGGATACGGTCGTAGGTGTACTTCACGTCAGAGGCCATCAGCTGCCGGCCGCCGAAGATATCGTACTGGGCGTCTTCCTTGCTCTGGAAGTAGACGTCCTCCCGGAGGTGGACGGTCAGGGATGAGTAGTCCTCGGCAATCTCCCAGGTATCAGCAATCTGCCCGTCCACGTTCTCATAGGTCCAGTAGTCGTTGTTGTAGGCATAATCGCTGTCCCAGTCCATGGCCCACAGGCCCTCTAGCCAAAAGGCATAGCTGTAGCTGGTGGGCATGGCGGGGTCATAGTAGTTGTAGAACTCGTGGTAATACATGGTCATGGTGCCGCCGTAGGTGGGCGTGCTGGTGTCGGCAGTCTGTACCGGCTCGGTGCTGGCACTTCCGCTGTCCGATACGGGTGTGCTCTGCGTGTTATCCGGTGCTCCACAGGCAGCCATGGCGAACAGAAGCGCCAGGCACAGGAGCGTTGCGAGCAAACGGGGCAGGGTTCGTTTCATGGTGGTTTTCCTCCTTTTCATTTTCGGATGCCGCTCATGCAGCGTCCGTTTGGGCCTTTGCCATTTTCTTTTCCAGCTTCGCCTTAATCCGGCTGAGTTTTTTGGTGCTGTAACTGCCTACGCCGCCCTTGAGCCGGGGATCCAACAGGTCACGCACCGCATCGCCAAACATACTGGCTGAAAACACCATTAGAGAGATGCACAGTCCAGGCCAGATGGCCAGATAGGGGGCCACATACATGTTGGGCTTGCCCTGCTGGGTGATCATATATCCCCAGCTAGGCGTGGCCGGATCTACGCCGTAGCCCAGGAAGCTCATACTGGACTCCATGAGCACCACGCTGCCTAGGCTGCCAGCCGCGTTGGTGATAATCAAGGGAAGGATATTGGGGATCACATGGAAGATCGTTTTCCAAAATACACCCGCGCCTAACAGGTTGGCGCTCTTTACATATCCGCTGTCTTTTACCGACATGGCCGCACCTCGGATGATACGGGAACCGGCGATGCCGCTGGGCACAGACATGGCGAAAATCAATTGGGGCAAGCCCTGACCCAGCATGGACATGAGAATCAGCAGGATAAGCATGGATGGGATACACAGCCAGGCGTCCACCAGGCGCTGCACAATCAGGTCAAACCAGCCGCCGATGACGGCGGATAGGGTGCCAATGAGCAGGGACACCAGGGTGGAAATTACCGCGCAGCACACGCACAGGATCACGGACGTGCGCGCGCCGTAGATGAGGTAACTGAGTACGTCTCGGCCCAAGCTGTCCGTACCCAGGAGGTGTACGTCGGTGACTGCCGCCCGCTCGGCGGCGGACATGAGAAAGTAGGGCTCCTGGAGCTTGTGGATGACATCCACCTGCATGGCGCCACCCACCATGGGGTAGGGGGCGATGAAGTCGGCAAATACAGCCGTGAGCACCAGCAGGATAAGGACGATCATGCCGAAGGCGCCCAAGGGCTTTTTGTGGAACAGATCGTGGAAAAAGCCCGGCTTTTTTCGGTCGAGAGGCCTGCGCTCTGGACCGTTGGGTCTGGATGCTTTCATACCGCGGCCTCCTTAATCCAGGTTGATGCGGGGGTCGATCCACTTATAGCAGACGTCCACCACAAGATTGATGATCATGACGAAGATGGCGAACACCAGTACGCACCCTTGGACCAGAGGATAGTCCCGGGAGCCAAGTGCAGTGATGACCTGCTGGCCGATTCCAGGGATGTTGAATACGCTCTCCATGATAACTGAGCCACCGATCATCGTGGCCGCCGATCCGCCGATCATCGTCACCACGGGGATCATGGCGTTGCGGAAAGCGTGTTTGAACAGGATGACCCGCTCCTTAGTACCTTTGGCCCAGGCGGTGCGGATGTAGTCCAGCCGCATGACCTCCAGGGTCATAGTGCGCACGGTGCGCATCTGGATGCCCGCCTGCATCAGCGCCCCCAGCAGGGCGGGGATGATAAACATACGCAGGTTTTCCAATGGATTCTCAAAAAAGCTGACATAGGTGGTGGGCGGAGCGTATCCCCACCACAGGGAGGGATAGATGATAACCATGGTGGCGATCCAAAACACCGGGATGGATACCAGCAGGATAGCCACCACACGGAAGGCGTAGTCGGGGAGGCTGTCCTGCTTGGCCGCACAGAACAGGCCGATGGGGATGGAGAGAATACAGCTGAACAGCAGCGTCAGAATGCCCAGCTCCAGCGTCACCGGGAGTTGTCGACCAATGATAGAGGCCACAGACTCATACTCAAATAGGGAATCCCCCAGATCACCTGTGAGCACTCCTTTCAGCCAAGTGAAAAACTGTGCCACTGCCGGCTGGTCCAGGCCCAGCATGGCCTCCACCTCCGCCCGGTCGGCGGAGATGCCCATGCTGCTGTACTTGTAGATAATGCTGTCCACCGCGTCTCCGGGTACCAGCCGCATCAGCGCGAACACAATGACGCACACCAGAAACACCGCCGGAACCAGCAGCAGAATGCGTTTGCCGATATACTTTCCCATTTTAGGCTCCTCCTTTCAGCCGCCGGCAACACGGTGGCAGGCCACGAGATGTTCGTTACCCACATCCACCAAAGGCGGCTCCTCCGCACGGCACCGTTCGTCCGCGTACTTGCACCGGGTACAGAATCGGCACCCCTGCGGCGGGTGGATGGGGCTGGGAATCTCTCCCTCCAGTAAAATGCGCTCTCGGGTGCGGTCCACGGTTGGGTTTGGGATGGGGGCGGCGGAGATCAGCGCCTGGGTATAGGGATGTAAGGGGGTGCGGTATAGCTCGTCGCTGTCTGTCAGCTCCATGATCTTCCCCAGGTAGAGCACTGCCACCTGGTCAGAGATGTGGCGCACCACGCTCAGATCGTGTCCGATGAAGATGTAGGTCAGGTCCAGCTCCTCCTGAATTTTCATCATCAGACTGACCACCTGGGCCTGGATAGATACATCCAGGGCAGAGACAATCTCGTCGCAGACGATGAACTTTGGGGACAGGGCCAAGGCCCGGGCTATGGAGATGCGCTGGCGCTGTCCGCCGGAAAACTCATGGGGATAGCGGTCAGCAAACTTGGGGTTGAGACCTACTAGCATCAGCATGCGCTCCACCAGGTCATGGATGTCCACCCGCTGTACCGTGTGCTGGATGCGCACGCCCTCGGATACACTCTGCCGGATGGTCATCCGGGGGTCCAGGGAGGCAAAGGGATCCTGCGTGATCATTTGCAGCGAACCCCGAAGCCGACGCAGCTCATGTTTCGGGGTGCGGGTGATGTCCTTGCCGTCAAAGATGATCTGGCCGGCGGTGACGTCGTAGTTGCGCATAATACAGTTGCCCACGGTAGACTTGCCGGAGCCGGACTCGCCCACGATGCCCAGAGTCTGCCCCTTCCGGACGGAGAAGGAAACTCCGTCCACTGCCTTGACCGCGGCTACTTGCCGCTTGAGCAGGCCTTTGGTGACGGGAAAGTGCATTTTCAGGTCGGAGACCCGAAGGATTTCATCCTGTCCCTGCACCGGAGTTTGGGAGGCGATATCCCAATCCATCACCCGGCTGATGCCGGGATCAATGGGCATTTCTTTCGTATTTTGTCTGTCCTTGTTCACGCCCTGCACACCTCCTCCCGCTCGGCGGCGGTGGCCGCCATATGGAAGCAGGCGCAGCAATGGCCCGGTTCCACCTCTTCCAAGGAAGGCCGGCGGGTGCGGCACTCCTTGGTGGCATATTTGCAGCGGAAATGGAACGCGCAGCAGGTTTCCGGCACACGGGACATATCCGGGGGCTCTCCCTCAATGGTGTGCAATCCATGGCTGCGCGGCAGGTCCAAGCGAGGCACCGCCCGGATCAGGCCCAGGGTATAGGGGTGATGGGGATTTTCAAAGATCTGAAAGGTGTCCCCCTCCTCCACAATTTTGCCGCCGTACATGATCTTGACTGAGTCGGCATACCGGGCCACCACGCCCAGATTGTGAGTAATGATGATCAGGGCAGTGTCCGCTTCCTGGCGGAGCTTGTTGAGCTGCTCCAGCACCTGGGCTTGGACGGTGACATCCAAAGCGGTGGTGGGTTCGTCGGCAATGAGCAGATCCGGCTTACAACTCATGGCCATGGCAATCATGGCCCGCTGCTGCATTCCACCGGAGAACTGGTGGGGATACTCTTTCGCCCGTTGTTCTGGGTTTGGGATCCCAACCGAGCGCAACAGGGAAATCGTTTCCTTCCACGCGTCTGCTTTGGAGCGGTTCTTGTGCCGGATCAGCACTTCTGAGATCTGCTCTCCGATGGTCAACAACGGATTAAGGGCAGTGGAGGGCTCCTGGAAAATCATGCTGATCCGGTTGCCCCGCAGGGCCTGCATTTCTTCATCTCCCAGCGTCATCAGATCCTGCCCGTGGAACAGGATCTTGCCATCCATGATCAGGCCGGGCGGGTAAGGGACCAGCCGGAGCACAGATAGGGCGGATACCGACTTGCCCGAGCCGCTCTCCCCAATGATGGCCATACACTCGCCCTTGTGGACCGAGTAGGATAGGCCGTCCACCGCCCGAAGGACCGAGTCTCCGTTGAAAAAGTACGTGCGGAGGTCTTTCACCTCCAGAATCGTTTCAGCCATATAGCCCCCTCCTGCCTGTGGAAAAATGATTTTCTGACGCCCGGCCCAGTTCCTCCTGCCTGTGGGAAAACACGCACACGTCCCTCCCGCCCCGCAGCTCTTCAGGGACCCAGACGCTCTCCGCTTGGTCGGCATAGCTCAGCGCCAACGATACGGCCACCGGCGCCGGGAGGTCTCCCCGGAGGAATACTGGCAGG
>URQA01000022.1 GCA_900549885.1 uncultured Eubacteriales bacterium | reverse complement strand
TGATCGAGGTGCGGCCGGTGGAGGGCCAGATCGACGACCTCATCGGGGAGATCAACCAGCGCACCCAGCGGGACGAGCGGGTGCTGGTCACCACCCTGACTAAGAAAATGGCGGAGAGCCTTACCGGCTATCTGCGCACGGCGGGCATCCGGGTGCGCTATATGCACCACGACATTGACACCATCGAGCGCATGGAGATCATCCGGGATCTGCGCTTGGGTGAGTTCGACGTGCTGGTGGGCATCAACCTGCTTCGGGAGGGACTGGACCTGCCAGAGGTGTCCCTGGTGGCTATTCTAGACGCGGACAAGGAGGGCTTCCTCCGGTCGGAGACCTCCCTCATCCAGACCATCGGCCGGGCAGCCCGGAACGCCGATGGTAAGGTGATCATGTATGCCGATGCCATCACCCCCTCCATGCGCCGGGCCATCGACGAGACGGAGCGCCGCCGGACCAAGCAGGACGCCTTTAACAAGGCCCACGGCATCGTGCCCAAGACGGTGAAGAAATCAGTGCGGGAGCTGCTGGAGATATCCAAGTCCGCAGACCTGAGCCGAGGCCCAGAGGACGTCCAGCTCACCAAGCAGCAGCGGCTGGAGCGCATCGCCAAGCTGGAGAAAGAGATGAAAGAGGCGGCGAAGATGCTGGAGTTCGAGCTGGCGGCGGCCTTGAGAGATCAGATCATCCAGCTACGGGGAGAGAAAAAGAAATGAGCCGCCTCTGCCCCGTGCAGCAGGGCCGCGCCGGATGGCGCGTAAAATCGGAGCAAAGCGGAGATTTGCGTAGGGCAGATTCACTCCGCCCGAGCGGGATGAACAGGGGCCCCCGCACAGCGCAGCTGTGTGGGGCGGCGGCGAAGATGCTGGAGTTTGAGCTGGCGGCCACGCTGCGGGATCAGATCATCCAGCTGCGGGGGGAGAAGAAGTAAGGGATGGCGCCCTTGAATCGTTATTTAAAAGCGAGGCCTTTGGCATGCTCCTAGTTTTCGCATGGACGGAAAGCAGGTCAACCTCAGGCGAAACCGGATCGGGGCCGGAGGTCGGATGGGCTTCCCAAGAAGGAGAAGGACCCATGGCAGGTGCGCCCGGTGGTCCTGCCAGAAGCGCTGAGCCAGGGCCAGGAGAGGAGAGCGTGATATGCTGGAAGAATTTTTAGCCCGGTTTTATGACACGATTTCCTTCGCCGCAGGAGAATCCTTTCCAAGCCGGGACTTCCGCATATTGTTCCGGCCGGATGCCCTGTTGCTGGAACAGACGGAGGGGGGCACCTATGCGGCCAAGACCCTCGATGAGTACATACGGGAGTTTGAGACAGCGGTGCGAGACAATCCGCAGCTGTTTGTAGAGGGCTTTCGTGAGCGGCAGACCGACATGACATGGACGCGGCGTGAAGATGTTTTTCTAGTCCACAGCAGTTATGAAAAGCGATACGCCCGCGGCGGCGCTCCGGTCCTGGAAACGGGCACCAATCATATGACGATTGTGGCAGAGGGAGGAAAATTGTGCATCGCCTGTGTGATCTGGTGAGAAAAGGAGAAAAAACCATGGCAAAACAAAAAGAAGAAAAGACCAATGTGATGCGCCTGCTGGATCAGAAGAAGATCCCCTACAAGCCCCACACCTATCCCCACGGCGGGGACGAGGCCCCAGACGGGGAGACGGTAGCCCGGGCCCTGGGACAGAACCCGGCGGCGGTGTACAAGACCCTGGTGACCAAGGGGGCCTCTGGGGGACACTATGTGTTCGACATCCCGGTAGCGGCCTCTTTAGACCTGAAAAAAGCGGCCCGTGCGGTGGGGGAGAAGTCCATCGCCATGCTGCCCAGCAAAGAGCTGCTGCCCCTGACAGGCTACGTCCACGGAGGATGCTCCCCAGTGGGGATGAAAAAGCAGTTTCCCACGGTGTTCCACGAAAGCTGTCTCGACCAGGACACCATCTGCGTGTCCGCAGGGAAGGTGGGCTTCCAGGTGGAGGTGCGCCCGGCGGACCTCATCGCCCTGGTGGAGGCTGACACCGCCGACGTAACGGTGGAGGGGTGACATGGAGCTGGAGACCGCCCGGCTGCGCCTGCGGCCCTTCACGCCGGCCGATGGGGACGGGCTGTTTGCCATCCTGGGGGACCGGGAGACCATGGCCTATTCCTTCCCTATGATCCGGGGGGAGAGCGACCGCTTTCTGGAGCAGTCCCTGCTCCGGCGCGATCCCCCGGTGGGCTACGCCTTGGAGGCGGAGGGCGTGCCCGGCCTGGCGGGCTATGTACTGTTCTGCCTTCTGGAGGATCCGGGGACGTATGAGCTGGGCTGGTTCCTCCGCCGGGACCTGTGGGGCAGGGGGTACGCCGGTGAGATCTCCCGGACCCTGCTGGATTACGCCTTTGACGTTCTGGGGCTGCGCCAGGTGGTCGGGGAGACCATCGACCTCCGCCGGGCGGGCAGGCTGCTGGGGCAGTTGGGCATGGCCAAGTTGGGGGAGACACAAGTTACTGATTGCCGGGGCCGCCCGGCAGCGCTCTACCAGTACGCCGTCACCGCCGAGCAGTGGCGGGAGCGGAAGAGGCTGCTGGCCTTTTTCGACGCGGAAAACCGCCGGGACTGGGGCCTTTATCAGACCTTCCTGCACCCGGAGGTGGTGTGGGAGCTGCGCCAGCCAGACGGATGGGGGGAGCAGATCCGAGGCATCCAGGCCTATCTGGGCCGGATCCAAGCGGCCTATGAGGGCCGGGACGGACAATTCCGGTGCGAGCGAATCGAGCGGGACGCAGGACAGATCGCCGCCTGGCTGGTCAGCGACCGGGGTGAGCGGTCCCGGGAGCGGTTCCAATTTCAAGACGGCCTGATCTGGCGGGAATGGGAGGACTTGACAGATGAAGTATGAGTGGCTGGACGGGTATCTGCTGAGTTTCCCCGGGGCGGAGAAACGCTGGCATCCCGGCTGGAAGATGTTCCTCTACGAGGTGCGGGGCAAACAGTTCGCCGCCGTCTGCGCTCCGGAGGAGAAGTACCAGACCTACGGCGGCCACGAGCTGGTCAACCTGAAATGCGACCCCCGGCTGTCCCAGCTGTTCCAGGCGGAGTACCCGGAGGTCCTGCCTGGATTTTACTGCGATAAGAAGAATTGGATCACCGCCCTGCTGGATGGGGACCTGCCAGACCAGGTGCTCCGGGACCTATGCGCCCAGTCCTACCGGCTGGTGGTGTCCAAGCTGCCCAAATACGTCCAGCGGGAGCTGGGAGGCAGCTGACCTTACGCAGGCCAGAGAGACAGCGCGTATCGCGCAGGGCAGAGAGGGGAGGGAACGATATGACGGCGATCCAAAACAAGTGGGCGGATATGTCCTGGTTCCGGCGGGTGCTGCTGATCCTCATGCTGGTGGAGATCGTGGCCTTCGGAATCGCCACGGCGGTGACGGTGGGCCGCTGGGGCCTGGAGTACCAGGGGGAACTGCTCTATCCCCGCACGGAAGGGGACGTGACCTGGTATGAGGGCAGGGTGGATGGAAAGAACGCCGCCTTTTCCGTCGCCCCGGACGGGACGGTGGAGTACCGCTGGGGGGAGTATGCCTACGGCCCTTACCAGGTGGTGGAGGACCCCACCGCCGTGCCGGAGGAATTCCAATACAGCGGCACCGGCGTGGAGATCCGCCGGGATGATGAGGTGATCTTCCGGGGATGCCGTTTTTCCGACATGCTCTTTGACGAGGATGGAGAGCCGTTCTGGGAGATCCGCGCCTATGGCCACGTGAGCGACGGCACCATCGTGGCGGAGGACGGCCAGACGGTCAGCCAGGAGGAATACCACGCCCCCGGCTTTTCCACCCTGGTGCAGGTGGTGCTGGAGCCGGAGCTCACCCACAAGGGGAATGTGGGGCTGTATCTGGCGGTGACCTTCCTTGCCCTGCTGAACCTCGTGCAGATCCTGTTCCCGGAGGCTCTGTTCAAGCTGAGCCTGCTGGGGCGCATCCGTTCCATTGACATCGACGACGCCGAGCCCTCCAGCTTTTACATCGCCATGGAGCACATCGAGTGGGTGGTGCTGGCAGGGGCGTGCCTGATCTTCTACGCCATGGCCCTGGGCGAGATCTGGTCCTCTTAATTTGAAAGCAATCCACACTGCGGAAGATCATATAGGGAGGAAGCAAACCATGAACTACGTACAGCTGGGCCGCACCGGCCTGCACTGCGCCGCCGTCTCCTTCGGCGGAATCCCCATCCAGCGGTCCGACGCCGCCAACACCAAATCGGTGGTGGACGCGCTGGAGAAATGCGGCATGAACTATATCGACACCGCCCGAGGCTATACCGTGTCTGAGGAATACCTGGGTGCGGCCCTGGAGGGGCGGCGGGACAAATTCATCCTGGCTACCAAGTCCATGGCCCGGGACTACGCGGGCATGAAGCAGGACGTGGAAATCAGCTTGGGCAACCTGAGGACGGATTACATTGATATCTACCAGCTCCACAACCTGCCGGAGAAGGACTTTGACCGAGTTTTTGGGCCGGAGGGAGCTTACCGGGCCTTGGCAGAGGCGAAGGCGGGGGGAAAGATCGGCCACATCGGGGCCACCGCCCACAGCGTGGATGCCCTGCGCCTATTGGTGGAGGACTACTCTGACCGTATCGAAACGGTGATGTTTCCTTATAATATCGTGGAGAGCCAGGGGGAGGATCTGCTGCGGCAGGCCCGGGCCAAGGGGATAGGCACCATCGCCATGAAGCCCTTAGCCGGGGGCAATCTGGACGACTGGCGTCTGGCTCTGCGGTATGTGGCCGCCTCGGACGCCGTCGATATCTCCATCCCCGGCATGGGCAGCGTGGAGGAGGTGGAGCGCAACGCCGCGGCGGCAGAGAACCTGTCTCCCCTGACGGCGGAGGAACTGGAACAGTGCGCCGTCATCCGGCGGGAGTTGGGAACTCATTTCTGCCGCCGATGCGGCTACTGCGCCCCCTGCACCGTAGGCATTGATATTCCAAGCAACTTCCTGATGGTCAACTACCTGCGGAAATACGACTTGGCGGACTGGGCTAAGACCCGGTACGAGGGCCTGGCCCACCATGCCGGGGAATGTATCGAATGCGGCGTCTGCGAGAGCCGCTGCCCCTATGAACTGCCCATCCGGAAGATGCTCAAGGACGTGGCCGCCCAGTTCGGCTATTGAGCCGGCGGGAGCGGTCGGCAGAATGGAAGGAGGAAGCGTTATGACCTGGGCAGAGAGGTTTCCGTCCATCCAGCAGCCGGAGATGGAGGACATTGCCGAGTGGATCGGCCAGCCGTTGTTTCTGGAGCTGCGGGACTGGATGGCGGACACCTATGGGGTGCAGCCGCTGGTGGAGTACAGCAACTGCTCTATGGACCGGGGCTGGAACGTGAAATACAGAAAGGGCAGCAAGGCCCTGGCCGCCTGCTACATCCGGGAAGGATGGTTTACCGCCATGGTCACCCTGGGGGCAAAGCAGGTGGAGGAACTGACCGTCCTCCTGCCCACCTTTTCCACCTATCTGCAGGAGCTTTTTGCCGCCACCCCGCGCTTTAACGGCGGCAAGTGGCTGGTTATCGACGTGAAGTCGCCGGAACAGCTGGAAGATGTGAAAGGGCTGGTGCTGCTGAAGGCAAAGCCGAAAAAGACCTGATTTTTTGAGAGATTTTATTGCAAAGTTGAGGAAGAACGGATATGCAGGACCATATTTTGATCAAGGGTGCCAGAGAGAACAATCTGAAAAACATCGACGTCACCATCCCCCGGGACAAGCTGGTGGTGCTCACCGGACTGTCCGGGTCGGGGAAGTCCTCCCTGGCCTTCGAGACCCTCTATGCCGAGGGGCAACGGCGATATGTGGAGTCTTTGTCCTCCTACGCCCGGATGTTTTTGGGCCAGATGGAAAAACCGGATGTGGACTATATCGAGGGCCTCAGCCCCGCTATCTCCATCGACCAGAAGACCACCAGCAAGAATCCCCGGTCCACCGTGGGCACGGTGACCGAGATCTACGACTACCTGCGTCTGCTGTGGGCCCGGGTGGGCACCCCACACTGCCCCATCTGCGGCAAGGAGATTCAGCAGCAGACCATCGACCAGATCATCGACCAGGTGATGGCCCTACCTGAAGCCACCCGTATCCAAGTGCTGGCTCCGGTGATTCGGGGGAAAAAAGGTGAGCACGCCAAGATCTTCGAGGACGCCCGGAAGTCGGGCTATGTCCGCTGCCGGGTGGACGGCTCCCAGTATGAACTCACCGAAGAAATTAAGCTGGACAAGAACAAAAAGCACTCCATCGAGATCGTGGTGGACCGGCTGGTGATCCGGGAGGACATCAACCGCCGCCTCACCGACTCGGTGGAGACCGCCTCCAACCTGTCCGGCGGCATCGTCATCATCAACATCGTGGGAGAGGACCGGGACATCCTGTTCTCTCAGAACTACGCCTGCGAGGACTGCGGCGTATCCATCGAGGAGCTCACCCCCCGGATGTTCTCCTTCAACAACCCCTACGGGGCCTGCCCCACCTGCATGGGGTTAGGCTCCCAGTTGAAGGTGGATCCCGACCTGATCATCCCCAACAAGTCCCTGTCTATCCTGGACGGGGCCATTACTGCCTCGGGCTGGAACCACATCAAGTCCGACGGCATCTCCCGGATGTACTTTGAGGCCCTGGCCAAGAAGTACCGCTTCAAGCTCACCGATCCGGTGGAGAAACTCTCCCCGGAGGTGCTGGACATCATCCTGTATGGCACCAAGGGGGAGAAGCTGGAGCTGCACTACGACCAGCCCAGGGGCAAGGGCACCCTGTACCAGCCCTTTGAGGGCATCGTCAACAACCTGGAGCGACGCTACCGGGAGACCCAGTCGGACGCCATGAAGCGGGAGATTGAGGACTGCATGAGCCAGAGCCCTTGTCCGGACTGCCACGGCAAACGCCTGAAGCGGGAGGCTCTGGCGGTCACCGTGGGAGGCATCTCCATCCACGACTTCTGTGAAAAGCCAGTGGACGAGGCCCTGGCCTTCCTGGACACCATCCAGCTCAGCGAGACCCAGATGATGATCGCCGACCAGATTTTGAAGGAGATCCGCTCCCGCCTGGGCTTTCTGCGCTCCGTGGGGCTGCAATACCTGACCCTCAGCCGCCAGGCGGGCACCCTGTCCGGCGGGGAGAGCCAGCGCATCCGCCTGGCCACCCAGATCGGCTCCTCCCTGATGGGGGTGCTCTATATCCTGGACGAGCCGTCTATCGGTCTTCACCAACGGGACAACGACCTGCTGCTGGACACTCTCAAGCACCTGAGGGACCTGGGCAACACCCTCGTTGTGGTGGAGCACGACGAAGACACCATGCGGGCGGCGGACTATATCGTGGACATCGGCCCCGGCGCGGGAGTCCACGGGGGGCAGGTAGTGGCCTGCGGTACCGCCCAGGAGATTATGGACACTCCCGGCTCCATCACCGGGGACTATCTGGCTGGGCGGAAGAAGGTGCCGGTGCCGGATATGCGCCGGCCGGGCAACGGTCACCAGCTCATCATCCGGGGGGCGGCGGAGAATAACCTGCGGCACATCGACGTGGCATTTCCCCTGGGAACCTTTATCGCGGTCACCGGGGTGTCCGGGTCGGGCAAGTCTTCCCTGGTCAATGAGATCCTCTACAAGCGGCTGGGGGCGGACCTGAACCGAACCAAGGCCAGGCCGGGCAAGCACGACGGCATTGAGGGGGAGGAGTTTCTGGACAAGGTCATCGCCATCGACCAATCTCCTATCGGCCGTACCCCCCGGTCCAACCCGGCCACCTATACCGGGCTGTTCAACGACATCCGAGAGCTGTTCGCCTCCACCCAGGACGCCAAGAGCCGGGGCTACAATGCTGGGCGGTTTTCCTTCAACGTCCGGGGAGGACGGTGCGAGGCCTGCTCCGGGGATGGACTCATCAAGATTGAGATGCACTTCCTGCCGGATATCTATGTCCCCTGCGAGGTGTGCAAGGGCAAGCGGTACAACCGGGAGACGCTGGAGGTGCGCTACAAGGGCAAGAACATCCACGAGGTGCTGGAGATGACGGTGGAAGAGGCCCTGCCCTTCTTCGAGAACCTGCCCCGGCTGAAAAACAAGCTCCAGACCCTCATGGACGTGGGGCTGGGCTATGTGAAGCTGGGCCAGCCATCCACCACCCTGTCCGGTGGCGAGGCCCAGCGGGTAAAGCTGGCCACGGAGCTGTCCAAGCAGTCTACCGGCTCCACGATTTATATTCTGGACGAGCCCACCACCGGGCTGCATACCGCCGATGTGCACCAGCTGGTGGAGGTGCTCCAGCGGTTCGTGGACAAAGGCAACACGGTAGTGGTCATCGAGCACAACCTGGACGTGATTAAGACCGCGGACTATATCATCGACCTTGGCCCCGAGGGCGGTGCGGGGGGCGGGCAGATCGTGTGCACCGGCACGCCGGAGGAAGTGGCCGCTTGCCCGGAGAGCTATACAGGCAAGTATCTGAGGCGGATGCTGGGGTAAGCCTGTCGGTGCGGCAAAAGTTTACTATTTCGACATCACCCCTCTACTGTACTGTGATATACTAAATAAACTGTATCATTTTGCCGAAAAGCGAGGAACTGCAACATGGATTTCATGCAATGGCTGACCGGGACAAAGGGCGGGGAGTTTCTCTGGACCATCCTGGTGTCCATGGTGCCGGTGGTGGAGCTGCGGGGCGGTATCCCCTTCGGCGTTGCTGCCGGGCTTCCAGTGTGGGCAGCCTATCTGGCGGCGGTGATCGGAAATATGTTGCCGGTGCCTTTTATCGTGGTATATATCCGGCGCATCTTTCAATGGATGCGCCGCCGTATTCCCAAGCTCAACTCCCTGGTGGACAGGCTGGAGCGGAAGGCTCACCTGAAGGGGCAGACGGTGTCCAAATACAAATACCTGGGCCTTGCTATTTTCGTGGCCATTCCCCTGCCGGGGACGGGGGCCTGGACCGGGGCTCTGGCGGCTGCATTTCTGGACATGCCCTTGAGAAAGGCCATCCCCTCTGTTTTTGCCGGCGTGGTGACGGCGGGATTTCTCATCAGCGCGCTTACCTTTGGGGTGTCCAGCTTGTTTTGAGGGAAGGAGGATGTTTATGCGCCTGTATCTGGTGCGTCATGGGCAGTCGGAGGGCAACGTGGCCAAAACCTTTCACGGCCATACCGACTACCCCCTGACCGAACTGGGCCGGGAGCAGGCCCGGCAGGCAGGGGAGAAGCTGAAAGATACCGCCTTTGTCCGCTGTGTGGCCAGCGACCTGTCCCGGGCCTGGGATACGGCCCTGTCCTGCGTGACAGGCCGCGGGATGATCCCTGAGCGCTGCCCGGGTCTGCGGGAGCAGTTTGTGGGAGAAATGGAGGGGCTGTCTTGGGATGAGATGGAGCGGCGGTATCCCGGCGTTCGGGAGGCATACATATCCGACTGGTTCCACACTACGCCGCCCGGAGGGGAATCCCCGGAGGAGATGGCCCGCCGGGTTGGAGACTGTGTGGACGAGATCGTTGGCCGGGGGGAGGACACCCTCCTGGTGGCCCACAACGGCTCTCTGTCCCTGGTGCTGGCCCACCTGGGGATTGCGGGGGAGAAAGAACTGCTTCATCCGGGCTGGTTTTTCCAGCAGGGGTGCTATACCGCCCTGGACGTGACCGGTGGCAAAGGAACGCTATTGGGGTTCAACCTGTGACTTTAGGCCGCCAACGGGCATAGAATGGCCCAGGAGGTGGCGAAATGGGTTCTGTGTTGGAATTGCTGGTGGTGCTGCTGGCGGCTTTCGGCTTGGTATGCCTGGCCTGGCTGGTGTTCGGAAAGCTGGTGCTGCCTGTGGGACAGGAGGGAACACGGACCGTGGCGCAGGTGACGGCTCAGGGCAGCGGCAGCGGGTTGGAGCATACGGTATCCGGTCTGCTGTGGCTGCGCCGGACCGGTTTGTGGCGAGGGACGGTGGTGATCCACGACCACGGCCTGAATCCGGAAGGGCTGGCGGTGGCGATGGCTTTGGCCGTACAGGATGGGGTGGAGCTGGACCGCTCCGGTCCAGTGAAGCCTTAAAGGAAGAGTACGAAAGAAAGAGGGACAGAAACCATGGAAGAGTTGACCCAAAACAACCGCATTGAGGGCACAGTAACGGCCATTCTCTTTCGCAATGAAGAGAATGGCTACACTGTTTTGCGGCTGGACGGAGGGGAGCGGGGAGAAATTACCGCCGTGGGCAGTATGCCTGGCGTATCCCCGGGGGAGACTCTGGAGCTGGAGGGAAGCTGGGGCCGGCACCCTACTTATGGGGAGCAGTTTAAGGCCGAGGTAGTGGCACACCGGATGCCGGTGGGGGAGAAGGCGGTATTTGAGTACCTGGCTTCCGGCGCGGTGAAAGGCATCCGGGCCGGGACAGCCCGAAAGATTCTGGACTTGTTCGGCGCCGAGGCGTTGGACATCATTGAAAACCAACCGGAAAAGCTCACACAGATTCGAGGCATCTCGCCGAAGCGGGCCCAGGAGATTGGCGAGTCCTTCCGTCAGCAGATGGGGGTGCGGCGGCTGGCACAGTTTTTGTCTGAGCACCAGCTGCCCCTGTCCGCCGCTATGCCCCTGTATCGGCGGTTTGGAGATCTGGCGGTGGACATGATTGCCCAGAGCCCCTACCTGCTGGCGGACCGGGAGCTGGATATCTCCTTCTCTCAGGTGGACGCTTTGGCTATCTCTCTGGGGGTGGCGGGAGATGATCCCCAGCGGGTGGAGGCGGCGCTGATGTTTGAGCTGGAGCACAATGCGGACAACGGCCATGTGTTTCTGCCCCAGGATAAGCTGCTGTCTGCCACCGGAGCGCTCATCGGCGTGGAGGGGGAGTGCTTGAATCAGGGGCTGGAAATCCTCGTTGAGATGGGGGAGGTGGTCCGGGAAGACATCGCGGGAGTGACCGCCTGCTATCCCGCCGGCCTGTATGCCGCCGAATGCTATGTGGCCATGCGCTTGGGAGAGATGTGCCAAGCGGAGCTGGCTCCGCCCCATGATTTGGACAAGCTCATTGACCAGATTCAGGGCGAGCAGGGAATTGTCTACGCCCGGCAGCAGCGTACTGCTGTCGAGCTAGCTGCCCGGGGGCAGGTGGTGCTGCTCACTGGCGGGCCGGGCACGGGTAAGACTACCTCTCTACGGGGTGTGCTGGCCCTGTTCCAAACGTTGGGACTGGAGACTGCCTTGGCCGCGCCCACGGGCCGGGCGGCCAAGCGCTTGGGGGAGACCTGTGGGGCGGACGCCTTTACCATCCACCGCCTGCTGGAAACCCGGATGGACCCCTATACCGGCCAGCTGACGTTCTCCAAGAACCAGGACGACCCCCTGCCGGTGGATGCGGTTATTGTGGACGAGACTTCTATGGTGGACATCTCCCTCATGGCCGCACTGCTGGCCGCACTGCGTTCCGACTGCCGGTTGGTGTTGGTGGGGGACCCGGACCAGTTGCCTTCGGTTGGGCCGGGCAATGTGCTGGATCACTTGCTGCGCAGTGGGGTTATTCCCTCGGTGCGCCTGACGGAGATCTTCCGTCAGGCCAGGGAGAGCGGCATTGTCATGAACGCCCACGGGGTCAACCAGGGGCGGGCGCCGGAGCTGGCCAACAAGAGCCGGGACTTCTTTTTCATGGGTCGGCGGGACTCAGCCCGAGTGACAGACACTATCGTGGAATTGTGCCTCACCCGTCTGCCCAACAATATGGGTATCCCCGCCGACCAGATCCAGGTACTCTCTCCCACCCGGAAGCGGGGGGCCGGGACTGCTGCCCTCAACCGTGCGCTCCAGTCCGCCTTGAACCCCCCGGCAGAGGGAAAGGGAGAACGGGCCTTTGGCCAGTACATCTTCCGGGAGGGGGACCGGGTCATGCAGGTGCGCAACAACTACGACCTGTTCTGGGAGAACCCGGATACCGGAGAAAAGGATCTGGGGGTGTTCAACGGAGACATCGGCACCATCCTGGAAGTGGATGCCGGCGGGGTGACCGTCTCCTTTGACGGGCGGCTGGTGGCCTATCCCTCGGAGTTGCTGGGGGAGCTGGAGCCGGCCTACGCCGTCACCGTCCACAAATCCCAGGGCAGTGAGTACCGGGCGGTGATCCTGGCGGTGAGCGATGTGCCCCCATCCCTGTTGTCACGGGGAGTGCTCTACACCGCTATCACCCGGGCCAGAGAGCTGTTTGTCGTCGTGGGCAGCGCGGAGCTTTTGGAGCAGATGACGGCCAATGACCGGCAGGCCCGGCGGTATTCCGCGCTGCGTACCCGTCTGTTGCGGGAGACTGGGCGGGAATTATAGAGGCGGGCAAACGATTTTAGCGAAGATAAGCGAAATTTAAGAAATCCTAAAGAAAATTTACCTTGCGATTTCAAACCAGGCTGGTATGATGAGACCATCCAAATGTTCCCGGAGGTCACGGAAATGAGAGCAAGACGCATCAAGATCATCCTATTGGCAGTCGTGCTGGCAATTTTAGGGGCTTGCTTGTGGGGGCTATACCACACAGGCTTTTTTCAGGCGGCAGGTTCAGAGGCAGACTTAGAGGCCTATATCCAGGGGTTTGCCCCCTGGTCACACCTGGCCTACTTTGGAATCCAGCTGGCTTCCGTTATCGTAGCTCCTATTCCCAGCAATATCACCGCTGCGGTGGGAGCGGCCCTGTTTGGCATGTGGCCAGCCTTTCTGCTCACCTTTGGGGCGGTGGCTGCGGGATCGCTGATTGTATTTGCCCTGGCCCGTGGCTTGGGAAGGGGATTTGTGGACCGGCTGGTGAGTCGGAAGATGTCAGAGAAATATCTGGATGTCATCCGCCGGAAGCGGGATGTCTTTCTGGCGCTAGCCTTTCTGTTCCCTTTTTTCCCGGATGATGTGCTTTGCATTTTGGCCGGACTGACGGATATCTCCTTCCGGCGTTTTGCCGTGCTGGTACTGCTCACTAGACCATGGGGATTGCTGGTGTCCTGCGCCGTGGGCAGTTCCGCTGTATCGATTCCTCTGTGGGGAATGGCGTTGTTGGGGCTGGCCGGATTGGCGGTATTCCTGTTGTCCATGAAGTATGGGGACCGGATCGAGGCAGCTATTCTGGAAAAGCTGAAAAGGTAGGCTGGGAGAAAGATCGGCTAGAATCAGGCTCCACAGGGAAAGGCATGCCGGATCAACGCTCCATGAGGGCTCGTCTCTGCCTAGCAGGGAAGGGGCTTCGTTTGACAAGGATTACCTGGTGTGATATATTAAAACCGCTGGAGAGTTCTCCGGCGGTTTTCCTTTTTATAAAAAATTGAGAAAAGAAAGGGTGGTTACAATGAAAATAAACCGTGAACGGAGGGCCCACGGTATCTGACCCTCCAATATTTTGAATTTGGAGGATACCTTAATGAACGACAAAATCACCCTGCGGAGGGCTGTCAGCCCCCGCGACATTGCCCGGTTTTGGGACGAGATGGATGCTATGCTCCTGCGGGACGTTGTCCCGAACTGCGATTTGGACGAACCTTTGCCTTCGGAGGATGTGGAGTATTTCCGCTCAACTGCCTACCGGGAAGGGATCGAGGCCATCTGCCGCCGGGAGACAAACCCGGGCAGCCGGTTTTTCTTTGAGCTGGACGGACAGGAAGTGGGATTTGTCCTCTCCGTGCTCTATGACCAGGAGGACGGCAAGTGCTTCTTAATCGATTTCTGCATCTACCCCACATACCGCTGCCAGGGAGTGGGCAAGGCATGCTTTGCGGCCTTAGCGGAGCGCATGGCGGCGGAAGGCGCGGAATACTTTGAATTGAACACGCACTGCCGCCGGTCTAAGCGGTTCTGGGAGAGCCTGGGGTTCCGGTACAACGGCTATGACGAGCACGGAACCATCCTGCTTTGCCGGCCTCCAGAGGAGTATCTGCCCTTCACGGCGGTGCGCCTGACAGAACCGGAGGATCCGGAGTTAGGTTGGCAGGTAAGAAAGCTTATGAATGGGTTCCTCTCCGAGATTGGCGAGAAACGGCTGGATGACGAAGCATGGGAGCGGCTGTGCATGGCGGTTCGGGACGAGAGATTGACCTTTTTTCTGGCCCGCAGGGGCTGCCGGGCTGTGGGTATGTGCTCAGTAAGCCGGTGCTTTTCTACCTTTACTTGTAGAGATATCGGCCTGCTGGATGACTTCTTTATCGAACCGGTGTTCCGCAGCCAGGGGGGAGCCAGGCTGTTGACGCAGACGGCTCAAATTTGGTGCCGGGAACAGGAAATGGCCAGCTTGACGCTGGGGTGCTCAGCCGGGGATGTGGAGATGTATCAGGCCTTGGGATTCCAGGAGGATCTTGGAGCTATGCTGGCGTGCCTTTTCTGAGAGAACATATGCGGCCGGGGCGGAAAAGCGTAGGCTTTTCCGCCCCGGTTCATTTATCATTCAACAGATTAAGAAGAAAAACAGGAAAAGAGCGAAGATTATTCGGCCTGTGTATGAGGGCCAGGGGAGGAAATAGGGGCGGCAAAGAGTAGTTCCATTGCCGATACAAAAGAGCGTAGGACCGGGTGGTCCTCTCCTGTGCGGTAAGCCAGCCCATAGGAGACGGGCGGGTATCCAAGCACTGGGATGGAGCAAATTCCAGGCCGCACAGCGCGGGACAAATCAGCAGTGACTGCAAAGGCGTATCCGGTTTCCACCAAGGTATACAAGGTCTCCTGTCCATCACAAAAGCAGGTTTGATCCGGAGCGCGCCCAGTGATGATCCGGCTTTGGAGTTCAAGCAACGGGTGGGGACCGCTGTGGGGGAGACAGGCTGCAAACCGTTCTCCTGTGCGCAGCTGCTGAGCAGACAAGACCTCGTGAGAGGCAAAAGGGTGGCATTCTGCACAGATACACACGATGCGCTGCTGGGACAATTCCCGGTAGACTGCCCGTTTTGGGGAGTTGTCCTGAAAGGTGAGCATGACTTGGACCTCTCCATCTTCCAGCAAGTTCTCCAAAGAGGCAGAGGAGACCAGACGTAGAGCGGGAAGAAGAAGTGGAAAATCCACCCGCAGTTGTTTGAGCACCGGCTTGATCCGCTCCAGTTCCAAAAAACTGTGACACCCAATGCCGAAAGGGATCACTGAGGTCTGCCGGCTTTCCTTCAGCCGCTCTTTGGACAGGTGGGACAGGGACAGAATCTCTTGAGCGTACTGGGAGAACAGATGGCCCGCCTGAGTCAGCCGGACCCGCTTGCTCGTCCGGTGAAACAGCTTGACGCCCAACTCGTCCTCCAATGAGTTGATCTGATGGCTGACGGCTGGCTGAGTCAGCCGCAGATGCTCTGCGGCCCTGGAAAAGTTCAGAAAATTCGATACTGCCATGAAACATTCCAACTGTGTGGTATTCAAACAAAATCCCTCCGCTGCTCTGTAAGTGCTTTTATAAAATACAGAAAAACAATAAAAGTTCTTTATAGATAATAGCAGATTTGAATTTCACATGCAACCCATTGTGTGGTATAAGATATGAGTTGAATCGTTGCCTCTTGACGGCCGTATAGTGGCATTTGCCTCAGCTTCTCCGGAGTGGTTTTGCCGGGCATCGGCAAGGATGAGGCCGTTTAGGATTATGGGGCAAGTTACAGCAGCAATACAATGAAGGAGGTATCCAAATCGTGAAGCGAGTATTACGGCAGTTGGGACCTTATAAAAAGGACGCTCTCCTGTGCATTGGACTAACCATGCTGGAGGTTATTATGGAGATTCTGCTGCCTTTTATTACCGCACGGATCATTGACGAAGGGCTGCAGGCCAGCAGTCTGCCCGCGGTATACCGCTATGGAATCGTCATGGTGGTGTTAGCCTTTTTGAGCCTGGTATTCGGCGGCATTGCCGGCAAGTTCGCCGCCAGCGCATCCTCCGGCCTTTCGGCCAATCTGAGGGAGGCCATCTACAACAATATCCAGACCTTTTCATTTTCCAACATTGATAAGTTCAGCGTTCCCGGCTTGGTAACCCGGATGACCACCGATGTGACCAATGTCCAGAACGCTTTTATGATGGTGATTCGGGTGGCGGTGCGATCCCCGCTCAATTTCCTTTTCAGCTTTGCCATGTGCCTGTATATCAACCGGGAGCTCAGTTTGACCTTCCTTATTGCAGTGGCTTTTCTGATCGTAGTGATCGGGGCAATCATGGTGATTACCATGAAAATTTTTAATGAGGTGTTTCAGCGGTATGACGATCTGAACGCCAGCGTCCAGGAAAATGTGTCTGCCATTCGTGTGGTAAAGGCCTTCGTCCGGGAGGACTACGAAAAGAGCAAATTCGAAAAGGCGTCTGCCAACCTGTACCGGCTGTTTGTCAAGGCGGATGGCCTGTTGTCTTTCAATAACCCGGCCATGATGGTGGCTGTATACTTCTGTATTATTATGGTGTCTTGGATGGGGGCGCAGTTCATCGTGGTGGACGGTACCCTGAGCACAGGCGATTTGACCAGTCTGTTCAGCTATATCATGTCTCTGCTTATGAGCCTGATGATGCTATCTATGGTGGTGGTTATGATCGCTATGTCCATGGCCAGTGTGCGGAGAATCAGCGAAGTTCTCGGCGAGACACCTGACCTTCAAGACCCGGCAGAACCGGTGATGGAGGTCAAGGACGGCTCTATTGACTTCAATCACGTCAATTTTTCCTATAAGCACGGCAGCGGAAAAAATGCCTTGAGCGGTATCGATCTGCACGTCAAGTCCGGTGAAACCATCGGCGTTATCGGTGGGACGGGTTCGGGCAAGTCCAGTCTGGTGAACTTGATCTGCCGGCTGTACGATGTGGATGAGGGCAGCGTATGTGTGGGGGGAGTGGACGTGCGCCAATATGACATGGAAGCCCTGCGCAATCAGGTATCGGTGGTACTACAGAAGAATACCCTGTTCTCCGGGACTATTTTAGAGAACCTGCGCTGGGGGAATCCCGACGCTACGGATGAGGAATGTATCGAGGCATGCCGGGCCGCCTGTGCCGATGAGTTCATAGAGCGGATGCCAGACGGTTATAATACCCGGATTGAGCGGGGAGGCAATAACGTGTCCGGGGGCCAGAAGCAGCGGCTGTGTATCGCTCGGGCTCTTTTGAAAAAGCCCAGAGTGCTCATCCTGGACGACTCCACCTCTGCCGTGGACACTGCCACGGATGCCAAGATTCGGCAGGCTTTTGCTGAGAAGATTCCCGGGACTACCAAGATCATCATTGCCCAGCGGGTGTCCAGCGTCCAGGATGCCGACCGCATCCTAGTGCTGGATAACGGTCGCATCAACGGCTTTGACACCCATGAGGGCTTGCTGGAGTCTAATGCCATCTACCGGGAAATCTATGAGTCTCAGGTCAAGGGCGGCGGAGACTTCGACCAGCCTGCGTGAAAGGAGGATGCCCAGTTATGAATCCGAAAATGAGCCGGGGCGGTGTACTCGGTAGAGTTATCCGCTATATGCTTCACTACTATAAATATCTGTTCGCATTGGTCATTGTGTGCATCCTGGTGTCCGCTGTGGCTACTGTGATAGGGGCTACCTTTCCCCAAACCTTGGTGGACGACTACATCGAGCCCATGCTGGCCAATGGTTCTGCCGACTTCAGTGGATTGGGCGGAGAACTGATTCGTTTGGTTTGCATTATGGCGGTGGGCATTGTGGCTGCCTTTGGCTATAACCGCATCATGGTCAATGTAAGCCAGGGGACTCTGCGCCACCTCCGGGACGACCTGTTTTCCAAAATGGAGGCCCTGCCCATCAAATACTTTGATACCCATGCCCACGGCGACATCATGTCCGTGTATACCAATGATGTGGACACTCTGCGGCAGCTTATCAGTCAGAGCATTCCCCAGATCATCAACTCCGGCATTACCATGGCGGCAACTTTGGTGACTATGATCGTGCTCAGTCCGGCGCTGACGGTGATTTCTCTGCTCACCGCCGCAGTCATGCTGCTGGTAACCAAGAACTTCTCCCGGCTGTCCGGAAAATATTATATCAAACAACAGAAGGACCTGGGGGCGGTAGACGGATTTATTGAAGAGATGCTGGATGGACAGAAGGTGGTCAAGGTATTCTGCCACGAGGAGCAGGCTAAGGCCGATTTCCGTAAGGTAAATGACGCCCTGCGGGACAGCGCCAACATGGCCAACCGATACGCCAACCTGCTTATGCCCATCAATGGCAATATCGGCTGGCTCAGTTACGCCTTGGTGGCCATTGTGGGCGCTGTGCTGGCTATCAACGGTTTGGCCGGGGTGACCCTGGGTACTGTGATCACCTTTGTGGGCCTGAACAAAAGTTTTACCAATCCCATTACCCAAGTGAGTATGCAGGTAAACTTTGTGGTCACTGCTTCTGCCGGAGCCCAGCGGGTCTTTGACCTGATGGACCAGCCGCCAGAGAAGGACGAAGGGTATGTGGAACTGGTCAACGCCAGAGAAGACGCTCAGGGTCAGATGCACGAGGCCGCCGGGCGTACCAACGTGTGGGCTTGGAAGCACCCCCACAAGAAGGATGGTACTGTCACCTATACCAAGCTGGAGGGCAGCGTGGTCTTTGAGAAGGTTGACTTTGGCTATGACCCGGGCAAGCTGGTCCTCCACGATGTCAGCCTCTGGGCCAAACCGGGGCAGAAGATCGCTTTCGTAGGAGCCACTGGTGCGGGGAAAACAACGATTACCAACCTCATCAATCGGTTCTATGATATCGCAGATGGAAAGATCCGCTACGATGGCATCAATATTAATAAAATCAAAAAGCCTGACCTGCGCCGGAGCTTAGGCATCGTGTTGCAGGATACTCATTTGTTTACCGGGACTGTGATGGAAAACATTCGCTATGGTAATTTGGACGCTACCGATGAGGAGTGCATGGCCGCGGCCCAGTTGGCTAACGCAGATGGATTTATCCGCCGCCTGCCAGATGGATATAACACCATGCTTACCGGGGACGGGGCTAACCTCAGTCAAGGCCAGCGGCAGCTGCTGGCCATTGCCCGGGCTGCTGTGGCGGATCCTCCGGTGCTGATTTTGGACGAGGCCACCTCGTCCATTGATACGCGCACGGAAAAGCTGGTTCAGGACGGCATGGACGCTTTGATGACCGGGCGCACGACCTTCGTCATTGCCCACCGGCTGTCCACTGTACGCAACTCCGATTGCATCATGGTGTTGGAGCAGGGCCGGATTATCGAGCGGGGCACCCATGATGAACTTATTGAGAGAAAAGGAAAATACTATCAGCTTTATACCGGAAATTTTGCGGAAGAATTAGCATAAGCACAGGCTTTCCAGCCTGCCTGGACGCTCCGGCGGCATTTCCTATTAGGGAACGCCGCCGGAGCGTCCAGGCATCTTTGGACGGAATTGAGCGGGGAGTCAGGGGAGGGAAGAAGCCTGAAGGACCCGAAAGTCGGTTTTGTCCCGATTGGCTGGAGGATGGGGCGCAGAGCCGATGGGGATAGACTTTCCCGGGTTTCTGTGATAAAGTGTCTAAAGGGCCCGTTTAGGGAGGGAGACGATGGACAATCTGCTTATTGTGACTCCGAACGACCGGTTTTACGCGGCAATAGAAAGCCGGCTTTCGGATTGTTATGCCATCCGGCGCAGTTGGGCCGTGGATCAGATTCAGCCGCTGGTGGATCAGGGGCAGGTGTCTGTCCTCTTGCTGGACTGCCCGGCCGACGACGCGCCCTTTTGCGAGTTTCTGCGTCAAAACGAGCTGACCCATCCGTTTTTGGAGTGTGTGGCAGTGATTGAGCCGGAGAGCTTCTGCCGTCTGGCCCTGAGTAAGAGCCACGCGTTGTTTACCCTGTTGCGCCCAGTAGAATTGGAGGATGTGGCCAGGGCGCTGCGGGAAACCAAGTCCAGGCTGGCCCGGGTAGCGGCTTTTCCGCCGGCCAATGACCCCGTTTTTGTCCGGCAGCAGGAACAGCGGTTTTGGCTGACCCTTATTCACTCGGGTGCTCCAGAGGGCGGGCCTGTCTCTGACGCGCCTCCTCCCATCAATTTTTCTTTCCAGCTGGACCAGCCCATCCTGCCGCTGCTGGTGTGCTTTCGGGGATGGCGGGAGGAGCCGGGATCCCAACGGGAGCGTGAAGTGCTCCGCTTTGGCCTGCATGCCCATCTGGAGCAGAGCTTTCCCCAGCGCTACGGCGGTGTTACCTTAGATTTGGATGGGGACAGCACGCTCATCATCCTGTACGGCGGGGAACTGCCAGATGCCGATGCGCTGGAAACCGAATGCCGGAACCTGATCTATATTGCGGAGCAGGGACTGCAGTGCAACGTCAGCTGCTACTGCGGCGAACCGTGCCACATCCATCAGATTGCTGCCCAGGCCCAGACACTGATTGCCGGAGACCGCAACAACGTGGTGGAAGATCAGGGGATATTCTCCTTGGAGCGGCTGAAGGAGAAGCGTCCTCAGCTCTCATCCCCCATGCCCCAGAATTGGATGATTTATTTCAATCAGGGTGGTCTGGACGACTTCTGCCGCTGTGTACATGAATTTTTCCAACAGGCCATCGCCGCCAATGCGCTGGACCGGGACTTCCTTACCTGTTTTCAGCAGGATTTGGTGCAGGAGTTGGGGTTTGCCCTAAAGTCCGCTGGAGTACCTGCCCGGCGGCTGCTTCATGGAACCCAGGGGGCGGAGGAGATGCGAGAGGCGGTGCGCTCGGTGCCCGCCATGGAGCATTGGGTCCGACGGGTAGCTACCGAGGCCATGATTCTAACCGGAGCGGCCAGCGAAAACCCCGATGTAGCCCAGTCCATCATTCAATATATCCAAGTAAACCTGGAACACCCGATCTCCCGTAACGACCTGTCCCAGCTGTTCCACCTCAGCCAAGGCCATATTGCCCGATTGTTCCGCCAGGCCACTGGCATGAGTGTTTCCTCCTATATCATTCAACAGCGCATGGAGATGGCCTGCCGGATGCTGGAGCAGTCTGAACTGCCCCCTGGTACAGTGGCCCAGCGGTGCGGCTTCTCAGACTACCCCTATTTCTTTAAGCAGTTTAAGCGAGCCACTGGACGATCACCCACGGAGTACCGCAGTCAAATGCAGAAATAGACCATGGATATGCCCGTTCCGTCAATGGAACGGGCAATTTCTTTTTGATACATTCTATAAAAAGGGACTAAGATGCGTTTGCGTTTTCGTGATTGTGCTGATCTGCTGAAAAAACGCTGCACGGCCTGTTTACCGTGCCCAAGAGGAAGGAAGTAGCGTATGCCCAAAACGATATTAGAAGTCAAGCACCTTTGCACCAGCTTCTTACAGGAGGGAGGCGTGGAGCTGCGGGCGGTAGATGACTTAAGTTATACAGTCCATGAGAGGGAATGTGTGGCCATCATCGGCGAGTCCGGCTCTGGTAAATCGGTATCTGCCCTGTCCATTTTGCGCCTGATTCCCTATCCTCCCGGCATTATCAAAAGCGGAGAAATCCTGTTCCAAGGCCGGGACTTGCTCCAGCTGTCCGACGGGGAGATGGAGGAGATCCGCGGGCGGGACATCTCCATGATCTTTCAGGAGCCTACCACCTCCCTTAACCCGGTGCTCACCATCGGCGACCAGATCACCGAGAATATTCTCATCCACGGAGCGGTGGAGGACCAGAACCTGACTGATGATGAGCGGAAAAAGTACCAGGGGATGAGCCTGAAGCAGCGGGCCTGGGCCCGGGCGGCGGAGCTGCTGTCCTTAGTGGACATCCCCAACCCAGATGTGCGGCTCAAGGACTATCCGTTCCAGTTTTCCGGCGGCATGCAGCAGCGGGCTATGATCGCCATGGGCATGAGCTGTAACCCCGATATCCTCATCTGCGACGAGCCTACCACCGCCTTGGATGTCACCGTTCAGGCCCAAGTGCTGGAACAGCTCAACCAGTTGCGGGAGCGATTCGGCACGGCGCTGATTATCATCACGCACAACCTGGGCATTGTGGCTCGGTACGCCGATACGGTCAAGATCATGTACGGCGGTAAGATTGTGGAGGACGGCCCCACCGACGAGGTGTTTGAAAATCCCCAGCACCCTTACACCTTGGGCCTAATCCGGGCTGTGCCCCGGTTGGATCTGCCCCGGAGCCACGGGCTGTACACCATTGAGGGCGAGCCCCCTGATATGTCTAAAATTCCCCCAGACTGCTGTGCATTCCACAGCCGCTGCAAATACGCGGACGAGCTGTGCCGCAGCTGCCGGCCCCAGCCAGAGCAGGTGGGTGAGCGTCACTGGTGCGCCTGCTTCCACCGGGAGTTGGCCCAGGCGGAGAGAGAGGAGGTCCTGAGCATATGAGTGTCAGTGTGGAGCACAAGGAGGCTCCGTTCCAAAGCCAGACCCAGCACAAGCTGGAGGACATTATGGTGGTCCAGGACCTGAAAATGCACTTTCCCGTCACTGCTGGCCTGCTCAAGCGGCAGGTGGGGGCGGTCAAGGCGGTGGACGGGGTATCTTTTTCCATCAAACGCGGACAGACTCTTGGTATCGTGGGCGAGTCTGGTTCCGGTAAGTCTACGGTAGGCAACTGCCTGCTCCAGCGGTATAAAATCACCTCCGGCGACATTTTTTTTGAGGGGCACAACCTGAAAGACGTGACGAAACACGCACTGCGCTCTATGCGCAAGCAGATGCAGATGATCACCCAGGACCCCTTCGCATCCCTGGATCCCCGTATGGATATTCAGGGGGCTATCTCTGAAGGCATGCGCATCCACCATATGGGCACCGCCAAGGAGCGGGAGGAGACGGTGGTCCGCATGATGGAGATGGTGGGCCTTAACCCCCAGTTCCGGCATCGCTTTCCCCATGAGTTTTCCGGCGGTCAGCGCCAGCGCATCTCCATTGCCCGGGCCCTGGCCCTCCAGCCTACCTTCATCGTCTGTGACGAGGTGGTGTCCGCCCTGGATGTGTCCATTCAGGCCCAGGTTATCACGCTGCTTATGCGCCTGCAAGCGGAGCTGGGGTTGACCTATGTCTTTATCGGCCACGACCTGTCGGTGGTCCGGCATATCTCCAATCAGGTGGCGGTGATGTACCTGGGAAAGATCATGGAGCTGACCGATTCCGACGAGCTTTACGCCCGGCCGCTTCACCCCTATACCCAGGCGCTGATCTCCGCCGCTCCCATCCCCAATCCTAAGGTGGACCGGGCCCGGAAGCGCATCCTTTTGAAGGGGGAGATTCCGTCCCCCATCCACCCGCCGGAGGGTTGCAACTTCTGCACCCGCTGTCCCTATGCCGACGAGCGGTGCCGCAGGGAAGAACCTGTGTTTCGGGATGTGGGTGGCAGTCATTTCGTGGCTTGTCACAAGGTCACCCAGGCGCGAGAAGGAGAGTGAACCATGGGAAAATATATTGTCAAGCGCATACTGCTCCTGATCCCCACCATCTTTATCGTCTGCGCCATCGTATTCCTTCTGATGCGTATGGTCCCTGGCGACGCGGTGGATATCATCGTCAACCGTATGACCCAGTCGGGCATGGTGGTGGATGAGGCTGCGGTCCGGGCCCGCTTGGGCTTGGATGTGCCCGCGTTTCAGCAATTTTTCAACTGGCTGTGGGATGTGGTCCGGTTGGATCTTGGGGACTCCTTCTTCCTGAATGACTCGGTGTCCAACATCATCGGCCGGCAACTGCCCATCTCTTTGGAGCTGGGCGTCATCACCCTGATTTTGTCCAACCTGATCTCCATTCCCCTGGGCCTGTACTGTGCGGCCCACCAAGATACCATCTCCGACTACACTGTGCGGATTATTTCGGTAGTGCTCATGGCCATCCCTATGTTCTGGCTGGCTACTATGGTGCTGTTCTATCCCTCCAAGTGGTGGGGCTACGCGCCGCCGGTGCAGTATATCAGCTTCTTCAAAGATCCCCTGACCAACCTTCAGATGTTCCTGGTCCCGGCCATCCTAGGCGCTCTGGCCCAGGCCGGCATGCAGCTGCGCATCGTGCGCACCATGGTGCTGGACACCCTGCGCCAGGATTACATCCGTACCGCCTACTCCAAGGGGGTCAAGCAGAAGCGAGTCCTGTTCCACCATGCTTTCCGCAATGCCATGATTCCGGTCATCACCATCATCGGCGGCTCGGTGGCGGCACTGGTGGGAGGCAACGTCATTTTGGAGACCATTTTCAACATCCCCGGCATCGGCAACAGCCTGGTCACAGCGCTGGGACAGCGGGACTTCCCCATGGTCCAGGGCTGTGTGCTGGTCATGTCCATCTTTGTCATGGTGGTCAACCTGATCATCGACATCACCTATAAGTGGATCGATCCCCGGGTCACATTCGAGTGAGGGAGGCTGGAGCGATGCAATTACTCAAAGATCTGTTTCGGAAAAAGACTGTGGGCGGTATCTGCCTGGTGATCTTGATTTTGTTTCTGTTCCTGGCCATCTTTGCCGATGTGATCGCCCCCACCCCTATGGTCAACGGCACGCTGCCTATCGATCTAACTGCCGCCCGGATGCCGCCCTTCCAGTCCTGGGAGCATCCTTTGGGGACAGACACCATGGGACAGGATTTGCTCAGCTATATGATCTATGGCGCACGCACCTCCGTTATTTTGTGTGTGAGCTGCACCGTGCTGTCTACTCTCATCTCTGTGGTGATTGGTGTACTGTCCGCAGTAATCGGCGGCTGGTTCGACCTGGTGGTGCAGCGTATTGTGGATGCCTTTGGCTGCATTCCTCAGATGCTGCTGCTCCTGCTGCTGATGGCCATGCTGGGCAACGGCATCCCCCAGATGATCTTCGCCTTGGCCGTCCCATCGGGCATCGGAGGATCCCGGATGGTGCGCTCATCAGCTATGGCAGTGAAGGACAGCGTCTACTGCCAGACCTCTGACCTGCTGGGCGGCTCCGTGCTGTGGAAGTGTATCAAGCATGTAGTGCCCAACATCATGCCCCTGGTTATCATCTCCGCTGCAGGCTCCCTGGGCGGCGTGGTTATGATGGAGGCGTCCATGAACTTCCTGGGCTACGGTGTGGACCCGGGCACCCCCTCCTGGGGCGCGCTCATCACCGGCTCCGGCAAGGAGCTGATGTTTACCTGTCCCTGGCTGTGCATCGTCCCCGGCATCGCCATCTCCGTGCTCACCTTCGCCGCGTCCATGTTCGGCGATGCCATCCGGGACCTGCTAGATCCCCGGCTCAAAGGCGGCGTGGGCAGCTATTCCAGCAAAAGACTCAAGAGGCTGGCCGCCAAGCTGGCCAAGGACGGCGCGCACACCAAGGCCGCCTAAGTCCATTGTGTGGTCATTCCAGGCGCTTCCGCCTGTGTCCATGACAAAATTTTAAGGAGGTACCAACATGAAAAAGATCGTATCCCTGCTTCTTGCCGCGGCTATGATGCTTTCCCTGGCCGCCTGCGGCGGTGACGGCACCACCAGCGCGCCTCCCA
>URQA01000021.1 GCA_900549885.1 uncultured Eubacteriales bacterium | reverse complement strand
TCGCCAGCGGTGGATTTTGAGTCCACTACGTCTACCAATTCCATCACACCGGCAGGTGCGAAATGTATTATACAATAAAATTCTTCTCTGCGCAAGGGGCAAATCTGCTTTTTCCCTCATATCCCGGCAAGCCCCCGAAGGCGGCCTTGCCGGGATGTTCTTTTCTATCCTTCTCCAACGCCCGCCGCTCCGGCCTGGGCTGGATCTTCCGCCGGCCCGGCGGGGCGATCCAGGTCCACCAATCCCAGGTCCGTTTCGGTAAGGGCCATCAGGTCCTCCCGTGTGGGATGCTCCAGTGCGGCCACCCGGTCAGCCTGCCGGGCCACCGCCTGCTCGAAGATGTTGCGCACTTCCCGGGCGTTGCCGAAGTTCTCGTCCCGGCCCTCGTACATAAGCTGGAAGGCCTGCGCCGCAGCCTGATCCGTCTCCGGGCTGAGGGCATAGCCGTTCTTTTGGCACATGGAGCGGAAGATTTCCGCCAACTGGCCGCCGTCGTAGTCCTCAAAAAAGAAATATTTGTTAAACCGGCTCTCCAAACCCGGGTTGGCGTGGATGAACTGCTCCATAGGCTCGGTATACCCGGCCACGATGACGATGAGGTCGTCCCGGTGGTCCTCCATCCCCTTGAGCAGCACCTCGATGGCCTCGCCGCCGAAATCGTTGGGCGCGTCCTGGTTGACCAGGGCATACGCCTCGTCGATGAACAGCACCCCGCCCCGGGCCTTTTCGATGACCTCCTGGGTCTTAAGGGCGGTCTGCCCCACAAAGCCCGCCACCAGGCCGGAGCGGTCTACCTCCACCATCTGTCCCTTGGGCAGCACTCCGATGGCGTGGTAGATTTTGGCCAGCAGCCGGGCCACTGTGGTTTTTCCGGTGCCGGGGTTGCCCATAAACACCAGATGGAGGGACATGGGCGGGACGGGCAGCTGGGCCTGCTGGCGCAGCTTGCGCACCTTCACCAGATTGATGAGGCTCTTCACGTCCTGCTTGACCTTGTCAAGCCCGCACAGCCCGTCCAGCTCCGCCATCAGCTCGTCCAGGGTGGGCTCAGGCTCCGCCTTCCCCGCTTCCTCCCCACCCTGGGCCGGCGCACCGCCCGGATCCGTCTGGGCGGGGCCGCCCGTCTCCACCGGGGTGCCGTCGGTACGCCGGGTAACAAAATCCTGCACATCCAGTGCGCTCTTGCCCCCCTTCACCCCCGCCCGGTCGCAATAGGCGGTCATTGAGTCGGCGCAGGCGTTGACAAAGCCCGCCTCTGCCTCGCTCACCACCCCGTCCGCAGCGGCGAACAGCAGCAGCATCAGGGTGAAGGTGTCCACAAAGCGGCGGCTGAGGCCCTTGTCCAGCTCCAGATCCATCTTCACCAGCCGCCGGAAAAAATTAGGCAGGACAAAGCCCGGATACTCCGACACCTGGCTGGACAGCTCCCAGTACAGAGTGGTGGGCACCGGGTTGCCCTTGCAGTAGATGGCGTTATAATACTCCACATGGACAGGAGTCAGGCCCTGATCCCGCTGCCATACGCCGCAGGCGCACTCCCGCAGGAAGCCGTCGGCCTCCCGGCCAAAGGCCACGCGGGCCGCCGGGTCCGGAATCTGGCGGCGAAAAGCGGTCATGGCCTCGTCATATTGTTTGTGGACGGCTGCCGGGCCGAGGGGCTGCTTCATATCTGGCCACACTCCTTGGAGAAAATTTTTAGCACAAAAACATACGCACCACAGCGGGAGACACTCCTGCCAAACCTTGTGCAAAGCTACCGCTCATCCGTGATTTGAACTTCCTGCACGGGAACACTGTACGGAGGAATTCCCCCACAGTTTGCTCAACAGCCCTTATTATAGAGCAAAGCTCCGCCCCGGTCAATGGAATTCCTCCTATATCCAGTAGACATAACAATGAAAAAGTGGTTGACGGACCGTCCCGAAGCGTGTAGTATAAAGGAGAATCCAGCAGATTTGGAGGTATTTCGACTATGGCTCGAAGAGCTGCACCTGGAACTCTGATTCATTGTGAGTCCTGTGGCGAAGATTACAGCGCCACTTATAAACGCTGTCCCTTCTGCGGAGAAAAGCCCGGCGGTGGGACCACCGCCTCCCTCCCCCGGATGGACGACCCAGAGCAGGATGACTATGTCTTTGAAGGTGAGGATCTGTTTGACGACGTAGAGGATCGCTCCAGCCGCCCCGCACGCCCCAGGGGCGGCAAGCGCCTGGCACAGGATACCGGCCGGTCCTCCGTTGGTGCTCCTGGCCCGATCAACTGGCCCAGGCTTATCACGTTTCTGTGTTCCCTGGTCATCGTTGCCGCGGCATTGGTGATCGTGTTTGCCTACATTTATCCCAAGATCCACAACCCTGACAGCAACGTCAGCGCAGACCCCAACAACTCCGGGACCGCGGTATCCCCGCCGCCCAGTGGCATTCTGCCCTCTTCGGACCCTGTCGTCAGCAATTCCCTGCCGGGATCCAGCGCGTCTCCCTCGAACCAGCCCAGCTCCGGGCCGGATGACACGGTTGCTGGCCTAACGCTGAACAAGGACGATATCACTTTGTCCGCCAATGAAACATTTACCTTCGAGGCCGCCGTTACCCCGGCCGATTGGGCTGGGACCGTTACTTGGTCCTCTTCCAACCCGGACGTGGCTACGGTAAGCTCCAACGGAACCGTCACCAATGTCAATACCGGCAGCACTCTCCTTCGGGTAACCATTACCGCTACCGCCGGGAATCAAACCGCTACTGCCAGCGTATACTGCCGAGGTGGGTCCAGCGGCTCCGCTCCCTCTACCAGCCCTGGTGGCACGCCCACCACAGGCAACGCCACCATCACAGGGGCCGACAGTGGCCTGCGCGTACGTTCCGGCCCTGGCACCAGCTATGAGATCCTGGCCAGCCTGAACAACGGCGATGACATTGTCGTGGTAGCCGATGCCGGAGATGGCTGGTACGAGATCACTTTCGCCGGCAGCGGCGGAAAGGACGTCACCGGTTACATCATGGGCGAGTACATCTCTATGTCCTGACCTACATTTTTTCTGGGCTGGAATGCCGTCTGTCATATGCCCGATCACAGGTCAGGTCTTTCGTGTGGAATTTCTTCTGGGTACCCAACTGAAAAAAACGCGGGACGAAGCCTTCGTCCCGCGCTTTTTCTTCTCCGGCAGTATTCCGCCGGCGCTCATGTTAGGGAAAGAATTCTGATTACTTCAGGCCGTTCTCGTAGGACTCAATCATCTTCTTGACCATCTGGCCGCCCACGGAGCCAGCCTGACGGCTGGTCAGGTCGCCGTTGTAGCCCTGCTTCAGGTTGACGCCCACCTCATTGGCGGCCTCCATCTTGAACTTATCCATAGCCTCGCGGGCACCGGGGACGACCAGCTTATTAGAACGATTAGAGTTAGACATAACGTGTATCTCCTTTTCTTGTTTTCCGGATTGTGAATCCGAGCATAGTTTGAGCGATCCGGATTTTTATATTCGGCCACTTTCGTGGTAATTTTCGCCGATAACGGCAAACTTGTCCTGACCGCTTTTGAGAAATGAAAAATGTTTATCTTATTCTATGTATCCGCTTGTTTTCCGCCGGCTTTTGCGCCTTGCTTGGTTTGACACAATCATCTGTATAGCCGCAAAGCGCCCCTATATCCATTGTCTCTGGGCAAAGGGTTCCAGTACACTTTAAAAAGCGGCACAGGACTTCAAACGCCGTGCTTCCTTTCATTTGTAATTCTATTGTCAGTATGCGCGTCCCGTTTCTTTCATCTCGTTTCAAACTTGCTCTAAGCCTTCACATGCCCAGGCACTCGCAGATTCTCCCCTTGTAAAATGCTTCGCCGCACCGAACCGATCTGGTTCTGCGGTCCCCCCACATCCCGCCATCCTCACAGTCCAGTCAATACCACAGCGGCTGCTGACAAGACCAGTAGAAACACCAGGTTCCACCCGGTAAATGCTTTGAGGAATACACCCTTTTTTTCAGGGTAGTCCCGGGCGAAAAGCTGAAAAGAGATCAAGCTGGCCAGAGAAGCAATCAATGTGCCCAGCCCACCCAGATTCACAGCGGTGATCAGCGTAGGCAGATCCTGTGCAAACTCCGCCAAAAGAATGGCCGCTGGCACATTGCTGATTACCTGACTGGCCAGGATGCCCGCCCAGAGTTCCCTGCCGCTCACCAGCTGAGTCAAGACATTGCTGATCTCAGGAATGCGCTTGATATTTCCAACAAAAAGGAAAAAGCACAAAAAAGTCAACAGCAGAAAATAGTCCACCGACCGAAACAGGCTCCGGTCCAGTGCCACCACCACCGCCGCCACGCAAAGCAGCACTGGCAAATAGGGAAGAACGCGAAAGACCACCAGCAGGCACAGCGCCAGCAGCGCAACAAATGGAAGCACAGCAGGCAATAGCTTTCGTTTTTTATCTTCGTCCCCGCCGTACAAGGTTACATCCGGAATAAGCTCGTCCCGCTGGATCCAGACGACGGTAAGCAGGAGTACCAGGGCGATCCCCGCGTAGGGCAGCACCGCCCGCGCGAATTGCCCCATGGAGATTCCTGAGGATGTGCAGAGGTAAAGATTCTGCGGGTTGCCGATGGGGGTTGCCATACTGCCCAGATTCGCTGCGACTGTCTCCAGTACCACCAGTCTTACCAGCCGCTCCGGCCGGTCAATCATCCGGAACACCAACATCGTAAAGGGGACAAACGTAATCAGGGTGACATCATTGGTGATGACCATACTGCAAAAAAAGCACAGCGCCACCATCATCAGAGACAGCCGGCGTACACTGCGGGCCATTCGCAACAGGGTCCGGCCCAGCAGGGCAAAAACCCCCAGCGACTGAAATCCTGCTACCACGATCATCAGGCAGAACAGCAGGGCCAGCGTTCGGTAATCGGGATAGGCTAGGTAGTCCCAGTCCGGATGGACCAGCAGGCAGGATGCCAAGGCCAACAGCAGGGAGATGCAGAAAACAGGTTCTTTTTGAAAAAACACTTTTACGGAGAGCATAGATACGGCTCCATTCTGACACAGTCTTAGACGCATAGGATGACCTGCGCATCCTGCAAACAGCCCTATTTTACCGCGCCTGTCTCCACAAAGCAAGTCCTGTCCGTTTTTCCGTCGGAGCTATTTCCGCTCGTAAGTCTGCGCTTCAAAAGAAGGCCTGGCCGCTGACTATATAAACAGCGGGACCTTCTGCTTTGCGCAACGGCATCAGGGCAAGGTTTCCTTAGCATATCCCCTGGTCATCAGGATTTTATAGCATTGAAACAATAGAGCGAAATGAATGTCTCTCCATCCTTTTCGTTCCATTTTTTTGCTGCTCTTATACCTATCATATGTCTCCTATGTTGAAGGTCACCTCAGAAATATCATAGCAGGATGCATACAACATGAAAAAGGAAATCCTGCCCGCACTCTACAATTTTATCACTCTCCTACACGATCAATCAAAAAAACGGCGTGATATGGCGTAACATATCATGCCGTTTCTTTTGACCGTGAACATCCGCCATCGGACAGCCGTCTCTTTGGAATCCTGCTTTTTGACTGGTCCATTCAGCCAGCTTCAAACTGACTATTGTACAGCGCGGCGTAAAAGCCTTTCTGTTTCATGAGGGTCTCATGGTCTCCCTGTTCCACGATGCGCCCGTCCCGCATCACCAGGATTACGTCCGCCTCCCGAACGGTGGACAGCCGGTGGGCCACGATAAAGCTGGTGCGCCCAGCGGTCATATGGGCAAAGGCGTCTTGAATTTTCAGTTCCGTGCGGGTGTCAATGCTGCTGGTAGCCTCGTCCAGGATGAGCATGGGAGGCAGGTAGAGCATTACCCTGGCAATGCACAAAAGCTGCTTCTGTCCCTGGCTCAGATTGCCGCCGTCCTCGGTCACCATGCTGTCGTAGCCGCCGGGCAGGCGCAGGATGAAGCTGTGGGCATGGGCCAGCTTGGCGGCAGCCACAATCTCTTCATCGGTAGCGTCCGGTTTTCCGTACGCGATGTTCTCCCGGATGGTGCCGGTCTTTAACCAGGTGTCCTGAAGCACCATGCCGTAGCTGCCCCGGAGAGACTGGCGCTTCAGGCTCCGGATGTCCCGCCCGCTGACGAAGATTGAACCTGCGTCCACATCGTAAAAGCGCATGAGCAGGTTGATCAGCGTGGTCTTGCCGCAGCCGGTGGGACCCACGATGGCCACATGCTGGCCCGGCCGGACGGAGATGTTCAGATCCTCGATCAAAGGCCGGCTGGGATCGTACCGGAAGTCCACATGGGCCAGCTCTACCGCCCCGGTGACCTCCTGGGCAGGCAGTGCATATGCGTCCGCCCCATCCGGGTCCTCTTCCAGTTCATCCAGCATCTGGAACAGCCGTCCGGCGCAGGTCAGGGCGTTCTGCAGCTCGGTCACCACGCCGGAGATCTCATTAAAGGGCTTGGTATACTGGTTTGCGTAGCCCAAAAAGCTGGACAGCTGTCCCACCGTAATGCCCCCCTGGACGGCGAACAGCGCGCCCACCAAGGCCACTCCGGCATATACCATGGCGTTGACAAACCGGGTGACCGGGTTGGTCAGGCTGCTGTAAAAGACGGCCTTCAAACTGGCCGCCTGAAGGCGGCCGTTGATCTCGTCAAAGCGGTCCAGGCAGTTGTCCTCCTGCTGAAAGGCCTGGACCACCTTCTGCCCCTCGATCATCTCGTTGATGAGGGCGGTCTGTTCCCCCCGCACCTCGCTCTGCCGCCGGAAGTGCTTCTCGCTTTTGTGGGCGATAAAGGCCGCAGTCACGATGCTCAGAGGTGTGATGACCACCACCACCAAGGTGATGGGGACGTTGATGTAAAGCATGAAGCCCAAAGTACCCACGATGGTGAGCACGCCGCTGAACAGCTGGGTAAAGCCCATCAGCAGTCCGTCGGAAAACACGTCCACATCCGCGATGACCCGGCTGACCAGGTCGCCGGTGGGATGGGCGTCCAGATACCGCAGAGGGAGCGCCTGGATCTTCTGGATGGCCATGTTCCGCAGATCCCGGCTGACACAGAAGGCCATGCGGTTGTTGCACTCGTTCATTCCCCACTGGGACAGGGCGGTGACCGCAATGGAAATGGCGATGACCGCCACGATTCGGACCAGGGCGGCAAAATCCACCCGCCCCGCGCCCAGCATCACATCAATGGCTTCTCCGGTGAGAATGGGGACCAGCAACTGCGTGCCCACGCTGGCCGCGGCCAACGCCAGACTCAGGGCCAAAAAGATCCAGTAGGGGCCGATGCAGCCCAGCACCCGCTTCAGCACTTGTTTTGTGGCGGTCTTTGCGCCGGCGCTGGTTCTCTTCACGCTCCCTCCCCCCCTTTCTTGAACTGGCTTTCATAAATTTCCCGATATACCGGGCAGGTGTCCAGCAGCGTCTCATGGCTGCCCAGTCCCACCTGCCGCCCATCATCCAGCACCAAAATCTGGTCCGCGTGCTGGATGCTGGACGTCCGCTGGCTGACGATGACCACCGTCAGGTCTCCCGGCAGCGCCCGCAGGGCCTTCCGCAGCGCAGCGTCGGTGGCGAAATCCAAGGCGCTGGCACTGTCATCCAGGATGAGAATGTCGGGCTTCTTCACCAGCGCCCGGGCGATGGTCAGCCGCTGCCGTTGTCCTCCGGACAGGCTCCGCCCGCCCTGCTCCACCGGCTCATCCAGGCCAAGGGGTTTAGCCCGAACAAAGTCCGCGGCCTGGGCGGTCTCCAGCGCGTCCCACAGCTCCTGATCCGCAGCGTCCCGGTTGCCCCACAGCAGGTTGGAGCGGATGGTGCCGGCAAAGAGCTGGGCACGCTGCATAACCACTCCCACCATGCCCCGCACCTGGTCCTTGGGATAGTCCCCGATGGGCCGTCCAAACAGGCTTACCTGGCCGGAGGTGGCATCGTAAAAGCGGGAGATCAGATGGACCACACTGGTCTTTCCGCTCCCCGTGCCGCCGATGATGCCGAGGGTCTGCCCTTTCCGGAGGGAAAAACTGATGTCCCGCAGGCTCTCCCCGTCCGCTCCGGCGTAGGTCAGCCCCACATGGCGGAAGGACACCGCCTCGTCTCCCTGGACGGAGACCTTCTGCGCGGGAAAGCGCATCTGTGGCTTCACCGCCAGGATGGACTTGACACGGCCCGCGCAGGCCATGGCCTTTGTGGTAAGTACAATCGTGTTTGCCAGCTTCACCAATTCCACCAGGATCTGGCTCATATAGTTGACCAGGGCGTAAATATCTCCATTGAGCAGCACGCCCCCTTCCACCTGCCGCGCCCCCACATAGAGCACCGCCACGACCCCCAGATTCACCACCGCGTAGGTCATGGGATTCATCAGCGCGGACAGGCGGCCTACCTTCAGCTGCATGTTCGTCAGCCGCTGATTTTCCTGGCGAAAGCGCGTCTCCTCCGCTTGCTCCTGCCCGAAGGCCCGCACCACCCGCACCCCGGTGAGGTTCTCCCGGGTCAGGCGGAGCACGCTGTCCAGCTGATCCTGATTTCTGCGGTACATGGGACTGGTCAGCCGCATGAGCCCGAACACAATCAGGCTGAGGACCGGTACCGTCACCACAAACACCAGAGCTACCTTCCAGTCAATGGTAAAGGCCAGCACCACACTGCCAAAGACGATGAAGGGGGAGCGCATAAACAGCCGCAAAAACATATTCAGGCCGTTCTGCACCTGGTTAATATCGCTGGTCAGCCGGGTGATAAGGGTGCTGCCTCCCAACACGTCTACCTGAGAGAAGTCCAAGGTCTGGATGTGCCGGAACAGGTCGTGGCGCATGGCGGAGGCATAGCCGATGGCCGCCTGGGCTGCAAACCACTGGGCCGTAATGGAGCAGGCCAAACCCACCACTCCCAGCAGCACCAGCAGGCCGCAGCAACGCAGGATAACCCCCGTGTCTCCCTGGTTGATGCCCACGTTGATGATCTCCGCCACGACTAGAGGGACCAGCAAGTCAAACAGCGCCTCCAGCAGCTTAAACAGCGGCGCCAGGATGCTCTGCCTCCAAAAGCCATCTAAATACCGGAGCAGACCTCGCTGCTTCTTTTCTTTCATGGGCAACGCCCCTTTCTTTTCTCCATTTTATTATAACACCCCTCTTGATAAATGCAATTCATTGAATTAGAATATTATTTATACAAAAAAGCAAGAGGTGATCGGATGGACCTAAAGCAAATCCGCTATTTCCTTGAAGTTGTGGACCAGGGCAGCATCAACATGGCCGCCCACAAGCTGGGCATGACCCAGCCCCCGGTGAGCAAGCAGATGCAGCTTCTGGAGCAGGAGCTGGGCTGCGAACTGTTCCGCCGGAACAGCCGTCCCCTGGAGCTGACGCCGGAAGGCAAGGTGCTCTATGAGCGGGGTTCCGCCCTGCTGGCCATGGCGCAGGGCATGGTGCAGGCGGTGGCCGACTGCCGGAACACCCAGGGCGGAACCCTGCGCCTGGGCCTGGTAAGCAGCGTCAGCGAGCTGGCGGTTCAGCGGTGGATCGCCCCCTTCGGCCAGATGCACCCCGGTGTGGATTTTGCTCTGTATGAAAGCAACACCTATTCCCTGCTGGAGCGGCTGCGCCGCCGGGTCATTGACCTGGCGCTGGTCCGCACCCCTTTCCCCTCCCACGGCTTTCTCACCCAGATGCTCCCCTCCCAGCCCATGCTGGCCATCTGGGACTCAGCCCGCTGGGATCTGTGCGTGGAAAACCATGGTCTGGCGTTGGATCAGCTGGCGGCCTGCCCCCTAGTGCTGTACCGGCGCTGGGAGCCTATCATCCAAGCAGCCTTTGACCGCCATGGCCTCCAGCCCCGAATCGTGGCCCATGACGACAGCGCCAGGACCTGCCTGGCCATGGCCAGGGCCGGACTGGGCGTGGCTATGGCGCCGGACACCATGCGCCAGCCTGCTATAGACCTTGGCCTGTCCGCAGCCCCGATCGACGAGTCCTCTCTCTACAGTCGGATTGCTCTGGTTTGTAATGAAGGAGGCTGCGACACAGCAGCCGGCCGGGCCTTCTGGGATTTTTACCAGCAGGCGCTGGCTGGCGGCGGGGATTTTCTCAAAGGATAAACATGACTAGGAGACAGCCTGCACCTTACTTCTGCCATTTTCATAAGGGAAAATCCAGTATTGCAATTTCCCGGCAAAGCTCGTATCATTTTGATATCTGTCCGCAACATTCAGCGCATCGCACCAATTTGCCGCTGTGTCCCCCATCAACATTCAGGAGGCTGATCCCCCATGTACACGCCCTTTGACCCCACTTATCAACGCTACCCCTCCCAGCGTTATCCCATCTATGCCCGGGGCGGGATGGTAAACTGCTCCAGCCCCCAGGCCGCCGCTGCCGGGTTGGAGGCTCTGCGCGCCGGCGGCAACGCCATCGATGCTGCCGTTGCCGCCGCTGCGGCATTGACGGTGGTGGAACCCACCGCCAACGGCATCGGCTCCGACGCCTTCGCCCTGGTGTGGTCGGCCAAGGAGGGACGGCTGTATGGCCTGAACTCCAGCGGCCCGGCTCCTATGGCCGCCTCCATTTCGCAGGTGTTGGCGGACGGAAACGACGAAAACGGCAAGATGCCTGTCCATGGCTGGACCCCTGTCACTGTGCCCGGCGCTCCCATGGCCTGGGCAGAGCTGTCCAGAGGCTTCGGCCGCCTGCCGCTCAGCCAGGCCCTGGCCCCCGCAGTGCGCTACGCGCGGGAGGGCTATCCCTGCTCCCCCAATCTGGCCGTCATGTGGAAAAACGCCCTTTCCAGCTATCAGCGGACCTGTACCGGAGCCGCCTTTGACGAGTGGTACCGGACCTTCGCTCCGGACGGCCGTCCCTATGGGGCAGGCGACCTGATCCGTCTGCCTTACCACGCCGATACCCTGGAGGCCATCGGGGCGACCAATGCGGCCGCTTTCTACACAGGGGACATTGCCCGGAAGATCGACGCCGCCAGCCGCCAATATGGCGGCTACCTCCGTTATGAGGATCTGGCTGCCTACCAGGCCCGGTGGGTGGAACCTATCTGGGTGGACTACCGGGGCTACCGGGTGTGCGAGATTCCGCCCAACGGCCAGGGAATCGTAGCTCTGATGGCGCTGAACATCCTCAAAGAATTTTCTTTCCCGGAAAAGGACTGTGCGGACACCTATCATCGCCAGCTGGAGGCCATGAAGATGGCCTTTGCCGATGCCTTCCGCTATGTCACCGACCCAGACCACATGGAATTGGACTACTGGCAACTGCTCTCTCCTACTTACGGCGCCCAACGGGCGGCCCAGATGGGCCGGACTGCCCAGATCTATTCTCATGGCATCCCACCCAAAAGCGGAACCGTCTATCTGTGCTGCGCCGATGGGGAGGGCAACATGGTCTCCTACATCCAGTCCAACTATATGGGCTTTGGCTCCGGCATCGTGGTGCCGGGCACTGGCGTGTCTCTCCAGAACCGGGGGCACGACTTCTCCCTGGACCCCAAAGACGCCAACTGTCTGAAGCCCGGCAAGCGCAGCTACCATACCATTATCCCGGGCTTTCTGCTTCGCGGCGACGGCACGCCTGTGGGACCCTTCGGGGTCATGGGGGCCTACATGCAGCCCCAGGGCCACGTCCAGGTGGTGATGAACTATGTGGACTTTCACCTGGACCCTCAGCAGGCGCTGGACGCTCCCCGGTGGCAGTGGATGCGGGACAACACCGTGACAGTGGAGAGCCGCTTTGACCCCGAACTGGCCCGGCTCCTTCAGCAGCGGGGCCACCAGGTCCGGGTGGACCTGTCCACCCCCAGTTTTGGACGGGGACAGATGATTGTCCGACTGGACAACGGCGTGCTGGTGGGGGGCACCGAGTCCCGCACTGACAGCAATATTGCCTGTTTCTGACCGAATATCTTAATTTCAAAACCGGGCAGGGACGGCTCAAGCGTCTACCCGGATAGGGATGTATTGTCATTCTTAGAACGTCCCCAGGATGTTGCGGCATCCTGGGGACGTTTTGTCATGCCCAGCCGATGAAATTGAAGTGAGTATCGACCTGCTGGGTGTAATGCTTTTTCATATACGGTCCGGAACACTCGTGTATCTCAATCCGCCGGATGAACTCCCGTACTGGCAGAAATCGTGCTGTGAGCCGCAGCCCCTGCAGCAAACCAGCCTGGAGAGGATATTCTGCTGTCTCAGTTTGGTGGGTCTACGCTTGCCCTGCCGTCCCCCTGAACGATCGCTCAACGGAGCATCTTGTCTGGCGGGTTCAAACGTCTCTTTTTGCCATTGAAAAGCGGAGTATAAGTCCGGCAGTTGATGGTGTCCATGCCCTCGCCGGTGACGATATAGCGGGTATGGTACTGGGCGAAGGTTTCTTCCAGCAGGATGCCCACCACCAGCCAGTTGCGGCCCAGACGGGAGTGGTCCTTGACCATAAAGGTAGACGCACAGCCCGCCTCCACCTCTGCCATCACTACCGGGATCGGTCGTGCAGCCGAAAGTCACGCCGAAGCACCCATCCACAAAGAATCTGGATTCTGGAAGCCGTTCCGATCCGCTTCCTCTTGCAAAGGCTACATAGTAACCGCTGGCCGGGAGGATGGTTAGCCGGTTCAAAAGTGCGGCGGTGCGGTCGGTCTGCTGTCTTGCAGAATGGGTAATTTCTTCATGGATGATGTCCCGCATTGAGGTAGGCTAACGGGCCTGGTCTTCCCTGTTCAGCCCCAGTTTGGCATAGCCGCGCAGGAGCATGGAAACGCTCTGATGAGCCTGCCTGACCCGCTCCTCCAGATCCCCGGCGAGAACCTTTGGAAAGCGGGCGGCGGTGGATACGGTAGGTTCTCTGTGGCTCAATACATGCCCCTTTCCCCTCAAAACCGCTGTAAGGCGTTTTTGGGGCAGTTTTAAAAGGCATACCCGGTAATCTTCGTTGAAAGCATTGCTTTCAAGCGGTCATTTCGCTGGCTGGTAGGACGGCTAGTCCTGCCTTAAACCCGGAACGCTCGGCTTTTCCGGGTTTAAGGTCCTGCGAGGTCGGTGCTGGAAATCTACCCCGCGTGATATAGGGCAATCCTTTCTGTACGGCAAACGAAAAAGCCATACGCACATCCAAACTTGGCTACACCCTTTGATGCTTTTCCAGCGTTAAATTTCGATCAAAACAGGAATTTCAATTTTCGTAATATAATCGTCAATGGTATCAATCACCATTTCATTAATCCCGATTTCATAGGCATACCCGCAAAGCTGTAAGTGGTTCCGTCCGGCGTATGCAAGGATTTCTTCATAGCGCGCCGGGAGCTTATCCCAATTTCCCACGCAGAACGCCCGCAGATAGGTTCCCCCCGGCTGCTTATGCAGTCCTTTTCTGTTTTGCAGGTTCGGCACTTCAATAAACAGCATGGAATAATCCTCAAACTTCTGTTCATACAAGCTTTGTACCGAAAGCATAGAGCCGTAAGAAGCCTGATACATACGGGGAAGGTGGTATTTTTGTGTTTGCGTGATAATCAGCTCAATTTCATCTTCTATTGATTTTTCCGGCGAAGTAAGTACAGTTGCCAGATAACGCGGCTCCTTCTGGATTAAAGAAATTTCAGACAAATCCAGCTTTAATAGCTCGTCCATATCCATATAGCGGGTGCACAGCTTGGAGCGCACAGCTTTTAAGTCCTGTATGGCCCGATCCAGCTCTGCAATCTTATCTCCCAAAAGCTCCGCCATATTTTCAGCGGATCGGCTTTTCATAAAATTTTGAATATCCTTAATAGGCACCTTCATGTCCCGAAGCAGTAGAATTGTTTCAAGCTCTGTGCTTTGGTAGTAGCTGTAAAACCGATACCCATTTTCTGCATTGATGCTCACAGGCTTAAATAATCCGATTTCATCATACCACATCAGTGTCTTCTTGTTGATCCCGTGTAAGGCGGCAAACTGCCCGATGGTGAACAACATTCTTTTATTTCTCATCATTTTTCAAAACCCCCTTGACCGTCCTGTTACTGTACGGTTTATTATAAACTGTGTCAAGGATAACCGCAAGAAAATAGGGGGGATTTTTTGCAGAACGCAACTGCATACAGCAAACCCGTCACCTTAAAAAATATCCTGAAATTCGCAGTCCCTACGATTGCTATGAGTGTATTTATGTCGTTTTATACGATGGTAGACGGTCTGTTTGTATCAAATCTAATTGGAACCAACGCCTTGTCCGCAATCAATCTGGTGTATCCGGTCATCGCGCTGGTGACGGCCATTTCCACTATGCTTGCCACAGGTGGCAGCGCGGTCATTATGAAAAAGATGGGGGAAGGAAAACCGGATGAAGCAAAACAGGACTTTACTTTTTTAATTTTGGTAAATGTTCTAGCGGGCCTTGTAATGTGTGGGATCGGCTATCTATTCACGGGAAAAATGTTCAATGCTATGTCCCTGACCGCAGAAGTTTCCGGCTACTGTAAAGAGTATTTAAACCGTTATCTGCTGTTTACCATACCGATCCTGTTAATGAACAATTTTACCCTGTATATGATTGCGGTGGGGAAGGCAACCCTTTCCTTGATTTGTTCTGTCGCTGGCGGCGTGACAAATATTACGATGGACTATCTGTTTATCGCCGTCTTTCATTGGGGGATCGGCGGCGCGGCGATTGCAACCGGATTAGGGTATTCCATTACCACGATTGTGGGCCTGTTCGTGTTCACGAAAAGAAACAGTCTGCTTCATTTTATGAAGCCTGTCTGCCGCTTCAAAGTGCTTGCAAACGCCGTCACAAATGGCTGTTCGGAAATGGCTGCCGCGTTAGTCAACGGCATTGTCACGCTGATGTTTAACTGGGCAATGCTCAAATATGTAGGAGAAAGTGGTGTGGCCGCCATTACGATTATCTCTTATGTACTGACGTTTGTTGGCTCACTCTACGCCGGATATACCTACGGCGTGGCCCCAATGATTAGTTTCTACTATGGGGAGCAGAATCATCAAAAGCTGAAAAAGCTGATCCGTACCAGCCTAAAGATTGTCGGTTCGATTGCAGCCGTAACCGTGATTGTTTCCCTGATTGTTACGGAACCTTTGGTGTCCGTCTTTACCCATCCCGGAAACCCGGTCTATGATCTGGCGGTTGTCGGCAATCGAATTTGTTCGCTGGCATTGCTTTTTGTGGGTTTCAATATTTTTGCAAGCGGAATGTTTACTGCACTCTCCAACGGGATCATTTCGGCGGTTCTGGCGTTTTCCCGTACCTTTGTGTTTACGGTAATTGCCATGCTGATCCTTCCGGCTCTCTTAGGTGTCACAGGAATTTGGCTGGCAACACCCGTCGCGGAGTTCATGGCAATCATCCTTTCAGCGGCCATGTTCTTAAAACATAAGAAGCGTTATCACTATTGATTGGAGGTGTAAGCAGATTTTGAAGCTGATTATTTTATTAGCTGTAATTATAGGAAAATGGCTCCTATGCTTGGGGCTTGGCTTAGGCTTGGTTTTCCTTCTCGTTTGGCTGAAAGGGAAAAAGTTTGGCTTCAATTCCGATAGATGGGACAATTTCTTTCTCACGCTGCCGCCCCAAAAAGTGGAGCGATATGCCATTGGCATTTACTTGACCGCCGCGCTGCTCTCGTCCGGAATCAGCTACCTGTTCCTTGAATGGGCGGGCTTCCGGCACAGCCTTTTGATTGCAGTTGCATTGTTTGCGGTTGGCGGCTTAATCACAGAATATCGGTGGTTCACAAAGAAGCGGGACTATGTACTGAAAAGGTATCAGGAAATTCCACAAACGATTTTAGAAAGAAGAAACGGAGAAAACAAAATGAATGGGCAGATCGTGTTGAGAGAATACCAGAGATCAGACCGCCCGGCGTTGATTGATATTATCCGGGACACATGGCAATATAACAAATTTGCTTCTGAGAAAACAGCAAGGAAGTTGGCAAGGGCCTATCTAGATAGCTGCCTAACCAATCAAACCTTTACACAGGTTGCGCTTGTCGATAAAATCCCAGTGGGAATTATCATGGTGAAAAACCGCCGGGATCACAAATGTCTTCTCCGCTTCCGCCTAAACCTATTCGGTTCGGTTGTCTCATTGTTTTTCTCGAAAGAGAGCCGCATGATTAGTAAAATCTTTTCTAACGTGGAGAAAATCGACGATCAGTTGTTAAAAGACAGTCCGGTTGATTATCAGGGAGAAGTGGCTTTTTTTGTGATCAATGCCAAATACAGGGGAATGGGTTTAGGAAAAAAGCTGTTTGAGGCTGCGCAGGATTATATGAAGGGTCAGCAGATCAGCAGCTTCTTCCTGTTCACAGATACCACCTGTAATTACCCATTTTATGAGCATCGTGGAATGACACGGCGCGGAGAACATACCCAAACCTTTGAGGCAAAGGGTCAGTCTGGAGCATTGACACTGTTTATTTATGATTATCAGATAGAAGGAAGTGAAGATGAAAAGAGCAATTTTTCGGATATGATATATCCCTACGGTACTATTTAGACTCTTTTTTGTTTATACATTTTTGTTCTTCAGACGAGAAGGATTGCTGGCAAAAGCAACACTTATTGCAATCGGGACTGGAATTATTTTATCAGGTATTTCCAGTATATTGAACTGAAAAGGGAAAAACAGGAGGCAATGATGAACCGCTCTTATACAAAACAAATTTCAAAAAAATAATGTGGAAGATTTAATAATTACAGGGCTATTTGCGCTTTTCTGTTACGAAAGCGCAGAGAAGGAAATTAACTTTCACCTCATAAAATTGGAGAAGACAAGATGAATTTAAATAGAAATCAGTTCCTGCATTTTGAAGTGGTAAATAACAGAAATCGAAAAGAAGCCGAAGATTTGTCGGTTTTTTCAGAACAATCCGGCTTTATTGAGAGCGTAAGCGAATGTTTGAAGGAAGCGGACGAATTGAAGCTATGGCGTCCTGTTGGCATTTATGACGGCAGTACGCTCATTGGTTTTGCTATGTACGGGTATTTCCCCGAACCTGCTCCAGGGCAGCTATGGCTGGATCGGCTGCTGATTGATAAAAAGTATCAGGGCAAAGGGTACGGGAAACAGGCTGTCCTTGCCCTGCTTGACAAGCTACGCACAGAATATCAAAGGGACACTGTATATCTTAGTGTATATGAAAATAATCCCCATGCAATCCAGCTTTATCAACAGATTGGCTTCCACTTTAATGGAGAATACGACACCAACGGAGAGAGGGTCATGGTATACTCTTTTTAAGATTCAACTTTTTCATTCTGTGTCTCCGTTCATTTAAATTCCGCTCCAGCTCCATGAAACCAATCTGATTCGCACTTTATCAAACGTCTTTCTTAACATCCTTATCCTTACGGGCCTATTCCTGTCCGGCTTTTGCTCCTGGGCTGAGTCAGTGTAAAAAACATGTTTGATCAGAGTCTACTTCAAATTTTACCAGGAAAAGCCCATGACTGATTTTGCATATCGTTCCAGTTCCTGCGGATACTAACAGCGAGAAATATAAACACAGGAGGAATCGTGATGAAAGCAACTGGTATCGTGCGCAGGATCGACGACCTGGGCCGCGTGGTCATTCCCAAGGAGATCCGCCGCACCATGCGCATTCGCGAGGGCGACCCCTTGGAGATATATACCGACCGTGAGGGGGGCGTCATTTTTAAGAAATATTCCCAGTTGGGCGGCGTGTCTGACTTCGCTGACCAGCTCTGCGAAGCCCTCAGCCGGACCGCCGGACAAATCGCCGTCATCACTGACCGGGACAGCTGCATCGCCGTGGGCGGTATTCCCCGTCGGGAGCTGGCAGGACGCCGGCTGTCCACCCGGCTGGAATCTCTGATGGAGGGCCGGCAAAGCTGGCAATCCAAGGGAGAGCGCCTGCCGGTCTGTGAGGACTCGGACAAGTACCGGGTGGTCACTGCCGTCCCCATTCTTTCCGAAGGGGATGTGCTGGGATGCGTGCTGTTTTTGTCAGCTGACGACAATACCCGCCTGGGAGAAACCGAGCTGAAGCTGGCTCAGACTGTGGCGGGCTTCCTGGGAAAGCATATGGAAAGCTGAATGGCCATGAAAGAGGCCCTCCGGCGGCAAATACCGTCGGAGGGCCTCTTATCGGATCACAGCAGGCGGACCGTACCAGAGGACACCCGGTGCTCCCGGCCATCCTCTCCCCGCACCAGCAGGGAAAAGTCCTCTCCCACTGACAGGGCGACGCCTTCCAGGGTCTGCTCTCCCGCCTGGAACGCCACTCGCCGCCCCAACGTCATGCAGTGGGACCGGTATTCCTCCAGGCACTCGGGCTGCCCCCAGGGAAACTTTCGGTAAAGTTCTTCAAATGCCTCCAGAATCCCCACGGCCAGCGTGTTGCGTTCCGTCTCATAGCCCCCCATGGCCAGGGAGACAGCCACATCCTCCAACCCCTGATCTTGAAAATCAGCAACGCTCTGGGAAACATTCACGCCAATGCCTACCACCACAAAGTCCGGTTCCCCGCTCTCCCCCAGCAGGGACAGCTCCGTGAGAATCCCCACCAGTTTTTTCCCGTTCAGATACAGGTCGTTCAGCCACTTGATCTGAGGCTGCGCGCCGCAGGCTGCCTGAATGCCCCGGCGGACCGCCACCGCCGCCCAGCCGGTAAGAGAAAACAGCGCTTCCAGCTTTACCTTTGGCCGCAGCAGCAAGGACAAGTACAGCCCTTCCCCACGGGGAGAGGAAAAGGACCGGCCCCGGGTGCCCCGGCCTCCGCTCTGCTCTTCGGCCAGCAGGACCGTCCCCTCGGCCGCCCCTTGGGCCGCCATGGCCTTCAGCCGGGTATTCGTGGAATCTACACGGTCCTCCACTAATATTTTACCGGAAAACAAGCTGTCCTGGGACAGCTTTCCAGAGAGATACGCTCCAGACAAAATGGGAGGCGTTCCTTCCAGGCGGTAGCCCAGCCGGGGGGCGGAGACAATGGGCCATCCCGCCTGGCGCAAGGCGGAGATCTCCTTCCACACCGCCGCCCGGGTGACAGATAACGCGCCGCTGAGCTTCTCGCCGGATACATATCCCTCCGACCGGGCCAGCAGCTCGATCAGTCGATCCCGTTCCATGGGCATCCCCCCATTTTCCCCCGTCTATTGCCAAACGCTATCCACCACATGGCAAGTCACCTCCAGCCGCTCTCCCTCCCGAAGAACCGTCAGGGAGATGACGCCGCCCACACCCGTCTCATTGATCAGCCGCTTCAGGCTGTAGATAGAATCCACCGCTTTCCCATTGCCCGCCACAATCAGGTCAAGCTTTTGCAGCCCTGCCTCCCTGGCCGGGCCGTCCGGCTCCACGGACTGGACCATCACTCCCGCGGTCCCATCCATCGCCGCCGCAGAGCAGGTGATGCCGATGGCAGGCTGGCAGGTCTCTCCAGTCTCCAGAATATAGTTGATGAATGGCCTTGCGTCCGAGATGGGTATAGCTAATCCCAGCCCCTCCACCAGTGCCTCATCCTCTTTCCCGCTGATCTTGGCCACAGTGATGCCTACAACCTGGCCCTGCTCGTTGATCAAGGCGCCGCCAGAGTTTCCGGAATTCAAAGCGGCAGAGGTCTGGATAAGGTTCATGCTCTTGCCGTCCACATCCACCTCTACATGCAGGGCTGAGATGATGCCGTCCGTCATAGTGCCATAGAGATAACCCATGGGATTGCCGATGGCGTAAGCTGCGTCCCCGATCTCCAGGAGGTCGGAGTCGCCAAATTGGGCCGCGGTCAGCCCCTCGGCGTCGATCTTTAGCACGGCGATGTCCAACGACTCGTCATAGCCCACCAGTTGGGCATCGTAAGTGGCGCCATCAGACAACAGCATGATCTTGACTGCATCGCCCCCCTCGATCACATGGTAATTGGTCAGGATATAGCCGTCCTCCCGCATGATAACGCCCGAGCCGGCCCCATAGCCCTGCCCGGAGGACATATGAGTGACCACACTGACCACCGAGGGCAGCACCTGTTGATAGATCTCCTGGGCCGGCAGGGCGGAAAGCCGTGTTTCATCCAGCTCCAGCGTCACTCCAAGGCCCACCTCTGCCCGGGGGATACTTAGTTCCGGAGTTTCCTCCTGCGTGGGCTCAGGCCATGCCGGTGCGCTTTGTTCCGGCCGCCCTAAGTCCGCCGCCCACTGTTCCAAGGCCTTCTGGGCAAGAAACCAGCCCGCCGCCATCAGCCCGACCAGCAGCGCCGCCAGCAGCAGGCACACCGCCAGGGTTCGTAGCACCCGGCGTTTTTTCTTTTTTTGCCGGGCCTTTTCCGGACGCTGCGTCACCAGAGCGCCTTGGGGCCAGCGGTGGGATAGGTAATTGTCCACAGGGGTGGTCCTCCTTCACTTGAGCTGAAACAGCCCTTCTGCCCTATTCCCAGGACTACGTCTCCGGGATAGGGAACATTCTACTATGGCTGGCACCCTTGGAAAATGGGTTTTCCAAAACAATTTGTTCCATAGAAGCGTTTTGGGGAACATGCATGACGAACGCGAAGCCTTTCGAGGTTCATGCTCTGGTGAGTGTAAACGTAAAGGTCGTCTTGCCATCCTGGCTTTCACAGGTGATGTTCTCCTTGTGGCTATTCAGAATGGTTTTGACAATATACAGCCCCAATCCCACACCGTCCCGGTCCTCGCTGCGGGAGTGGTCTGTCTTGTGAAAGCGGTCAAAAATCAGGGACACCTCTTCCGGCGGGATGGTCTCTCCCTCATCACGGATGGACACATAGGCTTTCGCGCCCTTGGTCGTCACCGAGATTCCCAGCGTCCCTCCCTGGCGTGAGAACTTGATGGCATTGTCCAGCAGATTGTAGCATACCTGGGTAATGGCATCCTGGTCGCCCCAGACCTGGACCGGCTCATCGGGCAGCTGGGTATCCACTTCCAAAGCCTTTCCGTTGACCTTGCTCTCCAGACTCACCAAAGTGCGCACCAGAGTCTCGCTGACATCAAACTGCTGCTGGGCCAGCCGCTCGTCGGACTGGAGCCGGGACAGATCCAGCATAGACCGCACCAGCCGGGATAGCCGCCGGGTCTCCGATGAGATAATCTTGAGATACTCCTTTTCCTTCTCTGGCGGAATCGTGCCGTCCAGAATTCCGTCGGCAAAGCCGGCGATGGTGGTCATAGGGGTCTTGAGTTCGTGGGAGACATTGGCCACGAACTCGCTGCGGCGCTGCTCGCTCCTTGCCAGGGAGTCGGCCATGGCGTTGAACGCCTCCGCAAGCTCTCCCACCTCGTCCTTCCGCTTGCCCACGTTAACCCGCACGTCCAGCTCCCCGTGGCCGAATTGACGGGCTGCGGCGGCAATTTCTTTGATGGGCTGGGACTGGTGCAGGCTGGTCACCGAGCTGATGATGGCCGCAATCAGGACCACCGCTCCAGCGGTCACCAGAAAAATGGCGGACAGATCCTGCCACATACCGCTGATCTCCGACGCCTCACAGGAAACCAGCACTAGGCCTTGCAGGAAATTTCCCGTGGTAATCGGCAGGCCTACCAGATAGCGGGGCCTCTCATACATCCCGCCCAGGTTGGTAGCCCCGGCGAAGGATCCTTCCACCACAGAGGATACAATCTGGTCCGGCACAGACCGGCTCTCTAGCTCCATCAGCTCGTTGACACCATCAGTGGCATAGACCACCACACCCTGGGCAGTGCTGATCATGGCGTGGGTATCCGTCACCAGCGCCAGGACGTTCAGCTGCGCCTGAAAGTCCTTCTCCTGCCAGGAGTACTCTCCATTGGCGTTGATGTAGCTGGAGGTATAGGAAGCGATGATATTTGCACTGCGGCTCATGGCGTCCCGCTTCTCTTGGATGGTATATTGATAGCTCAGGGTGGCGAAGGAGGCGCCCAGCATCAGGAAGGACAGCAACACCATCACCGTCATGGTGGCAAACTGCCGGCCGTACATTGTCTTCATGCCTCCACCTCCCTGTCATGGCGCGGCGGGCCAAGCCTCATGAATCGGCTACCTCAAACTTATAGCCCACACCCCACACGGTTTTCAGCGACCACTGATCGGACACGCCCTCCAGCTTCTCCCTCAGGCGCTTGATATGTACGTCTACGGTCCGGCTGTCTCCAAAGTAATCAAATCCCCACACCTCGTCTAATAATTGGTTGCGGGTGAACACCCGGTTGGGGGCGGAGGCCAAGTGGTACAAAAGCTCCAGCTCCTTGGGCGGAGTATCCACCCGCTTGCCGTCCACAATCAGTTCGTAGGAATCCAAATTCACTACCAGCTTATCGAAGGTCAGCTTCTTCTCCGCGCTCGGCCCCTCTTCTCCGGTCCGGCGAAGCACAGCATGGATGCGGGCCAGAACCTCCTTCATCTCAAAGGGCTTGGTAATATAGTCGTCCGCTCCCATTTCCAGACCGGAAACCTTGTCCTCCAGCTCTCCCTTGGCTGTGAGCATGATAACCGGCGTCTTGGAGGTTTCCCGGATTTTCCGGCACACTGCCCAGCCGTCCATCCCGGGCAGCATGATGTCCAACAGCACCAAGTCAGGCTGGAATTGGCGAAACTTCTCTACCCCCACCAGGCCGTCTCCGGCCAGCTCACACTCCATCTGCTCCTTCTCCAAATAGATGCGCAGCAGGTCAGCGATATTCTTGTCGTCCTCCACGATCAAAACCTTGATCGGCATAAGCGGCACCCCTTTATCGTGATGTAAAACACAGACGGTTCCATGTTAAAGATTATAACGCCATTCCCGAGATTTGTATAGATAAACTGTAAATTTCGGGGGCTTTCTTCCTCATTTTCCCTCAGAGTACATAGCTGTGGTCCACCTGGATTACAGCGGTGTAGGTTTCATCCTGCTGCCGCAGCTTTTCTTTCAGCCTGTTTATAACCTCTTCATCGGATAATTTCACATCATAAGGCACTACCACATCGAAGATCAGGTTGGTATGCAGCGGACCGGCGGTGATGCGGAAGTCGTGGATGGTGATGGACGGGTCAATCTCCGCGGCCAGCTTCGCGGCCAGCTCCCGCAGACGGTCCACCGTGGGATTGCCGATCTGAATGGGGTCCATGTGAATGACCGCTTCGATGTTGAATTTCCGGCCCAGCTCCCGCTCAATGTGGTCGATGACGTCGTGGACCTCCAGAATATCCGCGTCGGCGGCCACCTCCGCGTGGACGCTCATCATCCGCCGGCCCGGGCCATAGTCGTGGATCACCAGATCGTGGATGCCCACCACCTGCCGATGGCTTAAGATCACATCCTCGATGGCCTTGACCATGTCCGGCTCCGGGGCCTTGCCCAGCAGAGGGTCCAGAGTATCCCTAGCCGCGCCGAAACCTGCTTTCAGAATAAACACCGCTACCAGCAGACCCAGCCAGCCGTCCAACTGGAGCTTTGTAAAGTGGGTAATGACCAGGCCCAGCAGTACCACGGCGGTGGCCAGGGCGTCGGATCGGGAGTCGGCGGCGGTGGCCGCCAAAGCGTTGGACTGGATGCGCTTTCCCAGCGCGCCGTTAAACCACCCCATCCACAGCTTCACCGCCACAGCGCAGGCCAGGATGCCCGCGGTGAGGGCGGTCAGCTCCGTCTCCTCCGGGTGAAGGATCTTGCCAATAGAGCTTTTCCCCAGCTCCACTCCCACCAATAAAATCATCAGGGAAACCAGCAGTCCAGCCAAATACTCCATCCGTCCGTGGCCAAAGGGATGGTGGGCGTCCGCCTTCTGCCCAGCCAGGCGGAAGCCCGCCAAGGTAACCACCGACGAGGCTGCGTCGGACAGGTTATTGAAGGCGTCGGCCGTCACCGAGATGGCCCCGGTGACGATTCCCGCCAGCAGCTTTCCGGCAAACAGCAATAAATTCAGCAGGATACCCACCGCCCCGGCCAATACGCCATACCGCTCCCGTACTGCGGGGTCTCCAGTTTGTGTATAGTTGGGAACAAAGGTGCGCAGCATCCGCTCCAACATGACAAGGCCCTCCTAAATCCCATTCTTCTCAACATGCACTCTGCGCCAGGCAGGCGGAGAGGGAACAGTCCCTATCATACACCAGCCCTAGGGGGGAAAACAACCGTTTTTGAAAAAAGAACTTTCCGCGAAAAGCGGAAAGTTCTAAAGGATAGTGCTACAGTCGCCGCCCCCGCCGGCGGCAGGCTCAAAGGTCAAGGGGCCTCACCCCTCCAAATCCTCCACATACCGCGCCGCAGCCAGACCAGCCACCGCGCCGTCTCCCACAGCAGTGGTCAGCTGGCGGACCGCCTTAGCCCGGCTGTCTCCGGCTACAAACACCCCAGGCAGCTTGGTGCGGCAGTCCTCTCCAGCGGCAAAATAGCCCTCTTGATTCAACTCCACCTGGTTGGAAAATGGTCCGGTCCCCGGCTGCTGCCCCACAGCGATAAACACGCCGTCCACCTCGAGCACCTGGTGTTCCTCTCCGCCGGCCCGGCGCAGGGCCAGCCCGGCAAAAGCCCCATCCTTCCGCAGAAAACTCTCCGGCGCCCAGCCCAGCAGAAACTCCACATTGCTGCGCTCCTCCAGCCGCCGGACCAGACGGTATTCTCCCCGGAACTGCTCCCTGCGGTGGACCAGCGTCACCTGCTGGCAGACTCCGGACAAGAACAGCGCGTCCTGGAGGGCGGTATCTCCGCCTCCCACCACGGCCACGCTCTTTCCCCGGTAAAAGGGCCCATCGCATACCGCACAGTAAGACACGCCCTGCCCGGTGAGCGCCTCCTCTCCAGGCAGGCCCAGGTGCCGGTGGTCCGCCCCAGGGGCAAGCACCAAAGCCCGACCCATCCGCTCTCCGTCCTCGGTATCCACCACATAGCCTCCTTGGCCGGGATGGAATCCCCGCACGGCGGCATATTCCAGCTCCACCCCAAGAGCCTCCACCTGGTCGGCCAGCTGTTGGGAAAATTGGGCGCCGCTCATGCCGGGCAGGCCTGGATAGTTCTCCACCAGAGGGGAATAGACAATCTGCCCGCCGGGGGCGGTCTGTTCCAACACCAATACCGACCGGCCCGCCCGGGCGGCATACAGCGCGGCGGTCAGCCCCGCAGGGCCGCCCCCCGCCACAATGATATCATACATCCTTCATTCCTCCTATCCAAGAGCGGATGCCACTGGGACAGAAAACGGCCCCGGCACCCGGGGCCATTTTCCCATCTGTCTTCCAGTATGCGGCACAGCGCCGTTTTTTATCCCACCTCAGCGGGGCGGTTGTCCTCAATAAACTTTTTCACCGGACCCAGACCCACAGCCTTGACTGCCTCGCCGCCGGTGATGGCCACCAGAGTGGGCGCCTGGCGCACACCGTAACGGGTGGTCAGCTCCGGGTGCTCCTCCGCCAGCACCTTCTGGTAAGGCAGGCCAGCCTGCTGGAGCAGCCGCTCCGCCTGGCGGCAGTTGGGGCAGGTCTGGGTGGTGAACAGCAGCAGGTCGTCCGCCGGAGCAGAGGCGCTTTCCAGCCCCTCCACCGTCACCTGGCTGCCGGCGATGCCCGCCCGGCGCAGGGCGTTGTGCCAGCCGCTGGAAATGCTCCGGACGGGGCGCCCTTTATAGGCAATGACATAGGCGCACCCGGTCTGCCTGTCCTCCTCGTGCCACCGCCTGAGCAGGCCAAGCACGTCGTCCCGGATCGGCACGTCGCGGGATTCCTCCCCCGCCCCCTTGTGCGCGTTCGGCATCCTGATCACGCCCGTTCCGACGTCCACATCGGACCAGCGGAGCCGGAAAAGCTCGCTCGGGCCTATGCGCGCCCCGGTCGCCATGCCGAGCACGATGACCCGCTGGATATGCGGGGCCGCCGCGTCGTACAGCAGGCGCGCCTCCTTGACGGACGGCGGCGCGATGCGCTGGGCTTTGGGCTTGGCGATG
>URQA01000020.1 GCA_900549885.1 uncultured Eubacteriales bacterium | reverse complement strand
GAAACCCGCCGAACGTATTGTGGAGGAAAAACCGCACCGACAGGCGGGCGGAATTGGGAGACAGGCCCAGGATGTAAAAGTCCATGCTGGGGTCCAGTTTTGTCTCGTCGTAGACCACCGGATTGCCCTGACACAAGGCGCCGACCAGCCCTTTCAGGTCCGTTTCGTCATAGAAATCGGAGAAAAACATCTGAAAGACGTCCTGATATCCCCGCTCTCCGCTTCTGGCCCAGCAGACGACGGTAGCATCGCCCACGCGAAAGACGTGTTCCCGGTCGGCCAGGAGTGCGTTCAATGCAGAGGTATATGCAAATGCCGCATACTTGCCGGTGGGAGCGTTGAGGTTCTGCTCCTTTCCGTAGGAGCAGAAGGCCGGGGCGTTGAAGGACACCAGGGCCGCTCCGCTGGACTGGGCACCCGCCACATTTTTGATGGCGGGGTGGACGCTTTCCACCGGTCCCGGCTGCCCGGTGACCAAGCAGATCCCCTGAGGACCATCCCCCTCGGCCTGATAAAACGCGTCCCAGGCCCTCCGGACGGCGGGGTCCCTGTGGACATAGCCGTCCAGGGTGCGGAAGATCAGGTTGCCGCCGGAGAGAATATCCTCCAGATGCTCCGCCAGAGCGGGGTGTTCCCGGGCTGTCTCGGGGTCCCAAGAGCGGAAGAAAGCGGCGACTGCCCGGGCGGCGGGGGAGTCTACACCCGCCAGCAGCTGTTCGTGCAGCGATCTGCTGGCTTCAAAGCACTCCCGCGTCCGCTGGGGCTTGCCCTTGCTGTCGATCCCCAGCAGATAACCGGCGTTGTCGCAGAGGAAGTTGGCGGCCACTCCCACCGTTCGTTTCACAGGCGCGGGGAGGGAGAGGATCTGCGGCGCGGAAACCATCTTCTTTCCCCGCGGCTGTTCCGTCTGAATGTCAATCACCTGCTCCAGCGTGCCGTTTTCCGAGAGCAGCAGCGCATAGGACACCTTCACCGGCGCCCAGCCGGGGGCGTCGATCTTCCCGGCCTGTTCCAGTACCCGGTAGTAGTCGGTCAGCGCCTGTAAGATCATCCCCGCACCTCCCTGCTGTTCCGACCAGGGACCCGCAGGACGCCGTCTTCCAGAGACGCCCGGAAGAACAGGGGGCGGATATCCTCCGGGTTCGTGTAATCCATGTCATACAGCATCCAGCCCAGATCCCTTGGCCCTTTCAGCTCCTCCGGACAGGGCGGCGGCTCCTCGCACCAACGGAACTGGGCGGGAAATTCCCGGCAGCCGAAGCAGGGCTGATGATAGAACTGCCCCCGCTGGATGCGGCGCTTGACAATGTCCTGGAACTTGCCCGGGTTATCCCCGGGAGCGGCTTTGTCCGTCACATCAAAATGGGCCTCAATGACATAGTGCACATCCCGCAGCAGCAGCGCCGCCCGCTGCTGGATGTCGTTGGCAGTACAGAGATACAGCTCTCCGGTCCCGCGTTCCATGACGGTGCGGACAGACCGGGCGGAGAGAGTGGACTTCACCTCATTGCGCCGCAGATTGGTGAACCGGATCGGCGCGCACACGTGGATGCAGTCGATCACCCACCGCAGCCCCGGATGCCAGTAAATTGCCTCGATCAGCCCCCGGGCTGCCGAAGGGGTCATGACATCATAGCTGACCCGTTCCACCTTCATCTCCGGTCTGGTGAAGAGGGCGTAGTCCCCCCAGACCTCCAAAGAGATGGGCATCAGCATGCACTCCTTTCTTTCGTTTGTGGAAGGGTGGAGCAGCGTACCGCTCCATAGACAGATTTTGGTATAGGTATTTCAATGGATTCTCCGGCCTATCCGATGAACAGGGCATTTCCACCGCTGGGCTCCAGAGTCAGCCCGGTAGTCTGTGTATACAGCCCAATATCCCGCAGGACCACGGAGCCGTCCTCCAGATGCTCCAGCGCCCCTGCCTGCTCCAATGCCGCTAAATGCTGCGGATAGACCGACACGCCGTATTGCCCCAGGCGGCGGTACAGTGTGCGGCTGTATTGACCGCTCCGCAGCAATTCCACAAGTCCGGCGCCCTCCTCCAGAGGAAGGTACACGGTTGTGGTGGGGCTTTCAATCAGATGGAACCGCTCCGCCACAGTGCGGAAGGGGAAGAACTCCGATTCCATCAGCGGCAGGATGTGGTGGGCATCCTGAGCTTCCGCGCCTTTCAAATCCAGCAACGTGGAGAAATAGGTGTGTATGGCCGCTCGGGAACTGACGTCCTGGCAGTGATCCAGGACGATCTTCCCGGCGCCGATGGAGGTCTCAAACAGACGGGGAGGTGGATCTTCTCCCTGAAAGATGGTGACGATGCTGTCCTCCGGAGGGCGCTTGCCCTCCCGGTTGCACCGCCCAGCGGCCTGGAGGATGGAGTCCAGCCCCGCCTCATCCCGGTACACCGCCGGGAAGTCCACGTCCACCCCGGCCTCGATGAGAGAGGTGGACACCACCCGGCACGGGAGACCTTCTCTGAGCCGCCGACGCACTTCATCCAGGACCGCCCGCCTGTGGGCGGGATACATGAGAGTGGAGAGGTGGAAATTTCCCTCGCCTGTGAGCCTTTGGAATATCTCCTGGGCGGCCGCCCTGGTGTTGACCACGCACAGGACCTGCCCCTTTTCCTGGAGTTTCATCGCCAGTTCCTCGTGAGACAGCTTTCCTACCTTCCGAAACGTCACCCGGCGGAAGGCGTCCCATTCCTCCGGCTTTATAGGACACAACTCCTCCATAGGCAGTTCTGGGGCAAATTCCTGAAAGAGAGGGGAGAGGGCAGGCTGGGTGGCCGTACACAGAACGGCGGATGCGCCGTAGTCCTTGACCAGCTGGGCGATGGCCCAGACGCAGGGGCGCAGGTAGGGCACCGGGAGCATCTGGGCCTCGTCAAAAATGATCACGCTTTGGGCCAGGTTATGCAGCTTGCGGCATTGGGAGGGCATGTTGGAAAAGAGCGACTCAAAAAACTGCACTGCAGTGGTCACCACCACCGGCATATCCCAGGTCTCGGCAGCCCGGGTCAGCCGCTCGGTCTCCGGGGTGGACACCCCATCCTCAGGTAGGTCGAACTGGATGCCGGAGTGGTGCTCCAGCACGTTTTCAGGCCCTAAGATGGTTCGGAAGGTATCGGCAGTCTGCTCGATGATGGAGGTATACGGAATGACGTATACCACCCGTTTCATCCCCCTGGCCTTTGCCTGTGCCAGGGCGAAGGCCAGAGAGGCCACGGTCTTGCCCCCTCCGGTGGGCACGGTCAAGGTATACAGGCCCGGTTTTCGTTCCTGCCCTTGCCGGATGCACTGTTCCAGGATGGCGCAGCGTTTGGCGTTCAGCTCCCCTTTTGGCGGGAACCAGCCGGATATGTAGGACTGGAGCCGCGCCCAAAGCTCTTCTATGGACGCCGTTTCACCAATGCCAAAAGTTTGACCCTCCATAAATTCGCCCGTGTCGGTGTAGTCCGCATCCACAAGGCAGGAGAACAGCATCCGGGTGAAAAACATTCCCGCTAGCTTGTCCACCGCGCTGCTTGGAACAGCTGTGGAGGGAAGGGATAGCTCCCTGCTCCAGGCACTGTAATCGACCAGCTTACCCTGTGCGGCCCTGCTCATGCGGCCAAAGAAGGTACCCTGATCTGAGCTGTCCCCTCGGCCTCCGCCGTCAGGCAGGCCGCCGTGGTGCCCCGCCACAGCGAAGGCGGCCAGGGGCTGCCCCAGCTTCATGCACTCAAAGGCACCGGCAGTGGCATGGTCCACCTGTTCCGGTGAACCACGGATCCGCCGCTGGAAGGTATCGGAGTATTTCCCAATGTCGTGGGCCAGTCCGGCCAAGCGCCCCTGTTCTCCGGCATCAAATCCTGCTGCAAAGGCGGCGCACAGTGCCGCAGTACCTTCCAGATGCGCCAATACGGTTTGCTCCCGGCCATCTTCTGCCACATGTGCGAGATAACGAAGTTTATCCATTACGCCAGCTCCATCTGTTTTCTTTTGTTAGGATGTTGACATTTTATCTGATATTGCATCCTATATTCTGGACTTTTGCTTGAACGTGCCATACAAGGGAACGTGATCAAATAGTCCCCTTTCAGATGCGTTATCTCTCCCGAAACACCTTCATATGATAGTGATCTTGCAGGATTCGATTTTGGCATGGGTGTTGTAGTGTGTCTTCCTGCAGCTTTATAAGTATTTCGGGCTGCCTTGCGACTGGGTTCAAAGGGGCATATTGTAATACTTATAATCAATATATCATTTTTTTAGCATGACCACAAGAAAACAGTTCCTTTTTTCCCTGAAAATTGATTTCATGGTGTATCGTATCTATTTCATTCTTAACTGTCAGGGTGAGGCATTTTCCAGAACCTTCTGCCACGATTTCGTTGAACATACCTGACCAGGGGCACCCCTTGCTTTCATCTACTTTTGATAGATATATAAAAAACATAGACTGGGTTGTGGTGAGGTGTACCCCAATAGTATGAGACCGACCTTAAAGGCGGGAACGAAGTTCCGGCGGAGATTTTTCTAGCTACTGGGGCAGACCTCCGCCTCACGATCCGGGGCAAGCAACAGACCAGTTGGATGTCGGAATATATCCAAGATCCATTGTTACAGAAATGTGCGCTAAAGATTGCGGCTACCGGTGAATTGGTTGCCCTTGGAGCCTACCGCGATATGCCGCAGGGATTTCTGGTCTATGTGGAATATTTGGAGAACGCGCCGTACAGCGAAAGTATCGCGGCATCGGCGCGGCATTGGTGGCCTTTGGAGTCCAGCTGTCTGTGGATGCTGGTTACGGTGGCATGATGTATCTGAAAGCGAAGACACCGGAGATTCGGGAACGCTATATCCGGGATTTCGGTGCTATTCCCTTCAGCCGCAGAGAGCCGTTTTTTTGCTTCTGATCGATGGAGATGCGTCGGTGATTTGTTGGCACAATTTTTGAAGGAGGAATCATGACGTTATGGGAAAAGTTTGCAAGACTGGATGACTTAGCTGGATCGGACTCCTATGGTCGCGGTTCCCAGCCAAGATGATTTGGCCTATATCCCGCATTTTCAGAGAACCTGTAAACGGTATCATATTGATTTCGCAAAGGCCGACGAAGACGAGTGAGACTTCGTGATCCATATGGCAGAAAAGATTTTTAGGCCAGACACGCCTGACCCAGATTCTGACCCATACGGGAAATTGACCTGTACCCAAGAAAATGGACAAGAGAATTTGACTATGGTATGGACACGCACTTAAAGGCGCTTCGTCTGCGTTGTCATTATGTATGATTTACGGGGAACGTTGTGGAAGACGAGTCGACCATCCCAATTGTGGCAGAGGGCTTCTGGCATCTGAGTGTGTTATGAAGTATATTTCGAACAAAAAAGAATGAAATTTATAGGATTGATTTATACAATATTTTGATATATGATAAAAATATATGATATGAAATTTAGAGTGGGACTTTCAGGAGAAAGAAGCAGGTGAATTATGACACTAACAGGACTTCGGTATTTTGTGGCGCTAGCCGAGCTTCGGAATTTCAGCAGGGTGGCTGAACAGTATTATGTCGCCCAAGCTGCAGTGACCTACCAAATCAAAAATATGGAGAAAGAGCTGGGGGTCAAACTGTTTGAGCGCTCTACCCGCAGTGTTAAGCTGACACCGGCAGGGCACAATTTTTATATGGATGTTGCCCCGTTGTTGAAGCAGCTGGATGCCGCCTGCAAAAAAGCAAAGATGCGTGGGGTAAAAAAGACGTTTACCATCGGATATTCCAGGATTTGTTTTGGCAATGCATTCAAAAAGTTATTGGACTGTCTGGCCCACGCCCACACAACCATTGATTTCGTCCTTGAACTGGTGGAACCGGAGTATGATCTGTTTGAACGGTTGCATAATGGCGATGTGGACATGGTGCTTTTTTTTGATCCATACCCCAACCCGCCGGATTATGTAAGCAGTTTGACCTTGGGCCGGTGGGCCAGAAAACTGGTAATTTCGGAACAGCACCCATATGCGAACAGAGAATATGTGGAGGAATACGAGATCGAAAGGGAAGAAGTGTTCGCATGTGAAGGGATGCGGATGATTGAAGGGTTTGGCAGGATGGGACCAGGCGCAGATATCCGTGACAATCAGGAGATTATCCTACGGGATATGGAATCGGTGATTGCCATGGTCAAATCAGGCCGAGGGGTGGCCTGCCTGCCCGTCATTGATGACCTGAGTGTTGCCGGTCTGAAATACATCCCTATCCGGGACAGTACAAAACCGGAAAATGGATATGGACTGGGGCCTGTATTGACGCTGGCCTGGAACAAAGACTCGGATTGCCCGGAATTGCGGACAGCCAGGGAGGCGGCAAAAGTTCTCTTCTGCAACGGATAACAGGAGGATTAAAGGGCGTCCCAGATTGATAAATTTGCTTTATCAATCTGGGACGCCCTTTTTTGTGCGGCTTGACAAATAGGGAAGCGGCCGATATTCTTTTATGCATAAGGCACAGCTTTTCGAGCTGAAAACAGATGAAATATAGTTATTTTACAGCTGGGGATGCTGGCCATATCGAAAAGGAGGACTGTACCATAATGAAACTGAAATGGACGAGAACATTTGCCTTCTTACTTGCTTTGATGATGGCAATATCTTTATCAGCCTGTACATCAGATGAGCCCTCCGGAACTTCCAACAGCCCCAGCGAAACGGGGAAAGGAGAGGCAGACACCACAGTGGCGGTGGGTACGACCAACAGCTACCTCTATTTCAACCCTGCTGGAGCCAACCAGTGCGATTCTTTTAGCTACTATATGCTCTACTCGGTACTTTTTGATGTGGACAAGGAAAACGGCGGATACTATTCCCCTGTTTCCGATGACTGGGGCTGGGAGGATGATACCACGCTGCGAATCACCGTGAAAGATGGGATCACCTTTGCCAGTGGTAAGGAATTGGATGCCAATGATATCTGGGCCACCTTTATGTACAACATCGAATGCGGCAATCAGAACTCCGGCAAATGGGATGGTTTCATTGACTGGGACAACTCCTATGTTACGGAAGACGGCAAGACCATTTATTTGAAGTATTACGATGTCTATGGCGGAGCCTTGGCGGAAATCATGATTCCAATTCTGGAAGATGAGTTTGTGGCGGAGCATGCGGATAATGACGAGATTTGGTGGAATGGCCCGGATGGTTCCGGCCCATACACTGTAAAGGAGACGGTCAATGGTTCTTCTGTCACCTATGCTCTGCGGGAGGATTATTGGGACACATCCAAGACATTTGACTGTACGGAGATCACAGTCAGGTATTATTCTGACGCCAACACCATGTGGGTGGATTATCAAAACGGTGTGATCGATGCGGTTCTGGGCCTGGATGATACCCAGGTGACTGCGCTCCAGAATGGCACAGTGGAAGGAACGCTCATGATGGCTGACACCAATGCAGTGCCAGCATTGGTGATGAATGAGAACAACGAGTACTTGGCTGATATCGAAGTCCGCCGGGCGATCTGCCATGCTATTGACTGGACAGACGTTGGCGATATCGCGTTTGGTTCCCTCTCGGCCCCTGCATACAGCCACTGGGCGGCCACCACCACGGCCTATTCGGAGCACGAGGGCTATACATATGATCCAGATCTGGCCAGACAGATTCTGGCCGATGCCGGGTATGAGGACGGAGAGATCGTCCTGGAGTATGTGGCCGTCAACCAGACCACCCAGGTACGAATCATGGAGGCCGTCATGGGATACCTGGAAGAAGTCGGGATCACTGTGAACTGCACTTCTGTCGAACTAGGCACAGCTCTGCCTGAGTATTATTTCGTCGGCGCCAATGACTTGGCCTTAATCCAGCCCAATGGAGCTAATAACAGCCGCGACATCTGGCAGATCATCAGCGCTACCTATAATGGCTTGTTTGTGGACCGGGCCATTTCTGACCCCGAATATGTTGCCCTGGTGGAAGAGACTTTGGGCAGTGCAGATCAGGATGTCCGCGACCAGGCATTTAGAGAGTTGGATGACTGGCTCTATGAGAATTATTGGATGCCTCCGATTTGTGAGGTGAATGAGGCCTGGTGCTTCAACAGCCGGATCGAGTCGTTTGAGATGCTGAATATCGGCTACGATTGCCTGGGCAACATCAAGCTGGCATAAGCAAAACTCAACAATTGAAATCGCAGGCTCAAGGCGGATCACCGTTTGCGATGATCCGCCTTGGCCATATTGAGTTGAGCATATCCAGGAAGGATAGGTTCAATTGAGAAAGATATGAGGAGGGGTCCTATGCTGAAGTATATAGTCAAGCGGCTACTTTGGATGATTCCGACAATATTGGGAATACTGCTGATTATTTTTACCATCAACGACCTCATGCCGGGCGATCCCGCGTTGAACTCGCTGGGCGCCAACTATACGGAGGAACTCTATCAACAGCGGCGGGAGGAGATGGGACTTAACCACCCCTTTGTGGTCAGGTACGTGGAATACGTCGTGGACCTGGCCACCCGCCTGGATTTTGGTGAATCTTATTCTACGCTGCGGCCGGTGAAAAACATGATTGCAGAGCGGCTGGGCGTCACCTTGCTACTGGGGATATATGGAAGCCTCATCACCATCGTACTGGGGGTGATTATCGGGATATTGTCGGCTGTGCGCCAGTATTCGATTCTGGACTATGTGACTACGATCCTGGCGACGTTTTTTGCGGCCATGCCCAACTTCTGGCTGGCGCTGATGGGGGTCATTATTTTCTCACAGAATCTCCAGCTGCTGCCTGCGTCTGGCCTATCGACCTGGAAGCACTGGATCATGCCGGTCATCTGCATCGGCATCGGTCCCATTGCATTGGTGGTGCGTATGACACGGACCAGCATGCTGGATGTGGTGCGCCAGGATTATATCCGGACAGCCCGGGCCAAAGGCGTGAAAGAGCGCGCAGTGATCTATAAGCACGCGCTGCGAAACGCGCTGATTCCCGTGATCACCGTGATAGGGATGCAATTGTCAGTCATTTTTGGCGGATCCATTATCGTGGAAACGATCTTCTCGATTCCCGGTATGGGGATGCTCTTGCTGGACGCCATCAACTCCCAGGACTACCCGGTGATCTTGGGCTGTGTCTTAGTGCTGTCTCTGGCGGTATGCGTGATCAATCTGTTAGTTGATCTGGCTTATGCGGCGGCCGACCCTCGCATCAAGGCGCAGTATACCGGCGGAAAGAAGAAAAAGAAAGCGGACAGAAACACCACTCCCGTGACAGTCTAAGGAGGTCCTGAGAGCATGGCATGCAAAGCAAAACATATGGAGGAGACTCTGTTGAAAAAGCGCAGCCAGATGCGTGATATCTGGCGCAGGTTCAAGAGCAACAAGCTGGCGATGGTGGGACTGGTCATCGTGGTGGTGATCGTTCTATCGGCAGTATTTGCCGATGTTATCACGCCATATGAATATTCCGCACGCAGTTCAGATCGTCTTGTATTTCCCTGCCTGGCACATCCCTTTGGAACAGATAACTATGGCAGGGACCTGCTCTCCCGCGTCATCTACGGTGGGCGTATTTCCCTGCTGGTATCGCTGCTGGGACTGCTGATCTCGGTGGGGATCGGCTCAGTGCTGGGCGCCACAGCCGGTTATTTCGGCGGGCCTTATGAGACCATCGTGATGCGCCTGATGGACATCATCATGGCGATTCCCGGAACGTTGATGGCGGTTGCTGTCTCGGCCCTGCTGGGCAATGGCGTGGTAAATACCGCCATTGCCGTCTCTGTGGGCGGAATCGCGCCCAGCGCACGGATGCTACGGGCGACTGTGCTCACCATCCGAGATCAGGAATATGTTGAGGCGGCCCGGGCCAGGGGATCGGGGAACTTCCGCATCATCATCCGACAAATCTTGCCCAATACGCTCTCGCCCCTGATCGTGGATTCCACGCTCCGTATCGGGACCAATATCATGATGATCTCCGGCCTGTCTTTCATCGGGCTGGGTGTCCAGCCCCCCACGCCGGAATGGGGGTCGATCCTCAACACGGGCCGGGAATTCATCACGACCTTCTGGCCTATGATCACCTTCCCCGGCATCGCCATCATGCTGACGATGTTCGGCTTTAATGTCATGGGAGACGGCCTGCGCGACGCGCTGGATCCCAAGTTGAAGCATTGATGGAGGTAGCGATATGAACGACACGATCCTTGATATCCAAGACCTGTCCGTCCGATATGTGACGATGGACGGCACCAGTCAGGCGGTGTCGAATGTCAGCCTTTCCATTGCGGCAGGCGAGACGCTGGGCCTGGTGGGTGAGACCGGGGCAGGGAAGACAACAACCGCGCTGTCGATTCTAAATCTGCTGCCGGTTCCGCCTGCTGAGGTCACCGGGGGGAAAATCTTATTCGAGGGAGAGGACATCCTCCAGATGAACGACAGCCAGATACGGGCGATCAGAGGCAAACAGATCTCCATGATCTTTCAGGATCCGATGACAGCCCTCAACCCCATTTTCACGGTGGAGGAACAGATCGCTGAGGTCATCAGTATCCATGAACATATTTCCCGGGGCGAAGCAATCGAAAAAGCGCAGGAGACCCTGGAACTGGTGGGCATCCCCGCGTTTCGGGGCAAAGAATACCCGCATCAGTTCTCCGGCGGCATGAAGCAGCGGGTGGTCATCGCCATGGCACTGGCCTGCTCCCCCAAGCTGCTCATAGCCGACGAGCCCACCACCGCGCTGGACGTCACCATCCAGGCCCAGGTGCTGGACATGATGAACGATTTGAAAAAGAAGTTCGGTTCGGCCATGCTGCTGATTACCCATGACCTGGGCGTGGTGGCGGAGACATGCGATAAAGTGGCCATCATGTATGCTGGTGAGATCGTGGAGGCCGGCACACTGGAGGATATTTTCAACCACTGTGTACACCCGTATACCAAGGGCCTGTTTGGCTCCCTCCCCTCGCTGGATAAGGATGAACGGCGCCTGCACCCGATCCACGGGATGATGCCAGATGCGGCCAATCTGCCCGAGGGATGCCGGTTTGCCCCCCGCTGCCCCTATGCCACGGAAAGCTGTTCCAAGTCCCGCCCGGAGATTCAGATGCTTTCGGGAAGCCACCTGTGCCGTTGCCACCGGATCAAGGAGGTTGCTACGGCAGTCCAAAAGGCGCAGCAGGAGATCCCTGCTGCAGCCCCTGTCACGGAACATCAGTTGTACCAGCCGCTGCTGGAGGTCAAAAATCTCAAAAAATACTTTAGGTCCGGCGGCGGCATGCTCCACGCCGTGGATGATGTGTCGTTTACCATTGAAGAGGGACGCACGTTGGGCGTCGTGGGAGAATCTGGATGTGGGAAGTCCACATTAGGGCGGACAGTGTTGGGGCTGCTGGAGCCGACGGGAGGACAGGTCATCTTCCGCGGAGAAGATATTACCACCGTGAAAGGCAAACGGCGCAAGCAGCTTCAAAAAGAGATGCAGATCATTTTCCAGGATCCGTATTCCTCTCTGAATCCCAGATATTGCGTTTTTGAGCTGGTCGCAGACCCCATCAAGACTTACCACCTATACAAAACAAAAGAAGAACTGAAAAAACGGGTGTTTGAATTGATGGATGTGGTGGGACTGGCCCAGCGGTATGCCTATGCCTACCCCCATGAGCTGGACGGAGGCCGCAGACAGCGGGTGGGCATTGCCTGTGCGCTTTCCCTGGATCCGTCGATGATCGTCTGTGACGAGCCGGTATCAGCCCTGGATGTGTCGATTCAGGCCCAAGTGCTCAATCTGCTTCAGGACCTCCAGGAGGAACGTGGATTGACTTATATTTTTGTCACCCATGACCTGTCGGTTGTCAAGCACATATCCGATGATATCCTCGTGATGTACGTGGGTTCTATGGTGGAAAAATGTCCCGCGAAAGAACTGTTTGCCAAGCCCTATCATCCTTATACAAAAGGACTACTGTCCGCCATCCCTATTCCAAGCATCCAGACCGAGCGCAAACGGATCATCATGCAGGGAGAGCTGACTAGCCCTGTGGACCCCAAGCCTGGATGTCGGTTTGCAGCCCGCTGTCCCTATGCCACGCAGCTGTGCCATGAGCAGATGCCGGTTTATGAAGAGATTGAGTCCCGGCATTTTGTGGCATGCCATCATGTTCGAAAAATTAATGGTCTTCCGCTATGAACAGCTTAAAACGGATAACATGCGTTGTTTTGATCGTTTTTGTGTTTGCGGCTTTAGCAGCGCCGGCCTCAGCCTGGCAGCCGGATGACGTGGTGGGGATCCTGCCAAAGCGACTGCAACCTCTACTGGAGGAGGATCCAGGCTCTGGCCCGAGTGAGTTAGGCGGACTGGTGGCGGACTGCGTCCGGTGGGTGGCCCAAACTGACTTGGCTATTGTTCCCGCCGGTGACTTGGAACAGGACCTGCCTGTTGGTGAAGTGCGATGGGAAGACGTGACCCGAGCAGTCAATGAAGATCGTCAGCTGGCTGAGGCGGAGATCACGCCAGCACAACTCTATGCCTTGTTGGAGGAGTTATTATCCCATTTATCGGTCGATCTGGCAGATGAGTCATTAGATGTTGAGGCCTCGGCCTTTGCTGGGTTTCCCCAGGTATCCGGGTTCCTGCTGACGGTGGATGCCTCTGCTCCGGCGGGGGAAAGGGCGTATGCGGTAACCTTGGAGGACGGGACTGTTCTGGACAGGGAAGACGAGAGCACCTTGTTGACGATGGCGTCCACTGAACACCTGATTTCTGGAGGATATGGACCTACAGCGGTAGACGTCTGGACATCCTTGAATCAGAACTTAGGGGAAGTAATGGCGCGGGCTCTTGGCTCGGGCGAGATTGTTGCGGATGATCTGAATCGCATGCGGATCATTGGTGTCAGCGGAACGGCGTTGATTCATTCTTTCCCGCTTCCTGTTGTCATTGTGGTCCTGCTGGTGATCGCGCTGTGCTGTGTGCTTTTGCACTGTAAGCAGAGGTCAAAACGAGACGTTTTACCCATGTGGGAAGGAGAGACCCGTAGACATTCCTGATGCCCAAGCAAAATGGAAAGGATGACCCTACTATTATGATGAAGTCAAAATATGAACCACTGTTTCAGCCGTATACTATTGGGAGCCATACGTTCAAGAACCGGATACTCGGGGGGCCGCTGGGGTGCAACGAGGGAAATCCCGGCGCGGAGATCACCTATGCCAACATCGACTACTATGGTGCCCTGGCCCGAGGGGGCGCAGCCCGGGTCGTGGGAGGCGGTGATGCTGTGATCAACCGAGATGCGGGATACATGGGCGGTCAGGGAAGGGTCAAATTCTTCCTTGACCCACCATCGGGAGACTTTATCGGTTCCATCCGCCATTATGTACATACCATCCATCGGTATAACTGTTTGGCATTTGTCCAATTTACTTGTGACGGCGGACCATCCGGGCTGGAGCCGATAGCTGGACTGAAGAACTTGGGCCCGTCGGCAAAGAAATACCCGAATGGAAGCGAAGTCATTGAGATGACCCGGGATGATATTGAGCGAATCGCCAATGACTATGTACGATGCGTAAAACTGGCCAAGGAGTGCGGGCTGGATGGATGCCTGATACACGCTGGGCACGGGAAGCTCCTGGATCAGTTCCGGGCATCCGACTGCAACTTCCGTACAGATGAATATGGTGGAAGCCTGGAAGGCCGCTGCCATTTTCCGCTGATGGTCATGCGTCGAATCCGCGAGGCAGTCGGCCCGGACTTCATTTTGGAGTACCGCACTAGTGTGGATGAACATACCCCCGGCGGAATCACGATCGACGAGACCATCGAATTTTTTAAGCTTATGGAGAAGGAACATCTGGTCGACTTGTTCCATGTAACGTCTGGGCGACATACGGACGCCAAGTCCAATGCATATTGCATCAGCCCCGCGACCTTTCCCGCGGCGCCCAACCGGGCGTATTGCCGGAAAATCAAAGCCGCTGGCATCAAAACTCCGTTGGTCATCATCAATTCCTGTGCCGACCCCGATATCGCCGCAGAGATCGTTGCCAACGGTGAGGCAGAGTTCGTCTGTATGTCCCGGCAGATCAATTTGGCAGATCCTTATTATCCCCGAAAACTCCACGAGGGCAGGGAAGAACTTATCGACAACTGCCTCCGATGTCATGGCTGCTACGATGTAGTAGGGCCGTGCTCGGTCAACCCTACGGCGACATATAAGATCTATGAAGCTTCCTATCCGCTAAAAAAAGCGCCGGGACCTCGCAAGGTCTGCGTGGTGGGTGGCGGGATCGCCGGTCTGAAAGCGGCCCATACCGCTGCGGAGCGGGGCCATCAGGTGGTTTTGTTCGAGCGGGAGGACCATGTGGGAGGACAGCTCATTTTCTCGGACACAGACACCATCAAAACGGACATCAAGCGGTACAAGGACAACATGATCCGCCGGGTGATGGAACATCCGAACATCGATGTGCGGTTGGGCGTAGCCGCAGATACTGGGACTGTGGAGGCAGAGCTCCCCTATGCGGTGATCGCAGCGGTGGGCGCGGAGCCTAAGCGGCCCGCCATCGGAGGGGTAGACCGGGAAAACGTGCTCACTGTATTAGATGCCTACTGCCATCCAGAACGCCTCCAGGGACGTGTGGTGATGCTGGGCAGTGGCCTGACTGCCTGTGAAGTGGCGCTACATTTGAACAATACAGGCTGTCCGGTCACTATTGTGGGGCGGAGAGAGCGGCTGTGCTATCATGAGCGATTTGATGTGATGCCCACGGCCTTGTATGACCCAGTCCCGATTTTTCTGGAGTGGTTTGAACAGCGCGGGATAGATGTTTACTACAATAGCGATGGCGTAGAGGTCGTAGACGGCGCTGTGAAGATTCGTGATGTAGTTACGGGGGAGCAACGGATGATTCCTGCTGATACGGTGGTGTTAGCGGCAGGTATGACTCCAAGAAAAGAAGAGGCATATAAATTCCGAAACTCTGCTCCGTTCTTTGCTATGGCAGGCGACTGCATCGCGCCAAAGAAGATCAGAGACGCCGTATTTACTGGCTACTGGAACGCCATGGAAATTTGATGCGATGAGCGGTGGATCGGGTCTCGGCCCGATCCACTGTTGTGATAAAGACAAAAGTAGGGAGGCCAAATAATGGGAAGTTGGAGAGATAAGCCCATGCCCGTCCCGCCAGAACAGGTCAGGGAGACGGCGGAATGTGACCTGGTGGTGGTGGGCTTGGGATATGCAGGGACAGCCGCCTTGCGGGCAGCGGCAGAGGAAGGTGCGGTCGGCATCGGCCTTGAAATGAGATCACGGGAGAAGTACTTCAGTTTTGGCCGGGATATCGGACATATCAATTCAGGATTTCTGAAAAGCAGGGGTGTACCAGAGGTCGATCCGATAGATCTATATAACGAGATGATGCGCCGGGCTGGAAACCGGGCGGAGCCATCTTTGATCATGCAATTTGCGCAAAACTGTGGAGAGGCCTTCGACTGGTTTGTGGACAGCTATGGCGTGGAAGGGCTGAAAGATGTCAAGGTGGCGTTTTGGCCAGTTGGAGCAGAAAAATTCAAGCAATACTCTGGTGCGGACTATAGCGGGTATCACTTTTGGAACGGGACTGCGCAATTTCCAGATCCCAGGGGCTGGCCGGGCGGACCGACCTTATCTGATGTGGTCATGGCGAACTTGGAAAAGGCGGAGGCGTTGGGTAGCCAACTTCATTTCAGCACGACATCGATACAGCCTGTGATGGATGGGCGGCGGGTGGCTGGAATCATTGCGCAGGCGGCAGATGGCACATACCGACGATATCTGGCCCGTAAGGGAGTGCTTTTGGCTGCAGGCGGCTTTTCTGGGAATCGGGAGATGCTGGAAGACCTGGTCACGGACATCCCGGACTTGCTGCGGGATGACCAGGAGTTGCCTAAGTTTCCAGGCTGGAAGGGGCTGGGGCACCAAATTGGCGTGTGGGCCGGGGGTAGGCTTGAGCCTCGTCCGCTACCAGTCATGGGAGGCAACTATGCTACTGTATCCGGTTTTACGACCTATGGAATCCTCTGGCTGGACCGGGAGGGACGGCGCTTTTGCAACGAGACCTTTGGCGGTCCGGAATTGGCCTTTCAACCGGCTACACAGATGCCGCAGGGGACCTTCTACAATATTTTTGATGAACATATCCTAGAAGACCTGGAATGGGCGGTTCCGGCTCACGGGGGATTTGATCAATTGAACCCCAACAGTATCCAAGCCTTGCGGCAGATCATGGACAACGCTGCTGCCCATCCACAGGGAAGTCCAGACTCTATGAGACCGATGCGGGAAGCATTCCATTTTGACTATGTGGCGGATAATATCTACTCAGGGCTGACGCCGGAAGAACTGGTGAAAAATGCCGGACTTCCAGATCCAGTTGCCCGAAATGCGATGGACGCGATTGAGCGCTATGACCAGCTATGTGAGAAAAAACGGGATGATGATTTTGGCAAGGACAGCAAACTATTACGGCCTTTGTCCGGCCGGCTGTTTTTACAGAAGTCCGAGCAGCGAGGAAATCTGGGGTTTATGCTCACAACTGTCGGTGGATTTGTCACAGACCGATATCAAAATGTATTGGATCATAGCTATGAGCCGATTCCCGGCTTATATGCTTCCGGCAACTGCTGTGGGCGAAGATTCGGGCCTATGTACACGACACCCATTGCGGGATTGTCCATCAGCATGGCTCTGACTCTTGGCCGAGAGGTAGGACGAACGATTGCATGTCTTTGATTTAGCTGAACCCGTTACTGAATATTACAAGGGGTGGAGAACACCATGCGCAATGTCTGCCACCTGGCCAGAGACAGCATGCGGGAGACTGACCGGACCATCATTGAACTGATGTTCCATCCCTGTGTATAGAGAAATGGGAAGAGCAAAATAGACTTGCCGGACTTAAGCCGGCAAGTCCGTTTTACTTTGTGTCAGGACATTAGATTTCTGTGTCGGCTGCCCAGGTATAGATTCAGGTCGGCATAGCACCTGCCAGCACCCCGCTCATGGTCCTGGCTGCCTCCGGCTGGGCCGCGGTGGTGACATGGGCGTAGGTGTCCAGGGTGAACCCCACCGAGAAGTGCCCCAGCATGCCGGACACAGTTTTGACATCCACGCCGTTCTGCAAGGCCAGGGTGGCAAAGGTGTGACGCGAGTCGTGGAACCTCACCTGGGGTAGCTCGGCCCGCTTCAGCACCCGGTAGAGCATATGGAGTACACTGTCCGGGGAGATGGGCCCGGTGGGGGAGGGGAACACCCAGGGGCTGTTGCCCGCCTTTTGCTTCTGTATTTTCTAGACGCCTATCGTATCCTCAGACAGGGGAAGGGTGCGGTAGGCGTTCTTGGTTTTCAGGGGCGCCTCCACCACTTCGCCTTTGATTCGTGCCATCTGCCGGCGGACCCACATCTCTCCCCGAACCAGGTCTAGGTCCTCCCACTTCAGCCCCAGCAGTTCGCCCCGCCGCAGGCCGGTGGCCAGTTCGGTGTAGTATAACTCGAATACACCGCTCTCCCGAGCTTCTTGCAGGAAGGATGCCAACTGTTCGGCAGGCAGAGTTTTCATCTCGCGGTGCTCCTGCCTGGGCAGGGCGCAGCCGTTGGTTGGGTTTGTGAGGATCAGCTTCTAGGCGATGGCGAAGTTCATGGCGGAGGAGATCACCTGGTTCAGATTCCGCACTGTCTTGGCGCTCAAGCCCTTGGGCTGGCGCTTGGCCTCAATCCGCTTCGCCCGCCCGCCAGAGAGCAGCTTTTTATACAAGCTTTTGCAAGTCCTGTGAAGTTAATTTACTTAATGGGATGTGGCCGATGTTTGGTTTGATATGGTTGTCGATATATCCTCGGTAGGTCTGGTGGGAGGAGGGACGCAACTTCAGCTTGGCATAATTTTCAAACCACATATCTAACCATTGGCCCACGGTGTACTGGCCTGCCTTGACCAGGTCCAGCCCAGCGGTGTCTTTGATAGCCTTTTGCAGCGTCTCCTTGCACTCCTTCTGGGTCCTGGCCAGAACATTTTTCGTGATGGCCTTGCCCGTCTCCGGGTCCCGGCCAGCGGTGTACCGGCCTTCCCAGCGGCCGTCCTTCCGCTTACGGATGCTGCCCTCGCCGTTGGCTCTGCGTTTGGCCATGGTCAGCTCTCTCCATAAATGTCGGCCAGGCAACTGTCGTCGCTATCCAGCAGTCCCTCAACGGCCAGGCGCATCCCCAGCCGGAAGCCCAGGATGAAGTTCTCCAGGGCGATGGTACTGCTGGCCTCGTTTTCCGCATCCGCCATTCTATGGAGCAGGGCTTTTCCCTCGGCATCCAGTTTGGCGGCCAGTTGTTCTGCCCTCTGCTCCGCCTCGTCCAGTACCCGCTGGAGCGGTGAGTCTGATCTGATGCGCTTGTCGCAGGGGGTGATGTTGCCGTAGTAGAGGTCCTCTAGGGTGCCTCGCATGATCTCATTCCTCCTTTGGCACAACACATACCAGGAAAGCCGGCGCCAAAGGTGGACACACTGATAACATTTCGCAGCCATTGCCGAACAGCTTCATGCGGCGCTGCTGCCTCCTGTATGCTGTTCTACCCAAGCGATGAACTGGTTCCCGGGCACTGCCATCCGTCCACCGACGCGGAGGGTGGGGAAGCCCTTGCTGTGCAGCAGGGCGTAGCTGCTGGAGGTCGAGATGCCCAGCACCTGGGCTACCATGGCCGCGCTGAGAAACAGCGGAAGTTCATCGTAGTGTTTGTATGTGGACTCTTTCAAACGTCTGTGTTCGTCGTAAGGCCCCGGGCGGCCTGTTACTGGCTGCCTGGGGCCTCTTTGTGATGCTCACGTTTTTGTTCCGGCTATCCAGGCGGCCCTCTGCTGCCTGGGTATCCCGCTCCATCTGCGGGGCATGATCCTGAATTTTCCTACACAGTGCCAGTTGTTTCCGAGCCGTCCGAATCTCCCGGTTTGCCTCCCACAGCTGTTGATACAGTACCGCTTTTTCCTCCGTGAGCCGCTCCCTGAGGATGGGACACCGGTCCAGTATTTTCTTGGTAGCCTGGTACCTGGCCAATTCCTCTTCCATATCGGGCAGGCCCATCTCGAAGTACTCCTTGGCCGGCGCCAGCGCCGCCTCGTCCGCCAGGGCGCAGTACAGTTCCCGTCGTTTCTGCGCCTCCGGCACTTGGACAAGCAGGCTCCAATAGGCGGAGCTGGTGCGGTAGGTATTCTCATCGTCCCCCCTGGCATAAACCATCAGCACATTGGTATCCGGGGAGACGGTGGAGGTATCATACATAGGGACAAGGTTGCTGCCCCCATCGCAGACCTCCCAGCGTAAAAATAAACCTGGGCCTGGGGACATTATGCTCTTGCCAGATGGCCGCCAGCTTGATCGCAGTGACGCCGCCGGCAGAGTGGCCCATCACCCCCAGCAAAATCCCCGCCTCGTCGCGGGCCAGTGTAATATGTTCCAGCCCTTCGGCTTAGTCTAGATCATCCAAAAGCTGAGCCGCCGCCCGATCCACATAGGTTTCCGGGGAGTCGAACAGGTTCTCATAATTCAGGGACAGTTCCACATACCCCCCTGAAGCCAGCCGTACCAGGGTATCCTCGTAGGAGCCACTGATGCTGAAAATGAAATGGCCGTGTGTGAATACCACCACCGGGAGCACTTCGTCCTCTGCCAGTTCCGGGTAGCAGATGACACTGTAATTCTTTTCGCTCTTATAAGTGTCTTTGATGACGGTTTTATACCGCCCGATCTCCGCCACTTGGGCGGACTCCAGCCGCTTCTGACCTTGCAGCCGGGGGCCGTTGTCAGACCACCAGAACAGAAGGCATACCAGGGCGATGACTAAAACGATCACCCCCAAAAGGATGATGAGCGTCCATTTGATGATTTTCTTCAGCATGAGGTTTCACACCATCTTGATGTTACATACCCCTTAAATGAAAATACAGTGAGATGAAAATTTTTTAGAACCTGGCCCGCTGTTCTTGCGAAAGTCAGATATTCAAAAATCCTGCGGTTATCATAATCGCCGGCTCCTTCATGCCAACTCTAAAAATTTTTCATCCTCGTCAGAGGCGTAACTCTTAAAATTTTGCCAAGGTGATTATTCGCGCCTTGATTCAGGTGGATAACAGGCGTGGCCTCAATCAAAGTTTACAGGTTTTGCGATTTGGCGGCAAAAATGAGGAGTGAAATTTGTGCAGAGTAATGACAAAAACTAAGAGAGGGATGATATGCTCCGCGCCGCCCGGCCAAGCTGGGCGGCGGCTTGTTTTGTCCGAACCTCCACTGTGGTCACTTGACAGCCGTGGAGCGTTTCGTCTGAATAGACCATAGAATCACCTAGATGAAAATCAAATATCATCTCTAAATAAACAAAAATGAGTAGATATATAATAAGGGGAAAAATAATGCTATCATAAAATAGGTGATGGCATGAATTTCGATGTAGGTGCTCGAATCAAAGAATTGCGACTAGCGAGAGGCTTATCAACGAATAAGCTTTCCAATTATGGCGGCCTTATCTCAAAGTTATGTGCGTAATTTAGAGGCCGGTAAATACGACAATCCAACGGTTGATTCCTTGGAGCTTATCTGTAATGCATTAGAGATAGCATTTGAGGATTTCGTAAATTATAAAGATCTGTCTCTTTCCCAGTTAAAGGCCATGAAACTCGTTAGAAAGCTGAGTGATGAGCAACTGGAAGGCTTTTGCCAGTTGATTGAACCAGAAGAACGATAAGCGGGGATTTCTGCGGTTACTGGTGAATCTTTTCTCATTATAACTCAACTGAGAGAGAAAACGGAACTTCAAGTAACCCTATTATAATATTCATTATAACTGTATTATACAGTTATAAAGGATGTGAGTGTATGAATGTGGTGGAGCGCATACAGGAACTGACGCAAGAGAGAGGCTGGACTGAATATCGGTTAGCGAAAGAAAGTCATTTATCGGCATCCACGATTGCAAATATTTTTCACCGAGGAACTACGCCAAGTATCTCGACTCTGGAAGTCATTTGCGATACTTTCGGTATATCTCTCAGCCAATTTTTTGCAGAGGGAAAGTTTGTGGCACTCACACCCGAGCAAGAGGATCTTCTAAATAGATGGGCATTTTTATCTCAAGAACAGAAAGATGCTCTTTTAGACCTTATGACAAAGATGAATTAGGAAAGGCCGGTGCTCCTAATGGAGCATCTACCTGTCCGATTGGACAACATGCGGGAGAACGCTATTCTGAGAGCAGAAATCAGCAAAAGGACTAAAGCCGCCTGCAGGCGGCTTTAGTCCTTTTTATATTTGGGGGTGTCGATCCATGCGGAATAGACGAGCGCCCCGCACTTCCAGCATAGCCGCGCGGCTTAAATAGTTCTTGCAGTCGTCACACAGCGTTTTCCGGCCCTTAGCCGGAAATAGGTTCCCACAGTTTTTGCATGCCTTCATCTTCACCGAGCCATCCCCGTATCGAATCCGAGGATAGCACAAATGAAAGGGAATGACAAGGGCATGAGGGGAGCCGCTGCCGCACTGTAAGTGTGCAGGTCATGAGATTGGAAAAAGAGGCGCTTCGCTTTCCAGAAAAGGCGATTTATAGTATAATCGGCGTAAGGGGCGTGATGAGATGCTCATATATATGGCGCTAATTGAAACAGAAGAGGGCCGAGTTCTCTTTGAACAGATCTATTACAAATATAAGGGCCTGATGTTCCATGTCGCATACGGCGTTCTAGGACAGAGGGAGGATGCGGAGGACGCAGTTCAAATGGCGTTTGAGGCCATAGCCAAAAATATTGAAAAGATTTCTTCGGTTGACTGTCCCAAAACCCGTGGTTACATCGTTATCATTACCGAGAGAAAGGCCATTGATATTCAGAGAAAGAACAGCCGCTCCATCAGCACAGCTTTTGAGGATTGGGAGCTAGGCATTGAAATTTCACTGCCTGGGGATGGAGGGCTGCAGGATGCGATTACTCAGCTCAAGCCAAGTTACCGGGAAGTGATTCTGCTTCACTTTGCCTATGGCTACAAGACGAATGAGATCGCAGAAATGCTTGAAATGAAGCAAGACGCCGTCCGTAAGAAGATTTGGCGGGCGAAGAAGATGCTGGAAGAAAAACTCAAGGAAGGAGGGACACCGTATGAGCATGTATCTGACGGATGAAATGCTTGCCCGAGCCGCAAAGAGCGTCGGGGAGACGATGCTGGCCTCTCTGCCAGATCCGGAAGACTGCCGCCATGCCTTCAGCCCGGAGTTTGAGCGAAGCATGGAGCGTTTGATCCAGAAGGCGAAACGGAAAACCCGTATCCGCCGTTGCCTCCAAAGCATTGCGGTAGCAGCCCTGGCGGTGGTGATCGGCCTAAGCGCATGGCTTGCCGTGGATACAGAGGCCAGGGCGGCCATGGTGGAATGGGTCAGGACCGTCTATGAGGATTCCATCGTCTATGAATTTTTCCACCCTGGCGCTGTGGAAGATGACAGTTCTTACCGTCTTGGGTGGGTGCCGGATGGGTATGCCTTACTACAGGAAGAGACTGGAGAATTGATGTATATCGCAGTGTACCAAAGGGAAAGCGAGGTTATTTACTTTACCTACGGCTTATCAGATGAATATAATCAGGCCGAATTTATCCCGGGCAACAGCGATACGGAACCTGTGTCTGTGTACGGAAACCCCGGAGAGTTTTATGAGGCAAATGATGAAAGCGAGACAAATGAGCTGGTCTGGTTCGATTCTGAACAGGGTATTTTGTTTGCGCTCTCCAGCGATCTCGACCAAGAGACTATGTTGAAAGTGGCGGAGTCAGTAACAGCTGAATAATTTCAATGCGGCAAAACACACAAAAAATTACAGCACAATTTGACTGAAACGCCAAACCTGCAATTTCAATAAAAAACTTGTCCGATTTTACCTCCTTGCGCCGTTCTTCTTAATAGAACGACATAAGGAGGTAATTCATTTGAAAAAGAGAGTAGTTACATTTGTGATGGCCATCGCACTTGCGTTTGGAGCGACCCTTTGTTCCACTGCGGCAGCCGGGATCGAAACGCGCGCGATACAGATCCGTCCAGCGCTTACGTTCAATGGGACGACTGCAACCTGCGAGGTGCTGGTAGTCAGCGGGACCGACGACCTAAAAGTTACGATGACCTTGCGGGACGGAAATACCATTGTCGCCATGTGGTCTGATTCCGGCACAGGAATGGTACACCTCCTGGCACACCGAACCGTGACAAAGGGTAAGACTTACACCTTGACGGTCACCGGAACAAGAAACGGCGTGGCGTTTGAGGCGCATTCGGTCACCCGGACGTGCTGAATGGTGTGAAAGTGGAAGAGGGTGATTCCGATGGGGAGATAAAGCATGTTTCACTGTGCTTTATTTTCTTTAGTTATATTGTAAAGGAGCGATTATCAAAATGAAAAAGATATACAGACGAGTTATTTCAATCGTTATGACAATTGCTATTGCTCTATGTCTGAGCAGTTCTGTAGCAGTAGCACAAGTTCCACAATCTAACGAAATAAATACGGGAAATGGTTTTTTGGACCTCATTGACTGCTTGTTTAATGGAAATGGTGAGGTCTATGATGAAAATGGAGTTAATATAACAGACTATTTCGTTTCAAAGTATGCAATTGTTTATGAGAATAAGGATTATGAACAAATTTTGAATGCATGGAAGGAAGAAAACATTTACAGAATCCATGGATATAAACACGAAATAATTGAGACACGTGCAATTTTACATCCAACTTACTTAGAAATGGATGCACAGTTTGTTCAGCAAAAAGAAATGCCATACCAAGGGAAGGGGTGGTATATTTTAGTCACTGCAAGTGGAAACTATGGGTACCATGATTCGTACGATCGAATTATTTACTTCCCTCCACCTACTATTAGCGTTGAATTTTACGATCTAGGACAACTTTTTTACGGAACTGTAAATTCAACAAATACTACAGATCCGGTTATTAGTAGCGACAAAAAATCAGCGACATTTTCTGCGACAATTACTCATTCCGTATTTGGGCCTCCGCCGGCCGGTTATATTGATATAGAATTGGGACCATTTACGACCGTGTCGAACTTCAAGGTAACAGCTTAATCATCATGCAGAAAAAGAAGTGGTATTCGGAATTTGTCATTGCCAAAGATAGACGTAAGTGGATATGCACCTATTTGTCATTCTTGTTAGCGCTTTTTATTCCAAAGATTGGATGGAATCCGCTTTTCATATTATGGACAATTAATACAATTTGTTCTTATAGAGAAGAGCGGCGCAGTAAGTTCCGGTTTTTTTATGTTGGTGTAGCAGCAATTCTCATTGTCTTGATTTGTGTAAACCTAGTCACGGGGCTAAAGTAAACCAGCGAATTTTTTCGTGAGTGCAGTATGGGATCTAATTGCCAATTGATCTGACTTTAGGGGTATGTCCTCATCGAGAAGAACCATTCTGTAGCAAAGGGCGTGTTCCATTTGTAACATACAAGTAGTCTATGTCACTTCAAGGGTATACCAACACCAAGAGGACTTTTCGTGTATACATGGAAAACAGGTTAGGATTGCTACAAAGTCTATGCAGTAAAACAATCTGTGATAGACAGCAGTTGCGGCTGGGAGCTTTCAAATGAGTATGAGGTACATGAGTTTGATTGGTGTGGCGGCGTATGATATAATTTACTTCGGCAGAGATATCGTGCGCCTGAACCCGCGGTAAATCGGCTTTTGAATGTATTGAGGCGGGTGAAACCAATGTTGGGAGAGTGACTACGATGCCAATTCTGGAATTGAAGGACGTCCATTATACCTACCAAACTCAGTATCAGAAGGTGCAGGCGCTGAAGGGAATCACCCGCAGCTTCGACGGGGGGGTGCTTCATGCAATTGTGGGCAAGTCGGGTAGCGGCAAGACAACTCTGCTCTCACTCATGGGGGGGCTGGACTTGCCCACTTCGGGAGAGGTGCTGTGTGAGGGGGTGCCCACCGCCCAAATCGAGCTGGAACGCTACCGCCGGGAGAAGGTGGCAATGATCTACCAGTCCTTCCGGCTGTTCCCCCTGCTCACCGTGGCGGAGAACGTGATGTTTCCCATGGAGTTGCGGGGGATGAAGGCCAAAGAGGCAAAGGGGCGGGCCGCCCAGTTGGTGGCTGCCCGCCGAGGCGCTGGACCGCTACCCCACCATGCTTTCCGGCGGCGAGCAGCAGCGGGTGGCTATCGCCCGGGCCCTGGGGATGGACACCAAAATTTTGTTGGCGGACGAGCCCACCGGAAACCTGGACACCGCCAACGGGGAGAACATATTCGCCATCTTGCGGACACTGGCCCATGAGGGGGGCTACTGTGTGGTACTGGTCACTCACGACCCCGGTCTGGCTGCTCAGGCAGACCGGGTGCTGGAACTGCAGGACGGCCTGATGGTCAGCGAGCGGGGGTGATGGGATGATCCTACGAAATGGCGTGCGATCCACACTCCGCGCTAGGGGACGGACCGTTCTGTTTACCCTGCTCATTTGGTTGCTCACGGTGTCCCTCGCCCTGGGGCTGGGCATGTGGGCCTACTGCGCCCAGGCCCTGGCCGCTATAGACGAAAGCTACACCTCCATCGCCCTAGTGGAATATATGGGGGATGACTACCCGGAGCCGGACAAAGCGGACGACCAGGCCCGCCAGGCGGCTCAGGCTCTGGATGGGGCAACCATGGCCGATATAGACGGGGTTACGCTGTGGGAGACTTCCGCCCAAACCCTGGCCGCCCTGTCCGGCTACGAGCGGAGGGAGGGAGCCATTCCCTATGAGGACTACGGTGTGGTGGTGGTGTCCAACCTGTCGCCCATGTATGAGGATGGTATTCAGTGGCAGCCGGACACTTTCCGACTTCCGGACACGGTCTGCGGCGTGACCGACATCGCCACCCAGGCCACCACCTACTACGCCCCCGGGCTGGAGCCGCTGGAGGTGCCCCGGTACTTCTACGACGCCGAGGAGGATCAGTATTACGAATACGCGGATGGGCAGGCCCTCCAGGTGGTGGACCCCGGCCAGTTCCCCCAGGTGTACATCCTGGACGGGGAGCTGGTGGGGGAGATGCCCCTGGCCTACATCCCCATGGCCGGTCAGTTCTACTACTACGACCCCGACACGGGGCTCTACGGCGTGGAGGGGCCGGTCGTGTCCGCCTATCGGGGCATCATCAGCTCCGTGCTATACACCTACGAGGGGAAGGAGGGGGTGCTGGCCACCTTCGAGCCGGGGGACACCGGCTTCGCCCCGGAGAGCGGGAAGCGCTACCTGGTCCACGGGGCCTTCACGGACAGCGTCAGCGCCAACCGCACCTTCACCGTGACGGCGTTCTATGAGGGGTGCGGGACGGCGCCCTACCTGGAGCTGTCCGGGGCGGACGACCCGGCCCTGACAGACAGCCTCTTCACGGACTACGCCAGCTACTACGCCCTGGCCAACAACTACGTCCGGCTGGAGGCCAGCGACCACATCGCCGCCCTGGAGCCCTTCCACCAGGGGGCGCTCTACCTGGAGCAGGGCCGCTTCCCCCAGGCCGGGGAGCAGGGGGCGTGCGTGGTGGACGGCCGCACCGCCGCCCAGATGGACC
>URQA01000019.1 GCA_900549885.1 uncultured Eubacteriales bacterium | reverse complement strand
GCGAACCAAGAGGGGGTGCTGCGGATCTGGATACACATATAGCACACGATGTACACGGCGAAATTGATGGCGGAGAAGAAGGGGTTCTTCACCTGGAGATCAGAGGTGTAGGGCTGGAACAGGTAGTACATCCCCAGGCAGTGGACGGCAAAGAATACCCCCAGACACAAAATGGCTGCCATAAACACTAGGTACTCCCCCAGGGCAGGCCGACCCCCCGCGCACAAGGTCAGCACCGTGAACATGACGCACACCGCCCCGGACAGGGCCAGATTGGCGCCGCACAGCCGGGTAAAGCGCAGCAGGAAGTTCTTCAGCACCACATCCCCCTGGCGATACCAGGGGTATTTCAGCATGGCCAGGTCACAGTTGTAAAACATCGCCTTGCAGATACGGGTGCCCACCGAGTTGTCCATAAAGTACATAAAAAACACGCAGTAGGGCAGGCAGAGTGGGACCAGGTTAAAGGTTTCCGCCGTCTCCTCACCGCGGAGGAACAAAAGGATGCCGGCCCCCACCACCGTCACCCCGGCCACAATAGCCAGCACGATCTTCACCGGCTTGTAGAGCATCCGGCGGTGGCGGCGGAAAAACAGGGCCTGGAGATAGGGCCAGCCCGTCAACCGGGAGTCCCCCTCGGCGGTCAGGTCGCTGTCTTTGAGCTTCACGTCGTTGAACTGGGAGCCGCGGGCCTTCTGCTGGGCCAGCTCCGGGGAGACGGCCTCCGCCTTGCAGGTGTCCAGCGCCAGGCGGTAATAGTCGGGGAAGCGGACCATGTACACCGCCCCCAGCACCCCCAGCACCAGCAGGACGGCCACCACCGCCGGGTGGAGCAGCACGTCCTGGGGCCGGCTTTGGGGGAGAGCCAGCAGGCACGCGGCGGAGCCCGCTGTGCCCACAACCGTCAGAAGGATGATGTACCACGCCTTATTTCCAATACTCACCCCGGTGCGGCTGTACAGGAACAGGTGGAAGCCCTCGGCGGCCAGCCGGACCAGGGCTAGCTCTACGCTGATGACCAGCCCCGCCCAGGGACCGGCCCTCAGCAGGGCAGTGATCAACATGAGAAAGGGAGTGAATCCGGCGAAGGCGGCCAGATGGTGACCCAGGCCGGTAATCATCTGGTAGCGCTTGGCGTCTAGGGCCATCATGCGCACGCAGATATATTTTAGCTGGGAAGGGGCCACGGCGTGGGGCTGGAGCATGGTGCCAATGAGGAAGCTGAACCAGAGGAACGTCCAGCAGAAGGGGCCGAGGTTTTCCGGCCTAAGCATATCCTGCGGCCCCTCCAGGGCCAGAAAAGCGCTGATCAACAGGCACACGGCCAGATATAGCACCTTGCCCACCACAGCCTTCAGCGCCCACCACAGCGCCTGAAGAATGGTAAGGGCCAGTTTGCCTTCTCCGGCTGAGTAGAGCCGGTCGGTGAACAGGCGGCGGATCAGGGGCAGGCGGCCCAGCCAGTAGATAAGCTTGTTTCCCCGGAGAGCGCCGTTGATGCGAAAAATGGTCCAGGCGTTATTCATGCTCTCCCTCCCCCTCATCCCGGAGAAGCTCCACAACGCGCTGTTCAAACTCAGGCGTATGAATCAGGGCGGAATCCACCTCTTCCAGCAAGCCGTGGTTGAGCACCACGATCTCATCGCACAGGTCGGTGGCCAGCTGGAGAATGTGGGTGGAGAAAATAAGGATGTGTTCCTCTTTCATATCCCTCAGCAGGTTCTTCATCTCCAGGGCCGCCACGGGGTCGAAGGAGGTCAGCGGCTCGTCCAGCAGGATCACCGGCGGCCGGCCGATGAGAAAGCACAACATCTGCACCTTATTTTTCATGCCGTGGGAGTAGCCCCGCATAAGCCGGTGCCGATCATCCGCCTCAATCCCCACCAGGGCCAGCCAGTCGTCGGGAGTGCGGCCCGTGCGGCCCGGGTCGCCGGTGATTTCCAGAAAAAATTTCACAAATTCATAGCCGGTGAGAAATTCCGGCACCACCGGGGTGGACAGCACGTAACCCACGTCCCCTTGGCCCAGAGGGCGACGGGTCCCGCTGTGGTCCACCAGCTCTACCTTACCACTGTCCGGCGGGTACTCGGCGGACAGGCAGTTGAACAGGGTGGTCTTGCCCGCGCCGTTTCGCCCCAGCAGGCCGTAGATGCCCTCTTTGGCAAAGGTGTAGCTGGCCCCTTTCAGTACCTGCTTCGTGCCAAAGTTTTTTGTAATTTGTTCCAATATCAGTTCCATGAATGATTCTCCTTTGCTTTTCCCGACCGGGATCATCCCCCATAGGGTTCTCTCCGCCTCAGATTAACGGCAGGCGGTTGTAAAGTCAATGAAAATCCAGTATAATGTAGATTAAATTTTGGGAAACCATTCCCCCCTCGGCCATCTTGGACTCGGATACAGTCGGAGCCGCTATTTTGACGTAAATACTTGTCAGAATGACAACTATCGTTGTCATTCCCCATGATATCATGGGGTCCCGCTTCTGTCAATGGAAAATCTCAAGCCATAGCCTTAAATGATTCCCTCCACCTTTCTTTCGTTATCTATGGACCTTTCCCCACAAGGTTGTACTCCCCTCGATTTTATTTGCCCAGGCAAAATCGTCCTCGCAAAGTCCATTGTCCTCCGTTTTCGCCTAGCGTGAATTCTCCGCCCGCTCCCTTGCTCGTCCTCTCCCCACCAGACCCGCCCCGCTGGGCTCTGACGGGACTTCAAAGCCTTTATCCATTCTGCCAGGGGAAGCGCCCCCTCTCGAAAGGAGATATCTGAGTGAGACCCAATCTTTTAGTCATCTGCGGACCAACGGCTTCGGGCAAAACCGTCCTGGCCGTTGCCCTGGCTCAGCGGCTGAACGGCGAGGTGGTGTCCGCCGACTCCATGCAGGTCTACCGGGGCATGGACATCGGCACCGCCAAGCCCACAGCGGAGGAAATGGGCGGCGTACCCCACCATATGCTGGATGTGGCCGACCCCTGGGAAAACTACTCCGTGGCCCGGTACGTCCAGGACGCCGTGCCGGTGGTGGACGATATTTTGGCCCGGGGAAAACTGCCCATCGTAGCCGGGGGAACGGGGCTTTACATTGACAACCTAGTGGCTGGCAGGGAGTTTGCCCCCTTTCCGGCGGCCAGCGGCCTGCGGGAGCGGCTCCAGCGCCGGGTTGATGAGGAGGGACTGGCTGCCCTACTGGCCGAGCTGCGCCAGGTCGACCCGGAGGCGGCCGCCCGCCTTCATCCCAACGATGAAAAGCGCATCATCCGGGCGCTGGAGGTTTTTTTGTCCACCGGAAAGACCATCACTCAGCATAACCTGGAAAGCCAGGCCATCCCAAACCGCTATACTCCTCTCACCATCGCGCTGAACTTCCGGGAGCGGTCCTGGCTTTGGGATCGCATCGACCGGCGGGTGGAGCAGATGATGGACCTTGGGCTGGAACATGAGGTCCAAGATCTGCTCCGCCGGGGTATTTCCCCGGAGTGTACTGCTATGCAGGCCATCGGCTACAAGGAGCTGGCCGCCGCCCTCCTGGCAGGGAGGCCCATCCAGGATGGAGTAGATGAGGTCAAGCTCCGCTCCCGGCAGTATGCCAAACGGCAGCTGACCTGGTTCCGACGGAATCAGGAGGTCCACTGGCTGCTTTGGGAGCGGGAACCAGATTTTTCCGCCGCCGTCCAGGATTCGACACAACTCGTCCATGCCTCCGGTTTACAATAGTTGCACTCGCGGACAAGCCTCTTGCCCGAAATAGAAAAGGAGTGTATACTTATGTTAACTACCACCGCAAAGCTGCCCAATATCCAGGATACCTTCCTGGCCGCCGCCCGCCGCTCCGCCGCCCATGTGACGGTATTCCTTATGAACGGCTACCAAATGCGTGGCGTGATTCATGCCTTTGATCCCTATGTTGTCGTCCTCATGACCGATAACAAGCAGCAGGTCATCTATAAGCACGCTATTTCCACCATTACCCCCGAGCGGGCAGTCGAGCTGGAGTTCTGACCTCCGCCTCCGGTCTAGGGAGAAATGCCTGCCGAAAAAAGCTGCCCCTTTTCCGGCGGGCCAAAAGAGAGAAAGAAAGGACCCCCTATGAAACAGAGCAACCTAGCCACGAAAATCACTATATCCGTCCTGGCGGTAGGCTTAATCGCCTACTTGGTCTTTTACATCGTCCGCGGCTGGCAGGATGAGACGGTCACCGTCCCGGCCTATTCCGCGGTCATCCAAGTGGGTACGGATGCCTCCGGAATCGTGGTCCGTGAAGAGACGGTACTATCCGGCTCTGGCGCCTATGTGGAGTTGATCCCCAGTGAAGGAGAAAAGGTATCCGCCGGACAGACCGTGGCCCTGCTGTATCACGATGCGTCTGGCCAGGCCACCAGCCAGGCCATCAATACCCTCAGCGCCGAAATTGAGCAGCTTAACTACGCCCTGTCCTCCGGTACGGACACCACAGATACCTCCCGGCTGGACGCTGCTGTGCTAGACTGTATCACCGATCTGCGCTCTCTCACCGCCTCCGGGGACCTGTCCTCCCTGGAGGACTCCACCCTCAACCTGCGCACTATGGTGTTCAAACGGGACTACACCTACGGCGACCATGAAGCCGCAGGAGGCCTCGCCGTTCTCTGCGATGAGAAGGAATCCGAACTGGCTGCCCTGAAAAGCAGTCTCAGCCAGGTGGCTACCTCTGTTGCCGCCCCCGCCTCCGGGGTGTTTTCTGGTGTAGCCGACGGCTATGAGTCTCTCATTGATCCGGTCTCAGTCCTTGACATGACCCCTTCCCAGCTAAGCGGGCTGCTAGGCCGGGATGTGGCTGCTCCCGGCGGCACGGTGGGCAAGCTCATCACCTCGTCCACCTGGTATTTCGCGGCAATCCTCGCGGAAGAGGATGCCAAAGGCTTGCTGGAAGGGCGGACCTATACGATTTCCTTCTCCTACGACTGGTTTGGCCAGGTGGACATGACGCTGGAACAGATCAGTGATCCGGAAAACGGGCAGGTCGTCCTGCTGTTTTCCTCCCGCACCAATCTGGCGGACACCACTTTGCTCCGGGTGCAGACGGTGGACATTGTCACCCAGGAATTGGAGGGCATCCGAATCCCCCGGCGGGCTCTGCGGGTATTGACCGAGACGGTGACGGATGAGGAGACCGGGGAGACCACCGAGACCCAATATACTGCTGTGTACACCGTGGTGGGTACTCAAGCGGAACTTCAGCGGGTGAACGTGCTGTATACAGATGAGAATTTTTACCTGGTGGAGCCGGCGGACCCAGACGCCTCCCGGCGGCTGCGGGCCGGGGATGAGATCATCCTGAACGCCACCGGAATCTACGACGGGAAGGTGGTACGATGAACGCCATTGCCCGGCGTGTAGCCCAGGCCCGGCAGGCCATCGTCCAGGCCGCCCTGACCGCAGGGCGGGACCCGGGGGAGGTCACGCTGGTAGCCGCCACCAAGACCCAGACGGATGATGCCATCCGCCAGGTTATCGCCGCCGGCGTCACCGTGTGCGGGGAGAACCGGGTCCAGGAGCTTACCGCCCATCTGGCGGCCCACGCCTACGATGGGGCCCAGGTCCATTTTATCGGTCACCTTCAAACCAATAAAGTGAGATATGTGGTGGGTAAGGTAGATCTCATCCACTCTGTTTCCTCGGAAAAGTTGCTGCTGGCCATCGACAAGCAGGCAGAAAAGTTGAATATTGTCCAGGATATTCTGCTGGAGGTCAATTTGGCTGGGGAGGCTAGTAAGTCCGGCTTTTCCCCGGAGACCGTCCTGGCCGGAGCCCGCCTGGCTGCCGATCTGGACCATATCCGGCTCCGGGGTCTTATGTGTATTCCGCCCATCTCCACAAAGCCCGGACAAAATCGGCCCTTTTTCGCAAATTTAAGGCGTTTAGCTGTTGACATAAGACAGCAAATGGAGGATAATAAAGCGGATATAGTATGCCTGTCCATGGGAATGAGCGGGGACTATTCAGATGCTGTGGCAGAGGGCGCCACCTTTGTCCGCTTGGGCACCGCCCTGTTCGGTCCCCGTCCCTCCATCCATCCTGCAGGGGAATCATAACTGAAAGGGGCCATTCTTTATGAGCTTTATTGACGAACTCAAGCGCCTCGCCCGGCCTTACGAGGACGAGGATGAGGACCAGTTCGAGGACGACTTTACCCCCGTCTCCTCCCGGGAACCCGTCCGGGAGCCGGAGCGCCGCAACAACAAGGTGGTCAATATTCACACCACCACTCAGCTTCAGGTCGTGCTGGTCAAGCCAGAGCGGTTTGAAAACGCCTCTGAGATCGCCGACCATCTCCGGGACAAGCGCACTGTAGTGCTCAACCTGGAGCAGACTGATAAAAACATCGCCCGCCGCCTCATCGACTTTTTGTCCGGCGTGGCTTATGCCAACGAAGGCACCATCAAGAAGGTGGCCCTGTCCACGTACATCATTACGCCCTATAACGTGGAGATCATGGGCGATCTGATTGACGAGCTGGAAAACAACGGGCTTTATTTCTAAACAGAGAGGGGGACGTTCGCGATGATGACTCCGCAGGAGGTGGCCAGCCACGCCTTTGCCAAGGCGACCTTAGGCGGCTACAACATGGCCATGGTGGATGAGTTTCTCGACCTGCTTACTGAGGACTATACCGCCCTGTATAATGACAACGCCATTCTGAAAAACAAGCTTAAGGTGCTGTCCGAGACAGTGGAGGAATACCGTGCCACCGACACCGCCATGCGCAAGACTCTGCTGGCCGCCCAGCAGATGGCGGAAGCCATGGTCAGCGACGCGGAAAAGAAAAAGAACGAGCTGGTCCATGACGCGGAGGCTGCCGCCCAGACCCGGCTGAATGAACTCAAACAGCAGATCACAGATGAGGAATACCGCCTGCAAAAAGCCAAGGAGGCCACCGCCGCTTACGTCCAGCAGGTCACCCAGGCCCACCAGGGGGCACTGGACTATCTGGCCCGCTTAGGGGAGCTTACCGCCGGAGTCATCCTGCCGGCTGAACCCGCCGCCTCTGCCGAAAATCCCTTTGCCAACCTCACGATTCCCGATCCGGTGGAGGAAAAGGAGCCCGCCCCTGTGGCCGCTGGCTCCGCTCCCGTTGACAGTGACCCGGATCTGGATGCCACCCGGCGTTTTGAAGACCTTCAATTTGGCAAGGACTATGAAATCACTTAATGAAAGCCAAAGCCCTCCGGTAAAACCGGAGGGCTTGTTTTCTCAGATGTTCTACCGGGTCCAGCGCATCACCCATTCCGGCTGTCCGGTCTCCGGGTCTGTGCCGCCGCTTACCACAGAAAAGCCCCGCCGGTGGTAAAAGGCTACCGCCGCAACGTTATCCTGATAAACATGCAAAGCAAGCGCAGGCTTTCTCTCCTTCGCGCCTTGGATCAGGGCCTGACCGACGCCCCGGCCCTGAAACTCCTGGGACACAAAGACGCCCTCAATGTGCTCTCCCCACATACCTAAAAAACCCATAATCTGCCCGGACTCTTCCCACACCAGCACTTCTGCCTCATTGATTACCTCCCGCACCCGGGATGCCTGGCTACGCCAATAGTCCTCCGGCACAAAGGGGTGAGCCTGGAGATTACCTGCCAGCCAGATGTCCATGACCCGATTTAGATCTTTATCTGCAAAGAGACGGAGCATTGTACTCTCTCCTTTCAAAAAGCCCGGGCGCTGCGCGCCCGGGCTTTGGTCATGACTGCTTTTCGCCGGTTCCGCCCTGGCCGGCGCCGGGCTTTTTCGAGCGGCGGTGATAGGGGCGATGACGGCGTTTTCCGCCGCCGCTTTTGTTCCCCTCCGCCTGGACAGGAGCGGTAGCCTGCTGGGGCGCGGGGCGCTCCTTTTTGGGCTGCTCCTGAGCCTTAGGCTTGTCCTGCCGGGGCTGTTGCTGCCGCTCTCTGCCGCCGGAGTTTTCCTCCCGCCCGGGCTGCTGGGTACCCTCCGGCTTGTGTCCCCCTCGGTTCCGGCGGCGGTTTCGGCTCCGTCCCGGTTTACGGACCTCACCCGTCTCCCCGCCTGCGGCGGAATTGCCGCCCAGGTACTGGTCCAGCATGGCGGATAGGTCGGCGCCCTCGCCCAGCTTTCGGGCGGTGCGCTCCTCCTCCGGAGGAATATAACGCAGTTTTTCCAGTTCTTCCTTGGGCGGGACCACATAATCCTCCGGCCGCTTGCCCTTGCCGCTGCGCACCACCCGGATCTCGCTGGCCCGATAAGTCTTGGGCTGCTCGGCAGAATCCTCCAAACGGACCTTCACCTGTTCCCGCAGGAGATTGACTGACGAAATGGTACCCGCCCCGTCAGGACATTCCACAAAGGAATCCTGCTTGGGGCAACGCTTCACCGCGTCCTCATAGGCCCCCTGCTCATATTTCAGGCAGCACATAAGCCGCCCGCAGGTGCCGGAGATTTTAGTGGGGTTCAGGGACAAATTCTGGGTCTTGGCCATTTTGATGGACACAGGCTGGAACTCGTCCAAAAACTGGGCGCAGCAGAAGGGTTTGCCGCAAATGCCCAGACCGCCCAGCATCCGGGCTTCATCCCGGACCCCGATCTGCCTCAGCTCAATGCGGGCCCGGAAAATGCCCGCCAGGTCTTTCACCAAAGCCCGAAAATCCACCCGGCCCTCGGCGGTGAAGAAAAAGATAATTTTAGAGCCGTCAAAGCTGTACTCGACACTGACCAGCTTCATTTCCAAGCCGTGCTGCTCAATTTGCTTTTGGGCGATCTTCATGGTACGGCCCTCTTTGGCCTTATTTTCCTCCACCTGTTTGCAGTCCCGCTCCGTGGCTGCCCGGATCACCGGGCGTAAGGGCTGGACCACGGCAAAGTCCTCCACCATGGTATTGGCCCGGACACAGGTGCCGTATTCCAAGCCCTTGCCCGTTTCCACGATCACGCCCTGTCCCTCCTGGAACTGCGTCCCGTTGGGGTCAAAATAATATTGCTTTCCGCCCGAACGAAACCGGACGCTAATGATCTCTGTCATTTATCGTTGTCCTCCAATAATCCAGGGACTACGCGCCCCTAGGGTTTCTGCTTCAATGCCGTATTACGGCCAAAGGTGGCTGTCAAGGGGGACTTGGACTCGCGTTTCTTTCCGCCCATCCAAAAAGAAACCAAAAGTCACGGACCACACCTTTTCCCTACCGGAACAATTCTCCACACAGCCAGCCCAAGGTATGGCCCGTACCCACGTTATACACCCCATTGTCCCGGCAGGTTTTCAGCGCCCGCAGAACAGAGACTGCCCGGCGGTTTCGCACCAGCTCCGCCGCTACTACCGGCTCCGCCGCGGCCATCAGATCCAGCAGCTGGCCGCCTTTCCACTTCTCCAGCTCCAGAGCCGTAAGTCCCTGGGCCACCTCCCACTCGCTGCCGGTGAGCAGCAGGTGGGCCAGCTCCGCGCCCCGGCGCTCCAGCTCCGGATCCTTGGGTTCCTCTTCGGGGGGAAGGCGCAGCGTCTCGCACCGGGAACGGATGGTGCCCAGCAAAAGCCCTGGCTGGGCGGTGAGCAGCAGAAATGCCGTGTAGTCCGGCCCGTCCTCCAGCACCTTTAGCAGCGCATTCTGAGCCACCGGGTTCATTGTGTCCGCCGGATCTATGATATAGACCTTCCGCACACCCTCGTTGGGGCGGATATAGGCGTCTGAACGCAGGGCCCGGGCCTGGTCGGCCACGATTTCCCGCTTTCCCTCGGCGGGACAGAGCAGGGTCACATCCGGATGGATCCCTTTGCCCACCTTCTCACAGGAACGGCAGCGGCCACAGGGTGGCCGCTCTCCTGTACACAGATAAGCGGCCGCCATCTTTTCCGCATAGGTACGCCGGGCCTCCTGGCTGCCCCCGGTGATCAGGTAGGCATGGGCTAAAGGACTGGGCAGGGACGGCACACAATTCATAGCCGCTCGAACCGCTCCACATCCACCACAAAGACGGTGGCCCCGCCCACCGTGACTTCCACCGGCATGGAGGGGTAATAGCCATAGCTCATCTCAGTAGTGGTGGGAATCATCTGCTTGCGGCTGAACGAGTGGTCCCGGATCACGTCAATGACCTGCTGGACTTTTTCCTCATCCACGCCGATCAGGATAGTGGCGTTGCCTGCCATCAGAAAGCCGCCGGTGGTGGACAGCTTGGTGGAGGAAAATCCCGCCTGAGTCAGCGCCCGTGTGACTGCGTTGGCGTCGTCGTGATTCACGATAGCAATAATAAGTTTCATAGGGAACCCTCCTTAGTTTCATTCGATGTTGCGATAACCTCTATCTGGCTTCTATTATATCCTATTCTCTCCAAATAGGCCAGATGTTTTTTGCCGATTCGCTCCCCCGGCGCCACCACGGGAATTCCAGGAGGATAAGGCGCCGCCTGGCAGGCACAGACGCAGCCTCTGCTCTGGCTGAGAGGTACGGTTTGCCGGGGCGCAAACAGGGCCTGACGGGGCGTGAGCGTCTGCTGAGGAAAGGGGGGAGGTATCAGGTCAGAGAAATCCTGCGGCGGATAGTCCCCATCCAGAGCGGCGGCTAAGACAGCCTCCAGCCGGGCAACCGCCTCCACCCGTTCCGCCGCAGTGAGGATAAACACCACATGGTTTCGGTCTGCCATCTCAGGGAAAATATTTTCGTGCCGTAAGGTCTCGGCCAGGGCAAAGCCGTCGGAACAGCGCACCACCAGCCGGGCCGGGTCCAGCTTCAGGGGACCGGGCCGCAGACAGGGGAAGCGATTGCGCAGCGAGGCCACACCCTCCACTACCTTTCCATACCAGTCCGCCCCCTCCCGAGCCATCCAGTCTCGGGCCAAGTCCAGAGAGGCCATCATCAGATAGGACGGGGAGGAGGAGCCATACACTGACCCCATCCGCCGCAGCTCCTCCATAGTTAGGCCGTTGGCCAGCAGCAGGGCGGTCTGCCCCATGGCGGGGAGGGTCTTGTGGGCGGACATCACCACCAGATCCGCCGCCTGATACCCCCGATACCCTAAAAAGGGCAAATGGGCGCCATGGGCGCCGTCCACCATCAGCCTGGCCCCATAGCTATGGCAGACCCGGGCTATGGCAGGCAAATCCGATATCACACCGTAATAAGTTGGAGACACAATACAAATTGTTTTGATTTCTGGATGGGTCCGTAGCGTCTGTTCCACTTGCTCCGGCTCTATGGGGCCGGTGACTCCTTCATCCGTCACCCAGGGACGTGGAAGATAATGGGGAACGAGTCCCAACAGGGCCAGGGCGTTGTAAGCGGCGCGATGGCTCCCCCGGTCCAAGGCTATCACCCCGCCCACGCCGGCCAGCAGAGCCAAGCCGGTGTGGATGCCTTGGGTGGAGCCCCCGGTGAGGAACAGACAGCTGTCAAACCCCAAGCTGGCCGCCCATAGGCGTTCCGCTCCCTCTATCACGTCCCCGCCCGGTCCAAACAGATCTCCGGTACGGCCGTTCTCGGTGAAGTCCAGGCTGGCATCCGCCAGATTTCCAGGCAGGGGCGCACCGTGGTGTCCCGGCATATCAAACCGAAGGGGATGTTGGGACGCCAGTTCTTTTAAACAATCATAGAGAGGGGTAGGCAAGAGAATCCGCCGCCTTTCTGTTCTGCGTTTCCAGATGTTCGTTTCATAGCGTCCTGGTCTCACCGCCCAGTCCGGAGATGTTTCCTTCCGTTCTGTCCAAAAAGGCGGCGGCCTGCTCCAGTGTCTCCTGGTCGGATGGATGGGTCAGCCGGGATACAGCGTCTGCAAGGGGAAGAAACAGGGCCTCCCTGACCTCCTCCGGCTGGCAGGACACCGGGCCGTCATCCGCCCGGCCCAGGAAAAATACCACATCTTTGGTCACCCCTGGGGCAGGGGAGTAGGTGACGACCCTGCGGAAGTTTTCCACAAAGGCTACCGTAAGCCCCGTCTCCTCCCGGATCTCACGCACCGCTGTCTCCTGCTCCGTCTCTCCCGGCTCCACATGTCCTTTGCACAGCGTCCAGTGGCCCTGGGTGCTATGGAGAACCAAGAAGATTCGCTCTCCAGACAGATCTCGGAACAGCACCGCGCCGCAGCTCTTTTCCCGCCTCATGGCCTTTTCCTCCCATTTTGAATGATTATCTTTCATTTTACCTTGAGCAAGACGAGATTGCAACCCGTTTCTATTTCCGCAGGTTCCGCAAAAAAGCCGCCCCTCCTGCGTTAGAAGGGGCGGCTTTTCTCTTTTATTGCTTGCTGGGGTCGTAGGCGACTACGGTGCGACGGTTTGGCTCGGTACCGGTGGAATAGGTGGTCACGTTGGGATAGTCCTGGAGAGCGGTGTGAATCACATGGCGCTCATAGGCGTTCATAGCCTCCAGGGTAATATTCCGGCGGTACTTAACCACCTTTCCGGCTGTCTTGCGGGCGAGCCGCTCCAGGGATTCCTCCCGGCGGGCGCGGTAACCCTCGGCGTCCACATGGATGCGGACCCGGTGGCTCCTGCCCCGGTTGACGGTGTAGCCGGTGAGCTGCTGGATGGCGTCCAGCGTCTCCCCCCGGCGGCCGATGAGGGCCCCCAGATCCTCTCCCTCCAAAACGACCTGATAAGTGTCCCCTTCCCGGGTGATAACAGGGGTGGCCTCTACTCCCATATGAGCAAACAGGCCAGTCTGAAACTGGACGATGGCCGCAGCTACATCGTCATCCACCACAGCCGTAGGCACAGGCTGAGAGGCGGACTCCCGTTTTGGTTGCTCTTCCTTGGGTTCCGGAGGCACTTCCCGGTGGGGCTGGGGCACAGCTTTCTCCTTGGGAGCGGGCTTCTCTTCCTGAATAAGCTCGTTCGCCTTCACTTCTTTTCCTTCAGGCTCGTCAGGGGCTTCATACGTGATCTTAACCTTGGCGGGAACGGAGCCAATGCCCAAAAAGCCAGTCTTTCCCCGCTCCAGGATTTCCACAGATACGTCGTCCCGGTCCAGGCCCAGCTGCTGAAGGCCCTTTGTTAACGCTTCATCCTCGGTCTTGCCGGTGACTTCAATATACTTTTGCACAGGGATACACTCCTTGTCTCCGATTTGAAATGGAACCCGAATTACTCCTTTTCCTTAGGATCTTCTTCCTCATAAGGCGGCTCATAGTCACCCTCATCAGAGGATTCCTTCTCCGTTGCTTCAAACAGGGCGGACGGTTCCTCAGGAACAATTTCGCTATGGACATCTTCTCCGGCGGTTTCGGTAATATCCTCCTGGGGCATCTCGGGAATGGGCACCCCATTTTCCGCCAAGATTGCCTTTTCTTCCTCCGTCAAGGGGGTAAGCTCTTCCTCAGGCTCCTTTTTCTTATATTTGTCGTCCGGATCGCGGTAAGGTGTAATGGGATAGCGGTCGGGATCATAAGCCCGGCCTCGGGCATAAGTCCGCATACCCTCCCGGCTGGCGGCCACGTCTGTGCCCTTGACCTTGGCTTTGGGCTGGAGCTTCTTGCCCTTCTTGTAGCTGCCGGAGGCAATGGCGGCAGCCTTCTTTTCCGCGGCGATGCGACGGCGCTCTTTTTCCTCTTCCTTCGCCTTCCGGGCCTGTTCCTCCATCTCCCGCTGGGCAGCCTCATAATCCTTGCGCAGAATCTTACCACAGATCACTTCCTGGACCATCATCAGCAGGGAGTTTGCGATCCAGTACACGCACAGACCGGCAGGCATGGAGTAGCCAATCCACAGAGAAATCAGAGGGCTGATGATCATCATGGTACGGTTGGTGGAGGCAGTGCTCTTGTCCAATTCCTGATTGCGGTTCATCCGGTTGGTCCGCTGAGACACCAGCATAGACAAAAAGGAGAGCACCGCGGAGATAATGGGTAGCAGGAACAGACCGATGGAGTTCCAGTCGATCCCGCCCTGCCAAAACATAAGTTGGGGAATCTCTTCCAAATGCAGGCCTAAAAAGGTAAAATTGATGACAAACAGGGAGGAACCAGCGGCGGCAGAGGCAGTACCCAAATTGGTACTGTTAAGGTCTGCCGCCAATGTCAATTCCTTGTAGGCGCCTGTCATTGTGGCATAATCGCTCCATCCCAGAGCGTTAGCCACAGAGGTGATGGCGTTATCCGTCAGGTTCATCATGTATCGGAAAGGGCGCCGGATAATGGCATACAGGGGATACAGAATGACCAGAGGAAGTAAAGACCAACCGCAGCCTCCCATGGGACTGACGTTGTTTTCAGAATAAAACTTCTGGACCTCCTGGTTATACCGTTCCCGGTCATTTCCGCAGCGCTTCTGGATCTCCTTGAGCTGCCCAGAAATGAGGTTCATCTTGATCATGCTCTTCTTGGCTTTCAGATTGAAGGGAAACAGAATGAGCTTAACTACGATGGTGAATAGGATCAGGGCGATGCCGTAGCTGTCGAAGACCTGACAGAACACCCTCAGCAGCCAGCTGAACGGCGTCATGATGATTTGTAGAAAATCCATTGGGGGCCTCCTATGTTACTGGTTTTCTCCAGCGCCCCTTGGGGGGCACCGGGTCGTAGATAAAGGACTTTTCCCTGTGAAAAGGGTGGCAGCGCAGCACTCGCCACACCGCCAGCAAACCACCCTTTAGCGCGCCGTGTACCTCCACTGCCTCCAGCGCGTAGGTGGAGCAGGTGGGGATAAAACGGCAGCAGGGAGGCCGGGCGGGGGAGATGTTCGTTCGATAAAACCGGATGAGCGCCAGCATCAGCCGCTTCATAGTTCCCACATCCTTACTTGGCCAACATGTCCACCTTAGCGCACAGCTTCAGGAAAGCTTGCTCCAACCGGCGGTAGGGGACATGGGCGGCCCGTACCCGGGCTACCACCACAATATCCACGCCGGATGTCAGCATGTCCTCATTCAGGCGATAGATCTCCCGCAGGCGGCGGCGCACTCGGTTGCGCACCACGGCGCAGCCCACCTTGGTGGATACCGTCAGGCCCAGGCGGTTCCCTGAACGGCCGTTTTTCCGGACATAGAGGGCCAATTCCGGGCACACAGCGCTGCGTCCTTTGTTATACAGCCTGCGGAATAGGTGGTTTTCTTTGAGGGATACGGTTTTTTTCACAGACCGGAAACTCCCTTCCTCTGGGGTGGGACAACATCGGAATGGTTCCGAACGTGACATAGGGGCCGGGGATCGTATCCCCCGCCCCGGTCTATTGTTATCCCGATGTTGCCGCCATCAGTGGGTCAGGCGGGCGCGGCCCTTGGCACGGCGGCGGGCCAGGACCTTGCGGCCGTTGGCGGTAGCCATACGCTTGCGGAAGCCATGGACCTTGGAGCGATGACGCTTCTTGGGCTGATAGGTACGAACCATGCGGGTACACCTCCTGTACTCTATTGGCTGGCGCCACAGGCGCCGCCTCCACAACGGTCCGGGGACCGGACCGCGGTCGATAAGAAAAATGCGCATTTAGGAAAGCGCATCCGTGATTATACCGCAAAACCGGCTTTTCTGTCAACTGAATTTCTGAGAAAAATTCAAAAATTCTCTCAATTAGAAAAAAACACAAGATGTTGTGCTTCTCTCCCGGCGGAAAACCATTTTTTATTCTTTTCTATTTCCTATTTTTCCACTTCGTCTTACTCGTTCCTTTTTTGGTTATACATATAAATAAAAGAATCTGTGTGGATTTTAAGAAAGCCCTTGTATGAGGGTCCTGATTTTGATATAATTAATAGGTTAAGACATGATATAATTCTATCTTCTGGAAGGGGCCGCAGGCTGATATGAATTCCGCTGCTGACGTCTGGGAAAAAGTAAAAACGCTCATGGAGGCGGACATGACCTCCGTGTCTATTGATACCTGGTTTGGTGACGCCCAGGCTGTCGCCCTGGAGGATACCCGCTTCCTCCTGTGTGTTTCCACCGACTTCAAACGGGACGTCATCCGATCCCGCTTCCTCCCCGTGATCCAAAAGGCCCTGCTGGAGCTGTTCTCCTTTGAGGTGGATGTGGAGCTGCTTCTGCCCGACGAAGCGGAGGCCTACCAGCAGCGGGGGAGTGGTCCTGCCGTCTCGGAGGACTCCATTGAGGAAAAGTACACCTTTGAGCGGTTTGTTGTCGGCTCCACCAACAAATTCGCCTATATCGCGGCCCAGAAGGTTGCCTCTGAACCTGGCGGAGCTTATAATCCCTTGTTCATCTACGGCCAGTCCGGACTGGGCAAGACCCACCTTCTCCACGCCATTGCCCACCGGGTCCACCGGGATTTTCCGGGCTACCGTATCCTCTATATCAAAAGCGAGGACTTTGTCAACGAGCTGATCACCAACCTGCGCCGAGGTATGGACATGCAGGAATTCCGGGACAAATACCGGAACGTGGATCTGTTTCTCATGGATGACGTGCAGTTTATCGCCGGAAAGGACTCCAGCGAGGAAGAATTGTTCCACACCTTCAATACCTTGTATGAGCAAAAAAAGCAAATTGTCTTCACCTCTGACCGCCCCCCCCAGGAGATGCTTCGGCTGGAGCAACGGCTGCGCACCCGATTTGAACAGGGCCTATCCGCCGATATCCAGCCGCCTGACTACGAAACCCGTATGGCCCTTTTGAAAAACAAGTCCCTGGAGAGGGGCATTATCCTGCCCGATCCAGTATTGAGCTATATGGCGGAGAACATCACCTCCAACGTCCGTCAAATCGAAGGAGTGGTCAATAAGATCATGGCCTTCCAGGAGCTGATGGGGGAACAGGTGGACGTGGAGACTACCATTCGGGCTGTGCGGGATATCCTACGCACCAAGGAAGATTTTCTCCCTTCCGCCGATACCATCATCCAGGAGGTGGCCCGGTTTTATGAGCTGGACAGCTCCGCCATCCGGGGTCAGGGGCAGAACAAGGAGATCACTACCGCCCGCAACGTAGCTATGTACATCATCCGGGAGATGACCCAGCTCTCTCTGGCGGAGATCGGCCAGCAGTTTGGCGGTCGGCACCACTCCACCGTACTCAACTCCATCAACCGGGTGGAAAAGATGATCAAACAGCAGCCGGAGACCGGTGAAATCATCCGGGATATCACCAACGCGGTCAATTCCGCCTATTGACGCCGCGCCGATCCGTCATCCCCCTTCCCGTACCATCTGTCCAGGAAGCCGCAGCTTTTAAACCGCCTCGGGAAATTCCCTCTTTTTTTTCTCTAAACTTCCACAATCCTGCGGAACCCTCTGTGGAACCGTGTGGAACTTTATTTGTCCATACTCTTTCCTGTGGCCTGTGTGGATGTTCTGTGGATGCTATGTGGAGGGAACATCGCCAGTAATTTCAGCGGTTTAGAACGTTTTCCACAGCTTCCGCACCCCCTACGACGATATACTAAATTTAAAACCTTTTCCTCCTCTCCGGCGCGGCAATTTCAAATTACATCCAAAATACCCGCAGATCCGGATTTCATACCTCCCTTTTGGGAAGCAGAAAGGAATGATTAAACATGAAATTCTCCTGTGAAAAAGCGCTTCTCCTATCTGCCATCAACACAGCTGGCCGGGCCGTAGCCGCCAAAAGCTCCATTCCTGCCTTAGAAGGTATTTTGGCAGAAGCAGACTCCCATGGACTACGGTTGACTGGCTACAATTTGGAAACTGGTATTACCACGCTCATTGAAGCGGAAGTAGTGCAAGAGGGATCCTTAGTGTTGTCCGCCCGGCTGTTTGGCGAAATTGTCCGCAAGCTGCCTGACGATGTAGTTTCCGTCAGCACCGATGGCAACAACGTCAGCATCGTCTGTGGACCTACTTCCTTTGATATTGTGGGCAGCGATCCTAGAGAATTTCCAGAACTGCCTGAGGTTGATGAAGGAAACACCCTTTCTATCTCTCAGGAAAAGTTAAAGAGCATGATCTCCCGAGTTATTTTTGCTGTCAGCGACAATGAGAGCCGCCCTATTCATACCGGCGCCCTCTTTGAAGTGGAAGGAGAAGAGCTGACGATGGTGGCGGTGGACGGATACCGTTTGGCGCTCCGGCGGGAGGCCATCTCGGGAAAAGAGGGCGCGGGGACGTTCTCCTTCGTGGTTCCCGGGGCGGCATTAAGCGAGGTGGAGAAGATCTGCTCCGACTGCGACCAGGCGGTTTCCATCACGGAAGGCCGCCGGCATGTCACCTTCCAGATCGGCTCCACGGTACTGGTGGCCCGCCGGTTGGAGGGGGAGTTCCTCAACTACCGTCAGACAATTCCCCAGAACAACTCCATCTCTGTAGAAGCGGATACTAAGACGCTTCAGGTATCCATCGACCGGGCTTCCCTGATTATCAATGATAAATTGAAAAGCCCTCTGCGCTGTAAATTTGAAGATGGCTCCTTGTCTATCACCTCTCGAACCGCTATTGGCTCCGCCTTTGACCGTTGCGAGATCACCGGGGACGGAAAGGGGCTGGAAATTGGCTTTAATAACCGCTTTTTGATGGATGCGGTGAAGGCCGCGCCGACAGACCGTGTAAGACTGGAGCTCAATACTCCCACTTCTCCCTGCCTGATTCTGCCGGTAGAGGGAGAGGAGGACAACTTTCTCTATATGGTGCTCCCTGTCCGTCTGAAGGCAGGGGAATAAGGCTGCCCGGAGAAGAAAAAGGAGAGAGGCGTTCCCATGCAGGAAGAACATATCAAAATCAACACGGAATTTATCAAATTGGATTCTCTGCTGAAATTTGCCAACGCGGTGCCCACCGGCGGGGAGGCTAAGCTGGCGATTCAGGACGGGGACGTTACGGTTAACGGTCAGGTATGCACCATGCGGGGGAAAAAGCTCCGCCCTGGTGACCGGGTGGAGCTGGGGGGGCAGATCGCCCTGGTGGTGGAATGATTGTCAAAGCCATTACCCTGGATTTTTTTCGGAACTACCTCCACCTGGAGGCGGCTTTTCATCCGAGGATCAACGTCATCTTTGGAGACAACGCCCAGGGAAAGACCAATCTGCTGGAAGCGGTAGCTTATCTGTCCTCCGCATCTTCCCACCGGGCGCGGTACGACCGGGAGCTGATCCAGTTCGGTGTGGACCATGCCTTCGTCAAAGGAGAGGTGGCCAGCCGGGGGAGAGACTTTACCCTGGAGGCGTCCCTGCACAGGGGGGCGCGTAGACAGCTGCTGTCCAACGGCGTCCGGCTGAAAAACGCGGGGGAATTGGCCGGCATTTTGAATACTGTCCTTTTCTGTCCAGAGGATTTGTATTTGATCCGAGCTGGGGCGGAGGCCCGGAGAAAGTTTTTGGACCAGTGCATCTGCCAGCTGCGGCCCAGGTATGCGGTGGCCCTGGCGGAATATAAGCGGCTGCGGGAGCATAAGACCCGCATCCTCCGGGACAGCGCGGAACACCCGGATTTATTGGACACATTGGACGACTTTTCCCTACGTATGGCCCAATGTGGAGCAATTCTCGTCCATTATCGGGCTCATTTTATTAAAAAGCTTCGCCAGGCCGCCCCTCCCATCCATGCCGACTGCTCTGGCGGTCGGGAGCGGTTGGAACTGGAGTACCGCACAGTATCCACGGTCACCGATCCGGAGGCGCCGCCCAAGACCCTTCTGCCCCAGCTGCTGGACCACCAGGAAAGCCACCGCCGGGCAGAGATCGAATCCCGGTCCTGCCTGTCCGGGCCTCATAAGGATGACCTATCCGTGTCCATCGATGGCTGTCCGGCCGGAGCTTATGCATCCCAGGGGCAGACCAGGACAGCCGCTCTGGCTCTCAAGCTGGCCGCCCGGGATATTTTCTATCAGGATACTCAGGAGTGGCCGGTGCTTCTGCTGGACGATGTGCTCAGTGAGCTGGACAGCCGCCGGCAGGAGTTCGTGCTGAACCGCATCACCTCCGGCCAGGTATTCATTACCTGCTGTGAAGAAGAAAAGCTGGTGCACCTCAGAGAGGGAAACGCGTTTTATATTCATGACGGCCGGTTGGCGTAATTCCAGGTTTGGTTCAAAACTCGGACAGGGGGGATTGGGTTGTATCTCCATCTAGGGCAGAATGTGATGATTCCTTTGAATGAAATCATTGGGATATTTGATCTGGACAACACCACTTGGTCCCACCGCACCCGCCGCTTTCTGGAGCAGGCGGAAGCCGGTGGACAGGTGACTGTGGTAGGGGACGATTTGCCCCGGTCTTTTCTTTTATGCCGGGGAAAAAATGGAGAAAACCGGGTGTATATTTCCCAGGTAAACGCAGCTACACTGATCCGAAGAGCGGAGCAAAACGGATTTGAATAAACAGGAGGCGCGGGTATGGAATCCATAGCGTATATTTGGAAGGACAGAAAACGATATTTTGGCCTGCCTATCAGCTTTACAAGATACCGGCTGAGTGAAAACCGCATTTTTCGGGAAAAGGGGTTTTTGAACCTAAAGGAAGAGGAGGTGCTGCTCTATCGGGTGAGGGATCTGGAACTGACCCGTTCTCTGTGGCAGCGGATCTTCCGGGTGGGCACCGTCTGTATCTACTCATCAGACAAGACCACGCCCCATTTGGATCTACAAAATGTCCGGGACCCGAAAGCGGTGAAAGAGCTGATTTATGAAAAGGTGGAGCAGGCAAAGGACGCACGCCGGATGAGGGCTACCGAGCTGCTGGACGGGGAGAACGGCGGGCTTGACGGCGGAGAAGAGCAGTCCTGCGGGGAAGATTGGTAAGAAACAGTAGGAACTTATCTTTTTAAGAAGTATGTCAAATGCGGCTGAAAGGATCTTGCAGCAGGTGATGAGCGCTGGGATCGAATTCGGCTGAAAGTCCGGTTTCCGGCAGTCCACCTGGCAGGCGGGCTGCCGGAAACCGGGGTTTTGAGTTCATTGAGCGGAGGAAACAAGCTATGTCTGAACAAATGGAACAGCACAATCCCACCATGGTGGAGCATGAATACAATGCTTCGGAAATCCAGGTGCTGGAGGGGCTGGAAGCGGTCCGGAAGCGTCCGGGCATGTATATCGGATCCACCTCGTCCTCTGGTCTCCATCATCTGGTGTATGAGATCGTGGATAACGCCATTGATGAGGCCCTGGCGGGCTACTGCGACCACATCACCGTGGAGATTTTGGACGGGGATGTGATTCGGGTCACGGACAATGGCCGGGGCATTCCGGTGGACATCCAGCAGCAGACCGGACGGCCCGCTCTGGAGGTGGTGTATACCGTGCTTCACGCCGGAGGAAAGTTTGGCGGCGGCGGATATAAGGTATCCGGCGGTCTTCATGGGGTGGGCGCGTCTGTGGTCAATGCCCTTTCCCAGTGGCTGGAGGTGCGGGTGCACAAAAACGGTCAGATCTATGAAATGAAGTTTTCCCGGGGAGCAATTACCCAAGAGATGAAGGTAATCGGCCAGACGGATCACACTGGTACTGAAGTGGTATTTAAGCCTGATCCGGAGATGTTCGAGGACACGGTATACGACTATGATACCCTCCATAAGCGTATGCGGGAGCAGGCTTTCCTCAATGCCGGGGTGCGCATTCTGATGGCGGACCGCCGGGCTGGACAGGAGCGGGAGGAGTCCATGCACTATGAGGGGGGCATTCGGGAGTTTGTCACCTTCATCAACAAGAATAAGAGCCCTCTCCACGAAAACGTCATCTATATGTCGGGGTCCAGGGATGATTCCATGGCAGAGATTGCCCTTCAATATAACGACAGCTATAACGAGATTATCGTCTCCTTTGCAAACAATGTTCATACTCCAGAGGGAGGTATGCATGAGGAGGGCTTCAAGCGGGCGCTCACCAACGTGCTCAACGCCTATGGCAAAAAGGCCAACCTTTTGAAAGGAGAGGAAAAGGTGTCCGGTGAGGACTGCCGGGAGGGGCTGACCTGTGTCATTTCGGTGAAGCTTACTGAGGCCCAGTTCGAGGGCCAGACCAAGGCCAAGCTGGGCAACAGTGAGATCCGTACCCTGGTAAACAATGTGGTGTCCGATAAGCTGGAGCAGTTCTTAGAAGAAAATCCGAATGTAGGCAAAGCTATTCTGGAAAAGGCTATGATGGCCAGCCGCGCCCGGGAGGCCGCCCGCCGGGCCAGGGAGAATATCCGCCGGAAAAACGCCCTGGAAGGGGCTACCCTTCCCGGTAAACTATCTGATTGCAATGAGCGGGATCCGGCGCTGACGGAAATTTACATCGTCGAGGGCGATTCCGCAGGCGGCTCGGCCAAGCAGGGCCGGGACTCCCGATACCAGGCGATCCTCCCTCTGTGGGGTAAAATGCTCAATGTGGAAAAGGCCCGGGCGGACAAGGTGTACGGCAACGATAAGCTCACCCCGGTGATCACCGCCTTGGGCGCCGGGCTGGGGGATGAGTTTGACGAGAACAAGCTGCGGTATCACAAAGTCATCATCATGGCGGATGCCGATGTGGACGGCGCCCATATTCGGACCTTGCTGCTGACCTTCTTTTTCCGGTTTATGCGCCCACTCATCGATCGGGGCTATGTATATGCCGCGGTTCCCCCGCTGTATAAGCTGGTCCGGGGCAAGAATACCCGGGTGGCTTTTTCTGATGAGGAACGGGACGCCATCTCCGCCGAGATGCGGGGAGACAACCCCAACGCCAAGGTGGATATCAGCCGCTTCAAGGGCCTGGGCGAGATGGACGCCCATGAGCTGTGGGATACCACCATGAACCCGGAAACCAGAACCCTCAAACGGATTACTTTGGAGGACGCGGTGAAAGCGGACGAGATTTTTACACTGCTCATGGGAGAAAAAGTAGAACCCCGGCGGGAGTATATCGAGCAGAACGCTGCCAAGGCGCTGAATCTGGATTACTGAGAAGCGCTGAGCTGTCACGGATAAGGCGAAAGATGACAGCGAGAAGCACGGAAGCCAGCAAGACTTGCAAACCTGATATCGAGAAACAGGCCGAAGGGAGTGCGGCTGCTCCCAACGCCAAATGATGAGGAGGAACCTCAAATCATGGCAAAAGATGAACACCTGAATCAGGATATTTCCTTTCCTGACCAGAAAATCGTGGATATCAACCTGGAACACGAGATGGAAAACGCGTATATTGAGTACGCCATGTCCGTCATCGTGGGCCGGGCTTTGCCCGATGTACGGGACGGCTTGAAGCCCGTTCACCGGCGCATCCTCTACTCCATGTATGAGACGGGGCTGACCAGCGATAAGCCCTTCAAAAAATCCGCCACCTGCGTGGGCGACGTGCTGGGCAAGTACCACCCCCACGGGGACCAGTCGGTGTATGACGCCCTGGTCCGCCTGGCCCAGGACTTCTCCATGCGCTATCCCCTGGTGGACGGCCACGGCAACTTCGGCTCCGTGGACGGCGACCCCCCGGCCGCCTACCGTTACACGGAGGCGCGTATGTCCAAAATCTGCAACGAGCTGATGCGGGACATCGACAAGGACACCGTAGACTGGGACCCCAACTTTGACGAGTCCTTGAAGGAGCCTCAGGTGGTCCCCTCCCGCTTTCCCAATCTGCTGGTGAACGGTTCCTCCGGCATCGCCGTAGGTATGACCACCAACATCCCGCCCCACAATCTGCGGGAGGTTATCGACGCGTGCATCTGCGTGCTGGACAACCCCAACGCCACCCTGGACGACCTGATGGAGCATATAAAAGGCCCTGACTTCCCCACCCGGGGCATCATTATGGGTCGATCTGGTATCCGGGCGGCTTATGCCACCGGAAAGGGTCATATCCGGGTCCGGGCCAGGACGGAGATGGAGGAGTTCGGCAACGGCCGCACCCGCATCATTGTTACTGAGCTGCCTTACCAGGTAAACAAAGCCCGGCTGGTGGAGAACATTGCCGACCAGGTTAAGGACAAGCGCCTGGACGGCATCTCCGGCCTGCGGGATGAGTCCGACGGCAAGAAGGGCATGCGTATCGTCATCGAGCTGAAAAAGGACGCCAACCCCCAGGTGACCCTGAACCGCCTGTTCGCCCAGACCCAGATGCAGACCACCTTTGCCGTGGTCATGCTGGCTCTGGTGAATGTCAACGGCCACCGCCATCCCCGGACCCTCTCCCTGCGGCAGATGCTGGACGAGTACATCTCCTTCCAGGAGGAAATCATTACCCGGCGTACCCGCTACGACTTGCAGAAGGCCAAAGAGCGTGCCCATTTGTTGGAGGGCCTGCTCATTGCTCAGGACAACATTGACGAGGTCATCCGCATCATCCGTCAGAGCTATGACGACGCCAAAGAGCGGCTGATGGCCCGCTTTGGGCTGGATGATGTCCAGGCCCAGGCTATCTTGGATATGCGCCTCAAGGCTCTTCAGGGCCTGGACCGGGAGAAGCTCCAGGCGGAGTTCGACGAGCTTCAGGAGCGCATTGCCTATTTTGAGCGCCTGCTCAGCGACGAGATCATGCTCCGGGGCGTGCTCAAGGACGAGCTGACGGAGATTCGGGACAAGTACGGCGACCAGCGGCGCACGGAAATCGGCTTTGCCGAGGATGACCTGGACATTGAGGACCTGATCGCTGAGGAACAGTGTGTGTTCACCATGACGGCCAACGGCTATATCAAGCGCACCAGCGCCAGCGAGTATGCCGCCCAGGGCAAGGGCGGTATGGGCAAGAAGTCCATGTCCACCCGGGAGGAGGACTATGTAAACACGGTATTCACCGCCTCCACCCATGATTATATTCTGTTCTTTACCGACAAGGGCCGGGTATTCCGCAAAAAGGGGTATCAAATCCCCGAAGCGGGCCGCACCGCCCGGGGCACCAACATTGTCAATGTGCTCCAGGTGGACGGAGATGAAAAGATTTCCGCCATGATCCATACCCGGGACATCACCAGTGAGGACCGCTACCTGGTGATGATTACCCGCAATGGCACGGTGAAGCGTCTGCCGGTGACCACTCTGAAAAACCTCCGGAACAACGGCCTGCGGGTCATCACTCTGGAGGATGGGGACGAGCTGATGGTGGTCCGGGAGACGGATGGTGCCAAGAATATCCTCATTGCCACCCACGACGGTATGGCGGTCTGCTTTGCTGAGAGCGACGTGCGGCCCACCGGCCGCACCTCCATGGGTGTGCGGGGCATCCGGTTGAGAGAGGGCGACTATGTGGTGGGCGGCGCCCGGGCCACAGCGGGCAAGGCGGTGCTCACCATCACGGAAAACGGCTACGGCAAGCGCACCCCGGTGGAGGATTACCGTATCACCAACCGGGGCGGCATTGGCATCAAGAACTACGCCGTTACCGAAAAGACCGGAAAGGTAGTGGGAATCAAGGTGGTGGACGGCACGGAGGACCTGTTGCTGGTCACCCAGTCCGGCACCCTGATCCGCACGGATGTGGACTCCATCCGCCTGGCCGGGCGGGCTACCCAGGGGGTCATCGTCATGCGTCTGAAGGAGGAAGGAGACCAGGTCATTGCCCTGGCTCTGGCGGAAAAGGAGCCGGAGGATGTATCCACTGCTGGGGAGGAGCCTGTGGAAAATTCCGTGGAACCTGCGGAAAACTAAATAAAAAGGAATGAGCGCGAAGGCATTTCGCGCTCATTCCATCCTGAAGCTTTGAAAAAGCGACTCGACTGACCTCACCTGGAGATAAACTGGAGGTCGACCAAAGGAAACTGCCGGTCGGTTGAGTTTTTTGCAAAAGGGATGATAGGATGCAGGCATCAAACAAAAGGAGTGTTGGACCTATGAAAAAACAGACCTTTGGTGCCATGCTTGCCGCCCTGCGCAAAGAAAAGGGAATGACTCAGCTGGAACTTGCAGAACAGATGGGAGTGACTGACAAGGCGGTGTCCAAGTGGGAACGGGATCTGTCCTTCCCCGACGTCACTTCCCTGCCTAGGCTGGCGGAGATCTTGGAGGTCTCTGTGGATGAGTTGATGCAGGGAAAGGTGGGAAAGACTTCCTTCACCCTCGGAGAGAAGGTGGGAGACATCGTGGATGTGGCGCTGAAAGGAGTGGCGGTGGCGATGGGCGTTGCCGTGGCGGTGTTGTCCATCCTAAACCAGATCGGTACCGGAGCTGCCCTGGGGATGCTGGGTATCGGTCTTGCCTGTCTGGCTATATCCCAGTTATCCGACCGGAAAGAGTGACGGGAAGACAGCCTGTGCCAGGCTGAATATGACTTGAAAAAGGAAAGACGCGTCTATGAAAACAGTAACGCTATACACCGACGGGGCCTGCTCCGGCAATCCCGGCCCCGGCGGGTGGGGAGCCATTCTGATGTATGGTCCCCATAAAAAGGAGCTGAGCGGCGGTGAGCCGTCCACCACCAACAACCGCATGGAGCTTACCGCCGTCATCCGGGGACTGGAGGCCCTCAATGAGCCATGCGCGGTAGAGGTTTACTCCGACTCCAAATACGTCATCGACGCGCTGGAAAAGGGCTGGGCCAAGGGCTGGAAGGCCCGGGGCTGGAAAAAGGCCGACAAGAAGCCCGCCCTGAACCCGGATCTCTGGGACCGCCTGCTGGCTTTGACAGAGGTCCACTCCCTCCGCTACCACTGGGTCAAGGGCCACGCGGAAAACGCCTACAACAACCGCTGCGACGAGCTGGCGGTGGCGGAGAGCCAGAAATACAAATGAAGGCGCACACATTGCCGTGAAGAACGGTGCAGCTGCCCAACAGCAGGCCGGATCTCCAAAAAAAGACCGATTTACCTGCAATTTTCCGTAATTTCCGAAAACGGGAGGAAACATTTACAATCTGTTCATAAGAAAAACATAATTTAGAAAAATCTTTCGGGTATCTTTATCATCAAGCAAAGGGTCCTCCCAAACCCGATGCGTTTTCTCCCTCCTAAAAAACACACACAGCACAAAGGACCGCCATATGGCGGTCCTTTGTGTGTTTACGG
>URQA01000018.1 GCA_900549885.1 uncultured Eubacteriales bacterium | reverse complement strand
AGAACGTCGTGAGACAGTTCGGTCCCTATCTGTTGCGGGCGTAAGAGATTTGAAGGGAGCTGTCCTTAGTACGAGAGGACCGGGATGGACATACCTCTGGTGCACCAGTTGTTCTGCCAAGGGCACAGCTGGGTAGCTACGTATGGACGAGATAAACGCTGAAGGCATCTAAGCGTGAAACTCCCTCTAAGATTAGATCTCTCATCCTATATGGAGTAAGGCTCGACGTAGACTATGTCGTAGATAGGTCGGAGGTGTAAGCGCTGTGAGGCGTTGAGCTGACCGATACTAATAAGCCGAGGGCTTGACCTCAGCAAGAGGAAATGCAGGCTGCTTGTGGAAAGGTTACATTGTTCAGTTTTGAGGGTGCGGCAGACCCTGAAACGCACCTTTAGCTCAGTTGGTAGAGCACCTGACTCTTAATCAGGGTGTCCAGGGTTCGAGTCCCTGAAGGTGTACCACTCCCACTTGGGTGTGAGTAACACCCAAGCGGGAGCCTCTGAAGAAGGGAAGCCGAAGGCGACGACAAAATGGCCCGTTGGTCAAGTGGTTAAGACGGCGGCCTCTCACGCCGCAAACACGAGTTCGACTCTCGTACGGGTCACCATTTTTCAGGGGAGAAGTAAATAGAGGTTGATTTTAGCAGAGGAATCTGTTAAGATATAAGAAGTTGGTGCTGATTGCGGTGAGGGTCCACCCGTTCCCATCCCGAACACGGCAGTTAAGCTCATCTGCGCCGAAAATACTTGGCTGGCGACGGCCCGGAAAGATAGGTAGTGCCAACACAAAAAGAAGCGGACAGTGAAAAGCTGTCTGCTTCTTTTTTGTTGTCGGAAATGTAATAGCTATGTGACATTTATCGCAGAACAAAATGAAACTGATTTTGTGTGGGAACTGGGCACGGTTGAAAGAACTAAGGTGAAAGACTAAAAAGAATACTCTCTCATTGTATTGCCCGGGAAAATCTGATATACCTGCTCTGAGACGGGCGATATGGCAAACGAGTGGAAGAAAGACTTTAATGTAATGCTCCGGGACGATAAGGGGATGCCTAAGGTAGAGATTGTCATCGATCCGAACACCATTCGGAAATATGGCGGGAAGCGGATGTATTTTGCTCCGCCCTTAGAGTACGACCGAGTCATGAGACAGGCTCAGGAGGGAATGGCTGCCACGCTTGGAGAGCTTCACGCTTATTTTGCCCGAAAGAGCCGGTACGGATTTTACTGAGCCCATTACAGCCGGAGTTTTTGTCTCCATCGCCGCCTGGGCCAGCGGGCAGCGTGGCGTGGATGGGATATCTTGGTGGAGAGCTTTGAAAGCGAAAGGTGAGTTAAACCTCAAGTATCCCGGCGGAATCGAATGCCAGCGGGGGAGACTGGAGGCGGAAGGTCATAAGATAGTCTGTCGGGGGCGAAAAAACCTCCGATACTATGTAAAAGATTATAAACTGTTGCTTTGGACCACCAAAAAATTGAAAATGAGGGCATTCCCAGGTAAAGCCGGGAATGCCCTCTTATTCGTTAGACCGATTCGCCGTCTGTCTCCATGGATTGAACCTTGAAGACCACCGGACGCAGGCCGTCGGTGCAGCAAGTGAACTGGGGGGCCAACCCGGCCTTTTGTCCGTCGGGAACCGCTCCCGCTTTGTTAGCCACCATCAGTACGTCCTTCCAGATATCCGCCCAAGCCCAGTCGCAGAAGCCGGCGGGCTTGCAGTCCTGATCGCCCCCGGTGACCACGATGAACTCCTGGCCCTCCTGGAAGAAGGGACAGTCGGGGATGAAATCCCCGCTCTCCGTGCCGGGCCGGATCTGGCCGTACTCTCGGGCCACATCGTCCAGCTTCAGCTTACGTACCACTGTGATCTTTGTCTTTTGCCCCAAAAAGCTTCCGTTTGCCATATAAATTCCTCCCGATATGTTTAATGTCTGCGTTTGCCGGACAGGGCAAAGCCCATGAGCATGCCGCATAGTCCGCCCACGATGTGGGCCAGCTCGGCGATGTTATTCTGTTGAAAAATAGCATTCCACAGTTCACCGCCTAGGTAGAATACAGCGACGAAAATCGTGGTGATGGGGATGACTCCGTTGCGGGCCCCGCCGAAGGAGGCCATAAGGATCATCATGAATACAATACCCGAGGCACCCAGCAGGGCGGAGCCGGGGAAGAAGATGAAGTAGACCAGCCCGGTGACAAAGGCGGTGACCAGGATGGCCCACAGGGTGTTCCAGCTGCCAAACCGGTCCTCCACCGTGGGGCCCAGCAGGAGGATGAAGAGCATATTGCCCATGAAGTGCTGGATGCCGCTGTGGCCCAGCACATGCCCGAAAAAGCGGAAAAAGGCCAGCGGGTCGGACAGAGAGCATCGGTAGACGGAGAATAGGTGGACGGTGGTCCAGCCGCCGGTAAAGTGGTCCAGCACCAGGGCCGTCAGGGCCAGCAGGGCAAAGGTCAGGGTAACCGGCGCATTGTAAGACAGCTTGAGTACAGGACGGTTCATGGATGCTCCCTCATTTCCCTTGGTTTCCTGAACCATATTATACCGTGTTTGTCGGCCAATTTCTACCCCCAATTAGAGTTGCCCTTTGTATGCCGTGCACATGGCAGGGGACGAAATGTTGTGCAAGGTTGTGGCACTGCATCAAAAAGAGACAAAAAATTTCCAGCTGTTTGTGCAGAATCACTTGACTGTGACGCGCTTTCAGAGTATATTAAGGATAAGCAGCGGGCCAGTTCGTATTTGGCCCGTGGGCGCAAGAAAAAGGAGGAAATGCATATGAAGTTGAAGAAGCTTACAGCCATGGTGCTGTCCGCCTCGTTGGTGGTCAGCTTGGCTGCGGCAAGCGCGTTTGCGGCGCCTCCCGAGGGCGGAGCCCCCGGTGGTCCTGGTGGCGGCCCCGGCGGTCCGGCAGCTGAATTTAAGCTGGAGGGCCAACTGTCCGTCTGGCTCAAGGATGGCGTTGTGGTTGCCCCCGGTACGGAGGGCGCAACTGAAAAGAAGGTTGACCGCATTGTTACCAGCAATGAGGACAACATCAGTTCCTTCGGTGGCGGCGGCACGGATGCGTCTACTGTGGCCGGTGACGACTACGCTTTTGTCACCGCTCTGTATGTGAAGGACGGCCAAGTGGTGGCCAATCAGTCTGTCACCGAGGCCATTTCCAAGGGTACTTATGATGGACAGTCCGCCACCGGCCTGGTCATCAAGAGCGAGTACGAGGGCTTTAACCCCATTATTGTGGTGGACTCTGAGTACAACATCACGGGCGCCAACATCACCATCGACAGCAATGGCGATGGCTCCAAGACCTGCGACTTCTCCGGCCTGGGCGCTGCCATCGCCGCTTATGGCGACGAAACTGTGCTGGTCATTGATGATTCTGAGGTCAACGTGTCCGGCGTGGCCAACCTTGGCCTGTTTGCCGACGACGGCGCTGACGTCATCATCAAGAACTCCAAGATGCACTCTGACGGCGGCACCCTGTATGCCGACTACAAGAACAGCCCCGACCAGTCCACCATGGTGGCTCCTCCCTGGGTGCTGGGTATCATGGGAACCTCCCGCGGCACCAACCTGATGGGCAACAACTCTTCCACCACGGTCATCGACTCTGAGGTGAGCGCCGCTCAGTGGGCCGTCCTGTCCACCGACTCCGGTACCAATATGAAGCTCAACGTGGTGAATACCACCATGCTGCTCACCGGCGCCGACTATGTCATGCAGAATGACGACACCTTCGGCGACAAGGCTGGTAAGGACTCCAACCCCTACACCACTCGCTCCGGCTATGGCACTTACGCCATCGGCAACGCCGACGAGTATTTCTATGGTGTAGACATGACGGTGGGCACCTACGCCACTATCTTCACCGGCGGCTTCGGCACCTACACTGCGATGAAGAAGGGCGAGGAGATCTCCCTGTACGACGCCAACGGAAAGGTGTTGGAGACCTATACCCCCACTGAGGACAAGGTGACCACCATCAACTCCGACACCTTTGGTTTCATGATCCATCAGGGCACCAATGAGATCACCATTGAGAAGGGCACTGTGGTCAACTCCGGCTACACCACCTTCCTGCTGAAGACCGGCGCCAGCGGCTCCAATGTGACGGCTGACATCACCTCCGGCTCCAAGCTGAACCCCGGCAACGGCATCCTGATCCAGGCCATGGACAACGATGACTCCACCACCGGGATGATCTCCTTCTCTGAGGGCTTCAACACCACCCACACTGAGGAGCCTGGCTGGCACACCGCCGGCAATGGCGCCGCTGCTGACAACACCAGCACCTTTAACTTTGACGATGTGGAGCTGGTGGGCGACATCTTCAACGGCACCGGCTATCAGAGCGCTCCTGGCATGATGGATCCCACCCCCGCTCCCATGGCCCCCACCAAGCTGGCCATCAACCTGAGTGGTGACACCTCCCTGACTGGTATGATCTCCGCCACGGACATCATCCATGTGACCAAGGAAGGCTCTGACGCTGTTAAGGCGGCCGCCGCTGGCGAGAAGGCCTCTGAGGATTGGCTCCAGTATCAACTAACCAGCTTCCCCATCGGCGAGTATTATAACATCGGCCAGGTGGCCAACCGCGTATTCTACAACGGACATAACGACATTGACGTCACCCTGACCGAGAACGCCACTTGGAAGGTCACTGGCGACGGTATTGTCCATAATCTGACTGCTGCGGCTGACGCGATCACTGCCGATAAGGCCGTCACCATCACTGTGAAGGGCGTTCTGACCTTGGACGGCGAGGTTGTCACTGGCGGCACCAAGGTAGTCGGCAACGTCACTTATGTGGTGGAGACCAACCTGATGGAGAACTACACCGATCTTGCTGCTGACGCATGGTACGCCACAGGCAAGGACGGCGAGACTCTGAAGTATGTGCTGGCCGCCGGCCTGATGGAAGGCTCCAGCGCCACCACCTTCTCCCCTGACACCGCTCTGACCCGTGAGCAGCTGGCCGTGATTCTGTACCGCGCCGCTGGCGAGCCTGAGGTGACTGACGAGCTGACCGCTCCCGACGCCGCCTCTGTGTCCTCCTGGGCTGCTGACGCCATGAAGTGGGCCGTGGCTGAGGGTATCATTACTGGCGACTCCGCCGGCAATATCCTGCCCGCCGGCACTGTGGACCGTCAGACCATGGCCGTCATGCTCTTCCGCTGGGCTGAGGGCACTGTGGCCGAGGACGCCGACCTGTCCGCCTATACGGATGCCGCCTCCGTGGCCTCCTGGGCTGTGGACGGCATGACCTGGGCTGTGGCTGAGGGCATCGTTCAGGGCACGAACAACGAGTTGCTCCCCGGCAACACAGTTTCCCGCGTCCAGGCCGCCATTATGCTGGGCCGCTATATGCAGAACCAGGGCTGATAGGACTGGGGCTTCTAGATTCTGTCTAAATTCCCTATTAACATCCCCGGAACACCGTAAGGCGTTCCGGGGATGTTTTTGCCCAATTTCGGGAAAAGCATAGTATTCCGGCGTTTATAAAGAGAAAAAATGTAATGATGCGGAAAAGGTGAGAGGAGAAGTGAAAATTTGCGAAAATTATTTGGCAAAAAAACAATAAAACCCCTACCATTTGACAGCAAAATGTAGTATACTATATTAAAAATAAACCAAGGCTCTATATGGTTTGCACAAAAGATGGGAGATTTCCCAGCGGAGGTTCAATATGGAGAGCAAATATCAGATTCCGGAGCAGGCGCTGGCCGATTTCAGCCGGGGAACTGGCTGTGAAAGCTATAAATTCCTAGGAGCGCACTTGATAACAATGTCTGGGCAGGTGGGTATCCGTTTTGCGGTATGGGCCCCCGGCGTGAAAAGCGTGCAGGTGATCAGTGAGGTGGACGGCTGGCAGAAGGGGGAGCACTGGCTGGACTGTTTGGGTAGCAGCGGCGTCTGGGCCGGCTTCTTCCCGGAACTGGGAGTGGGAACTCTTTATAAATACCTCATCGAGACGGCAGATGGCAAACTGCTGTACAAAGCGGACCCTTACGCTTTCTCCGCGGAGGTGCGCCCAGGCACCGCGTCCCGGGTGGCGGATATCGAGAACTATCCCTGGAAAGACGGGGCTTGGATGCGCCGCAGAGCGGGGACGGATCATTTCAAGCGGCCGCTGAATATCTATGAAGTACACCTTGGATCCTGGAAGCAGCACGACGTGCCCCGGGACAACCCGGAGGACGTGCCTGTGGCCGCCTTCTATAACTACCGGGAAACCGCCGACGAGCTGGTGCCCTATGTCAAGGAGATGGGATACAGCCACATTGAGCTGATGCCGGTGATGGAGCACCCTTTTGACGGCTCCTGGGGCTATCAAGTAACAGGGTACTATGCCGCCACCAGCCGGTACGGCCAGCCCAAGGACCTGATGTACCTCATTGAGAAGTGCCACAAGGCGGGCATCGGGGTCATTCTGGACTGGGTGCCCGGCCACTTTTGCCGTGACGAGTTCGGGCTGGGCCGCTTCAACGGCGAAAAGCTCTATGAAGATCAGGACCATGTCCACTGGGGAACCTATACTTTTGACTTTGGCCGGCCTGAGGTGCGCTCCTTCCTGCTGTCCAACGCGCATTTCTGGCTGGAGAAATACCATGCCGACGGCATCCGGGTGGATGGGGTGTCCAGCATTTTGTATCTAAACTACGGCCTGGACGGCGATTCCCCTAACAAGCGTTACAACAAATATGGAGACGAGGGCAACCTGGAGGCCATTGATTTTCTGCGCCAGTTTAATCATATGGTGGGGGAGAAGTTCCCCGGCGCTTTCACCGTGGCGGAAGAGTCCTCTGCCTGGCCCATGGTCACCCGCCCCGCCGAGCAAGGGGGACTGGGCTTCCACTACAAGTGGGACATGGGCTGGATGAATGACACCCTCCACTATATGCAGACCGACTTCCCCTGGCGGCCGGGCAAGCATGAGCAGCTGACCTTTTCCATGATGTACGCCTTTTCAGAGAACTTTATCCTCCCCCTCAGCCACGACGAGGTGGTCCACGGGAAGTGCTCCCTCATCGTGCGCCAGCCGGGGGATTACTGGCGGCAGTTTGCCGGGCTGAGGCTGCTGGCCCTGTACCAGATGACCCACTCCGGCGGTAAGCTCAACTTTATGGGCAACGAGTTCGGCCAGTTCATCGAGTGGCGTTATTACGAGGCCCTTCAGTGGTTTATGTTGGACTACGACCACCATCGCCAGCACCAGGCGTACATCAAGGCCCTCAACCATGTCTACCTGGAGCAGCCCAGCCTGTGGCAGCGGGACTTCAGTTGGGAGGGGTTCCAGTGGATCGACGCGGACAACAGCAAGCAGAGCATTCTCATCTACACCCGGCAGGGTGACAAGCCCAACGACATCACGGTGACGGTCATTAACTTCCAGACAGACAGCTATTTCGGCTTCCGGCTGGGGGTGCCCAAGTCCGGGCGGTATAAAGAGATTTTCAACAGCGACGAGGACCGTTTCGGCGGCAGCGGCCTGCACTATAACCCGGAACCTCTGCGAGCGGTGAAAAAGCCATCTCATGGACGGGACTGGTCCATTGAGATCACCGTGCCTCCTCTGGGCGGCGTAATTTTGAAGCAGGACGCCTCTCGAAAGACCGCCAGCGGAGAAAAAAAGCCAGCAGTGCATAAAATGACAAAAAAGAAGTAAAACAGATAGAAAGGATGCGGCCTGATACCGGCAGAAGGGGAAAGCCGCTGATCCATGGGAGATGATTTCATATGTTTGTGGGAAAAGAAGACTTTAAGATCGCGTTTCGAAACGAGTGCATCGACGTGGCGGGCAAGCCGCTAGAGATGTGCAGCGATCTGGATAAATACCAAGTGCTGGTTAGCCTGATTAAGAGCCAGGCGTCCAAGGTGAGAACCGAGACGTTAGAGCGGGTACGGGAGAGCAAAGAGAAAGAGGTCTACTATTTCTCCATGGAGTTTTTGATCGGACGGCTACTGAATAACTACCTGCTTAACTTGGGTATTCAGGATGTAGTCCGTTCCGGCTTGGCGGAGCTTGGAGAGGATTTGGACCGCATCTGTGCCCTGGAACGGGACCCGGGACTTGGCAACGGCGGCCTGGGCCGCCTGGCCGCCTGCTTTATGGATTCCATGGCATTTCTGGGCGTGCCTGGAGGCGGCATGGGGATCCGCTACCGATTTGGCCTGTTCCAGCAAAAGATTGTGAACGGCTATCAGACTGAGGTGCCAGACACCTGGCTGGACGCTGGTTATCCCTGGGAGACGGCCAAGCGGGACGAGTCCATCGTGGTGAAGTTCGGCGGCTATGTGGACCGGGAGTATCGGGACGGCAAGGTGGCGTTCCAGTATAAGGGATATGACCAGGTGTTGGCTGTCCCCTATGACGTCCCAGTTGTGGGGTATGGCGGCAAGACGGTCAATCCTCTGCGGCTGTGGTACGCGCAGCCTTTGGAAGAGCGTTTTGACCTGGCGGCGTTCAACCGGGGAGATTACGCTGCGGCGGTGAAGCACCGCAATGAAATCGAGGCGATTACCTGCATTCTCTATCCGGATGACAGTACGCTGGCGGGCAAAAAGCTGCGGTTGCAGCAGGAATACCTGCTGGTGGCCGCCGGTGTGGGAGACTTGGTTCGGCGGTACAAGCGGCTGTACGGGGACCGGGAGTGGTCTTTGATGCCCCAGCGGATGGCCATCCACATCAATGACACCCATCCTACCCTGTGTGTGCCAGAGCTGATGCGCCTGCTCATGGATGAGGAGGGGCTGGAGTGGGATGAGGCATGGGACATCACCACCCACACCATTGCCTATACCAACCACACAGTGCTCCCGGAGGCTCTGGAGAAATGGCCCATTGACATGATGCAGACAATCCTGCCCCGGGTGTATATGATTATCGAGGAGATCGACCGCCGCTTCAAGGAGAGCTTTGACAAGAGCCAGCCGGATTGGCAGCGGCGCCATCAAGCCACTGCCATTTTGTGGGATGGACAGGTAAAAATGGCCAACCTGTCCATTATCGGCAGCTATTCGGTCAACGGCGTAGCGGCCTTGCATACCGAGATCTTAAAGAAGGACACCCTGAAGGATTTTTACGCACTGTATCCCGAGAAGTTCAATAACAAAACCAACGGTGTTAGCCACCGGCGTTTCCTGATGGAAGCGAATCCCGGCCTGACGGACCTGATCACCAGCGCGATCGGTCCGGAATGGACGTATCACCCTGCGGCCTTGGAGAGGTTGCTGCCCTTCAAGGAAGATAGCGCCTTCCTGGAGAGGCTGGCTGCCGTCAAGCGGGAGAACAAAGTACGTTTGGCCGAGCACATCCGGATCAACAACGGTATCGACGTGGACCCGGACAGTGTATTCGATGTACAGGTCAAGCGCATCCACGCCTATAAGCGGCAGCTGCTGTACGCATTTAAGATTATGGATCTGTATAATCAGCTCAGGGACGACCCCAATATGGATATTCACCCTCATACCTTTATTTTTGCGGGTAAGGCTGCGGGAAGCTATGTGTTTGCCAAGGAGGTTATCAAACTCATTAACTCTATCGCCGACGTGGTGAACAATGACCCGGCGGTGAACAATAAGATGAAAGTGGTGTTCATGGAGAACTTCCGGGTGTCCTCCGCTCAGATCATTTATCCCGCTGCGGAGATCAGCGAACAGATTTCCACCGCAGGCAAGGAGGCCAGTGGCACCGGCAACATGAAGTTTATGTTCAACGGAGCCATCACCCTGGGGACTATGGACGGTGCCAACGTGGAGATCCACGACTTGGTGGGAGAGGAAAATATCCGCATCTTCGGTATGCGGGCCGAGGAGGTCATGGAGCGCTATGCCCGGGGAGATTACCACCCTAGCGACGTAGCGAACGCCGACCCCCGTCTCAAGCGCATCACCGACCAGTTGGTCAACGGCTTTTTCCAGAAGTCGGGCTGTGATTTCTGGGGCGTACGGGAAGCGCTGCTCACCTATGGCGACGAGTATTTCGTGCTGAAAGACTTTGACGACTACGTCCGTACCTGGCGGGAGATGGACCGGCTCTACTGTGACCGGAATGCCTGGAACCGCATCTCGCTGCACAATATCGCCAAGGCCGGCTATTTCTCCAGCGACCGGACCATCGCCGAGTACGCCAACGACATTTGGAAGGTCCGTTTCGACCGACGCTGACCCCGGCGGGCCGGGGGCCCGCTTTCGTATTATACCAGTCAAGTGAGGAGGATTCGTTTTGCGAAAGAAAGAGTGTGTGGCCATGCTTTTGGCCGGCGGGCAGGGCAGCCGCCTGCTGGCTCTGACCAAACGCAATGCCAAGCCCGCCGTGGCCTTTGGTGGGAAATACCGGATCATTGACTTCAGCCTGTCCAACTGCGTCAACTCCAATATTGATACGGTGGGCGTGCTTACCCAGTATAAGCCCCTGATCCTCAACTCCTATCTGGGCACTGGCGAGGCGTGGGACTTGGATGACTCTGACGGCGGCGTCCACGTCCTGCCTCCCTACGCCACCGAACAGGGCGGCGAGTGGTACAACGGCACCGCAGATGCCATCTACCACAACATCGACTTTATCGACAACTACTCTCCCGAGTACGTGGTCATTCTGTCCGGCGACCACCTGTACAAGATGGACTACAACAAGATGCTGGAGTTCCACAAGGAGCGGGGAGCGGACTTGACCGTGTCTGTCATCGAGGTGCCCTGGGAGGATGCCAGCCGTTTTGGCGTGATGAGCGTGGACAAAGACATGAATATCACCAAGTTTGCTGAAAAGCCCAAGGAGCCCGACAGCAACCTGGCCTCCATGGGCCTGTACATCTTTAACTGGGACGTACTGCGCCGGGCTTTGCTGGAGGATCACGACGACCCGGACAGCGAAAAGGATTTCGGCAAGAACATCATCCCCAAGTTGCTGCGGGAGGGCAAGAAGCTGTGCGCCTACACCTTCACCGGCTATTGGCAGGATGTGGGGACCATTGATAGTTACTACAGCAGCCAGATGGCCCTACTGGAGGAAAATCCTGAATTTGACATCTTTGAGGATGACATGCGCATTTTCTCCAACTCCAACATCTCGCCCCCTCACTACGTGGGGCGCAACGGCGAGGTGGAGCGCAGCTTAGTGTGCAACGGCTGCATCGTGCTGGGCAAGGTGGTGGACTCCATCCTCAGCTCCGATGTGTACGTGGGCGAGGGAGCCATCGTGGAGAAGTCCATCCTGCTGCCCGGCGTGCGGGTAGAGGCCAACGCCCGGGTGTTCCAGGCTATCGTAGGAGAGGGCTCCGTCATCGAGATGGGGGCCTGCTTCTGCGGCGGCACCGACCAGGAGCGTATCGCGCTGCTGGGCGACAGTGAACACTTCAAGAGCTTGTAAGGGAGGACGCGGCATGAAACGAATGATGGGTTTGGTCTCTACCAACTACTCAGGAAACGATTTTGGGATGCTTACGGAGGAGCGTCCTGTGGCGTCCATCCCCTTTGGCGGGCGCTACCGCCTGGTGGATTTTCCCCTGTCCAATATGGTCAACTCGGGCATCAACACTGTGGGCCTCATTACACCCTACATGTACCGCAGCCTGCTGGACCATGTGGGCAACGGTAAGGCATGGTCCCTAAGCCGGAAGGTAGGAGGCATGTTTATCCTGCCTGGCTCAGTGTATGGCATCAAAAATCAGCACGGCAAGTTCTTGCTGCGGGATGTGATTCATAACCAGGCTTACCTGGAGCGGTCCCGGCGGGACATCGTGGTACTGACCGCCAGCAGCAAAATCTACAACATCGACTTTCGGGAGGTGGCTGAGCAGCATGAGAAGTCCGGCGCGGTAATCACTCTGCTGTACAAGCGCATCCCCGACGGCGGCGCCGTCAAGGATCTGAACATCGCCTGCGACAGCCGGGGGCGGGTCACCGGCATTCATAGCGCCGCCCCCGGGGAGTCCTGCCAGTTTATGGATGCCATGCTCATCGACCGGGAGCTGTTGCTCAAGTTTGTGGAGTGGTACAGTGCCCTGGGCTATCTGGACATGATGGAGATCATCCAGGAGAATCTGGATAAACTGGCGGTGTTCGGCTATGAGTTCAAGGGCTATATGCGCGCCATCGACAACGTGGCGGACTATATGGCGGCCAGCATGGACCTGCTGGAGCCTCAGGTGATGCAGGAGCTGTTCCTGGGTGAGCGGCACATCAGCACGAAGGTGCAGGATGCGCCCCCGGTGAAATATTTCCCCGGCTGCCAGGTGCGCAACTCGATTATCGCCACGGGCTGCATGATCCGAGGGGCGGTGGAGAACAGCATCATCTTCCGTGGCTGCACGGTGGAAGAGGGCGCGGTGGTGCGCAACAGTATCATCATGCCCAACGACGTAATCACCAAGGGAGCGCAGCTGGAAAACGTCATCTGCGACAAGTTTGTTAATATCGGCGAGGGAGTCCGGCTGTACGGCAGCGCCCTCCGGCCTTTGATCGTCACCCGCAAGCAGTACAGCTGAGACAGACCGGCGGTCTGTGGGCCTGCAGGGAAGCGAGCGGGTACGGGAACATTCGGGCGGGGCCATATGCCCCGCCCGCCTGCGCCAAGAAAGTAGGACAGGAGGAGCGATATGTCAGTCAAAAAACCAAAAGTGCTGTTTGCCACATTTGAGGCCGTCCCCTTTGTCAAGACAGGAGGGCTGGGCGATGTGGGGGGCAGCCTGCCTGCCGCACTCAACCAAGCGGGGGCAGAGGCGCGGGTGGTGCTGCCCAAGTTTGCCACCATCCCTCAGATGTATAAGGACGAGATGGCCCATCTCACGCAGTTTTACGTTTATCTGGGCTGGCGGTGCCAGTATTGCGGCATCGAGATGCTGGAGCGGGACGGAGTGACGTGGTACTTCCTGGACAACGAGTATTACTTCGGAAGGGAGTACCCTTACGGCTTCTTTGATGATGGGGAGCGTATCGCATTCTTCGCCAAGGCGGTGTGCGAGTGCATCCAATACCTAGATTTCATGCCGGATGTGCTCCATTGTAATGACTGGCATACCGCCCTATCCCCGGTGTTCTTGCGGGAGATGTACCACTGTGTAAAGGGATACGACAACATCAAGACGGTGTTCACCGTGCACAACCTGAAGTACCAAGGGATGTTCGACGGCTTCATGCTGGGAGATGTGTTGGGCCTAGCGGACTATCCGGCGGCCCGGGATCAGCTGATGCAGGACGGCGCGGTGAATTTTATGCGGGGCGCGCTCAACTACAGTGATCGGCTGACCACCGTCAGCCCTACCTATGCCCAGGAGGTGTGTACCGACTTCTATGGCGAGGGATTGGACGATGTGTTCAACCGCCGCCGGAGCATCCTGTCCGGCATCCTCAACGGCATCGACACCAAGCAGTACGACCCCAAGACCGACCCAAACCTGTACGTGAACTTCACCCCCAAGACCATGGAGAAAAAGGCGGAGAACAAGACCCGCTTACAGGTAGATTTGGGCCTCAAGGTGGACGCGGACGTGCCTATGATCGGGCTGATCAGTCGCCTCACCGACCAGAAGGGGCTGGACCTGGTCAACTACATCCTCCACGAGCTGCTCCAGGATGAAGTGCAGCTCGTGGTGCTGGGGGTAGGCCAGCGGCAGTATGAGGATGCTTTCCGCTATTTTGCCGGGCGCTACCCGGAGAAGGTGTCTGCCAACATCTGCTTTGATGAGCCTTTGAGCCATAAAATCTACGCCTGTGCTGATATGGTGCTGGTGCCCAGCCTGTTCGAGCCCTGCGGCCTGAGCCAGATGATCGCCATGCGCTATGGAACTTTGCCTATTGTCCGGGAAACTGGCGGATTGAAAGACAGCGTCATCCCCTATAATGAGTACACTGGCGAGGGCAACGGCTTCAGCTTTGCCAATTACAATGCCCACGAGCTGCTCTTTACCATCCAGCGTGCCGTCCGCCTCTACCGGGATAACCGCCCTGCTTGGGAGGACCTGATGCGCAACGCTTTTGCCGCCGACTTCTCCTGGGACAAGTCGGCCAAAGAGTATCTGGAGCTGTACCGGGGCCTGCTGCGATAAGCCGCGGCAGCTCAGGCAAAAAGCGGTGAGAATCCACTGCTTTTTGCTCTATTCCGGGGCATTAGCCCCATGGACCGGAATCGAAGAGACCGGCCGATTGATACTACAAAACAACGAGGTGTCCCCATTTTCATGAATGTTTATCACAATTCCCATGACCTCCGGGACCGGAATCCCTTTGGGGCCGTGCCCACCGGGACCAGGATTGAGCTGGGGTTGGATGTGACCGACCCACCGGCCGGAGCCTCCTGCTTCGTCCGGGTGTGGGAGAAGGACCAAGGCGCGGCTCTGGTGCCCATGACCTGCGTTAGCTGGGGGCGGACCGCCCGCTTCACCGCCGCCATCACTGCGCCGGAGGAGGGGTGCCTGCTGTGGTACAGCTTTGTGATCGAGGGCATGGGCCAGCCCCGCAGCTATTACGGCAATAACGCCGCTGGCTTGGGCGGTCCCGGCCAGATGTACGACAGCAGCCCCAAGAGCTACCAGATCACCGTTTACCGTCCCAATTCCACCCCGGACTGGTACAAGTACGGCATTGCCTACCAGATCTTCCCCGACCGTTTTTTCCGGGGGGAGGACTGGCTGCGCCGCCAAAAGGAGGGGAGCCATCCTGCCATATGGAAGGGGCCCCGGCATATCCTCCAGCGGGACTGGAACGACACCCCCTTTTACTGCCGCAACGAAAAAGGGGAGATCACCCGCTGGGCGGTGTTCGGCGGCACCCTGGAGGGCATCCGGGAGAAGCTGCTGTACTTAAAAAGCCTTGGGGTGACGGTGTTATACCTCAACCCCATTTTCGAGGCGGCCAGCAACCACAAGTATGATACCAGCGACTATTTGAAGGTGGACCCCTCCCTAGGGGACGACGACAGCTTTCAGGCCCTGGTGGATGCGGCCCGGGAGTTGGACATCCGCATCATCCTGGACGGGGTGTTCAGCCACACCGGGGCGGACAGCCGGTATTTCAATCGACTGGGCAACTATGATACGGTGGGCGCCTGCCAGAGCCAGGACTCCCCCTATTACAAATGGTATCGCTTCCGTCATTGGCCGGACGACTACGAGTGCTGGTGGGGAGTGACCGACCTGCCCAATGTGGAGGAGCTGGAGCCCAGCTACAGCCAGTTCATCTACGGCGAAGGAGACAGCGTCATCCGCCACTGGCTGCGTAAGGGCATCGGCGGCTGGCGGCTGGACGTGGCTGACGAGCTGCCCGACGAGTTTATCAAGGGCATCCGGGCGGCCATGGAGGAGGAGGCACCGGACAGCGTCCTGCTGGGCGAGGTATGGGAGGACGCCTCCAACAAGGAGAGCTACGGCCGGCAGCGGGAGTATCTGCTGGGGGAAGAGCTCCAGTCCACCATGAACTACCCCTTCCGGTCTGCGGCTATCGACTTCATGCTGGGCAAGCTGGACCCGGAGGGGTTTCGGGCCAAGCTCATGAGCCTGAAGGAAAACTACCCCCGGGACAACTTCTACGGCGCCCTCAACGTCATCGGCAGCCACGACCGGGAGCGGATCCTCACTACGCTGGGAGAGGCCCCGGAGGAGCAGAAGCTTACCGAGCTTCAGCGGGAGCTGTACCGTCTGGCGGATGACCGTTACGACCTGGCCCGCCGGAGATTGAAAATGCTCTCCCTCATCCAGTTCACCATGCCCGGCGTGCCCTGCGTCTACTACGGCGACGAGGCGGGGGTCCAGGGCTATACCGACCCCTTTAACCGCGGACCTTACCCCTGGGGCCGGGAGGATCAGGAACTGCTGGTCCACTATCGGATGCTGGCGGCTCTGCGGCAGCAGTATCCGGTGCTGGCCCGGGGCGAGTACGAGCCCCAGGCCTTCGGAGGCCATGTCTATGGCTGCCGCCGGTGGGATGGGGAGACTCAGGTGCAGGTGCTGGTCAACCGGGGCATCTTCGAGCATGAGACGGTCCGCCTTTCCATGGCGGCTCCTTACGCACTGGAGCTGACCAGCGCCCAGTGGCTGGAGCCGGACGGGGACGGGATGCTTACCATCCAGCTGGAACCCTTGACTGGAGTGGTCATCCAGTTTCTGGCCGAGCGGCCTCAGAGAACGGCTCTGCCCCGGGCGGCGGGGGTGGTGTGCCATGTGACCGCCATCCCTGGCCGGCACGGACGGCCCACCCTCACGGACGGGCAGAACTTCGTGGACTTTCTGGTTAAGGCCGGACAGAAGCTGTGGCAGGTGTTGCCTCTGAATCCAGTGGGGCTGGGAGATTCCCCCTATGTGAGCCTGGCGGCTTTTGCCGGGGAGACCAGCTTCATTGACCGGGACCGCCAGCCCGACTGGAATGGCTATAACGCCTTCTGCCAGGAGAACGCCGGGTGGCTGGATGACTATGCCCTGTACATGGCCGTCCGGGAGGCCCGGAAGGGCGCGCCCTGGCAGGAGTGGCCGGAGGACGAGCGGGACCGGACCGACCTGGAAGGACTGAAGGGCCGGTATGCCGCGGCCATGGAGGGTTACCGCCGGGACCAGTATTGGTTTTGGAGCCAGTGGGAGCAGCTCAAGGACTACGCCAACAGCCAAGGGGGGCGCATCGTCGGCGACCTGCCTCTGGGTGTGGCGGCGGACTCGGCGGATGTGTGGGCCCACCGGGAGCTGTTCCAGCTGGACAGCCGGGGCTGGCCCAGCCGGACGGCGGGCGTTCCCCCCGACTACTACTGCCCCGACGGACAGAACTGGGGCAGTCCGGTGTACAACTGGGATGCAGCAAAGGGCAGCGGCTACCGATGGTGGATCGACCGGCTGGGCCACGCCATGAAGGCTTTCGACTATGTGCGGCTGGATCATTTCCGGGGCTTTTCCGAGTACTATTCCATCCCCGCTGGAAAGAGCGGGAAATGGGGCGGCTGGCGGCCCGGTCCGGGGCTGGCCCTGTTTGATGCCGCCCGGGAGGAGCTGGGGCCCCTGCCCATCCTGGCGGAGGACCTGGGCCTGCTGGATGCGGGCGTGTACCGCCTGCTGGCCCAGACGGGCTTCCCCGGGATGGATGTGTACCAGTTTGAGGGGGCGGCACTGCTGTCTATGGATCAGGGACGATCAGCGGGCCGGGTGTTCTATGCCTCCACCCACGACAGCCAGACCTTGGCGGGCTGGTGTGCCCAGCGGGGGGAAGACCCAGACCGGGTGATCCGAGAGCTGTATGCCTCTCCGGCAGGGTGGACCATGTTCCAGCTCCAAGACCTGCTGGGGCTGGGGGACGAGGCCCGGTTCAACACCCCCGGCACGGTGGAAGCACGGAACTGGTCCTGGCAGGCTATGCCGGACCAGCTCACCGACCAGGTGGCGGAGCGGTTCCGCCGGCTGGCAGAGGAGAACGGAAGATAAATAGAAACGTGGGTCCAGCCTATAGCTGGACCCACGTTTCCGTCTGGAGAGCACTACAGCAGCCGAAGAGGGTGACGGCGCTTGATGGCTCCCTATTTTTTGCGCCCAAACAGTCCAAGACTGCCGCAGACAAGCGCCACAGCGCCAAATATACAGGTGAGAAAGAAGTTTTGAAAGACTGCGGAGAGGATGGTCGCCACAGTACATAATAGGCAGGTCGTCATGAGTTCCGGACGAATATCCTCTCGACTGCGATGGGAGTGGCTGGGGGATACGAGGGGGTGACCACAATGTGGACAGCATTTGAAAGCCTCCGATGCTTGCTCAATCTGGGAGCCACAGTTTGGACAGGTCATTTGTCATCCTCCTCAAGTTATACGGCTGGCATATAATTTTTCTATAATTGCACCTGTATAGGTGCAATTATAACAGGAAAACATGGTACTGTCAACATAGAGATGCGCCTATATAGGTGCAAGGGGTGACGGGACTATGGATCAGGCTTATGAGTACCAGTTTGGGCAGAACCTGAAGTACTTGCGGGAAAGGTGTGGTTTGACACAAGAGCAGGCTGCGGCGCAGCTCCAGATCAGAGGATGTGGTGTGACCAGAAGCGCTTTGGCCAAGATCGAAGTGGGACAGAGACACGTCTATCCAGATGAGATCAAATGCTTTGCGGAGATATACAAAGTGCCCTTTGAATTGATCTTCCCATAGATAAAGCAAAGGCCGCCGGAGTACCGGCGGCTTTTGTCGTGTCTGCGGCTAGGCGCTGTAAAAATGGAGGCGGAAAGTGGATCCCCAAAGAAGGCATTTCGATATGCGTGCAAGAACGCGGCCTTTGGCCCAGCCTCAATCCCGCCGGGTGAGGTCCCACAGCAAAAAGCTCAAGAGCAGGTTCATCAGCGTCTTAGCGTCCTCCAGATCTAGATCGAACAGTTCCGAGATGCGGTTAAGGCGGTATTGGAAGGTGTTCTTATGCAGCTCCAGCATAGCCGCCGCCGCACGCTTGTCCAGCATGTTCATGAGGTATTCATAGAGGGTCTGGAAATAGTCGGTTTTGTGCTCTTGATCATACAGGTGGATGGCGGACAGGGCGGGATGGAGAAAAGTGTCCGCGTCCTCGTGCTCCAGGATGGAGGCAATCATGGGCAGAGGCATATAGTCGGAAAAGACCGCCCGGGAGCCGCTGCCCGTCCGCAGGGCCATTTTGGCGGACAACAGGGCCTGACGGTAATAGGTGTGAACTCTACCCACATCCTGAAAGGTGTCACTCAGCCCGGAAACCAGATCGAATTGCTCAAAAAAGTGGAACAGATTGCGCACCTGGACGCTGTTGGTGGGGCGAAAGCGCTGACCGGAGCGGCTGGTCCGTACACCACCCAGCAGGGTTACGATAGATTCCGCTTCCTGATGAACTAAGCAGACTGCCCCCCGAAAGCGCTCCCGCAACTGCATGGCAGTGTAGTCGGCGAAGGCCCGCTGGGAGGCCATAGTTCCGAAGGGAGTGACCATAACGGCGTAGGGGCCGCTGATAGCGGAGCCAAGGGCATGGACCGCTTTGGCCACCAGGTGTTGGGGGCTGCCCGGGTCCAGCAGGAGCTGGAGATGGGTGGTGATGGCCTGGGTCCAGTTGTCCATGCCAGCGGCCCGGCGGTCCGCCTTCTGGCGTAGCAGTTCCGTGAGAGTGTCCATGATGGCCAGGTCATCCCCCTGAAGAGGGGAAGAGCCCAGGTAGACGATGACATGTCCGCGGACCGTTTTATTGCGGACTACTTCTCCAAATAGCCGGGGGAGATCCCGACACAGGCCGGAGTCGGCGTAAAAGGGGCGGTAGAAGGGTTCCGCCCCGGACAAATTTTCATCTAGAATCTTCCAAATCTCATCCAAAGGCAGATAGCGCTGCTCATAGATCTGATCCCAGTTGACCTGGCCGGTAGGATGATTGGGATACATAGCCCGGATCTGGAACAGTTCGTTGGTGTAGACCACCGGGGCCTGGTAGATCTCACTGGCAGTCTGGATGAGAAGGGTTAATCCAGCTTCCAGAGAAGCGTTGAACAGCTTCCAGGTTGCGGCGAGCAGCCGCTGCGAGGGCATCTGTTCCATAGAAGGCTCCTTTCCCTCGGAAACGCGAGGTCGATAAAGTTGTTTTGATTATAGCATAAGTTTTGGCAAATATCCAGATATCGGGGTGCAGTATAAGAAAGCTGCGAAGGTAAAAAGAGAACCTGCCCGCCTGCACACGAAAGATTGTCAAAAAACAAAACAATTTTCTTGTGCGAAAGAACAAAGACAGAGAGGGAAAACAGTACCTTTGAACAAGACAATAAGAAAATGGACCGCTATAATAGAGGCAAGAACAGAACAAGAGCAAACAACCTGTAAGGAGTGACAGAGATGAATGTGAATCTGAAGGAACAATACGGACTATACATCAACGGTCAATGGGTGACCGCTTCAGACGGTGGGACCTTTGAGACCCACAACCCCGCCAATGGTGAGCATCTAGCCTACTGTGCCGAGGCCACCCGGGAGGATGTGGACGCGGCGGTAAAGGCAGCATGGGGGGCGTTCCCAGCCTGGAAGGCGGTGGAGCCCGCTCAGCGGGCAGACCTTCTGCTGAAGATCGCCGACCGCATCGACGCCAACGCCGAGCTGCTGGCTACGGTGGAGACCATGGACAACGGAAAGCCCATCCGGGAGACTATGGCCATCGACGTACCCTATTCCTCCGACCACTTCCGGTACTTCGCCGGGGCCATCCGCACCGAGGAGGGGTCTGCCAAGGTGCTGGACGGCAATTTCCTCAGCCTGGTGCTCCAGGAGCCCATCGGCGTGGTGGGCCAGATCGTGCCCTGGAACTTCCCACTGCTGATGGCTGCCTGGAAGCTGGCCCCCGCTCTGGCCGCTGGTAACTGCGTGGTGCTTAAGACCTCATCCACCACTCCCCTGAGCGCTCTGGTGCTCATGGAGCTCATCGGTGACCTGCTCCCGGCCGGCGTGGTCAACGTGATCACCGGCAAGGGCTCCAAATCTGGCCAGTACATGCTGGAGCACCCCGGCTTCCGCAAGCTGGCCTTCACCGGCTCCACCGAGGTGGGGCTGGACGTGGGCAAGGCCGCGGCAGATAAGCTCATCCCCGCCACTCTGGAGCTGGGCGGCAAGAGCGCCAACATCTACTTCGACGACTGCCAGTGGGACATGGCTTTGGACGGTCTCCAGCTTGGCATCCTGTTCAACCAGGGCCAGGTGTGCTGCGCTGGCTCCCGGGTGTTCGTCCAGGAGGGCATCTACGACCAGTTTGTGGCTGCCGCCGTGGACGCGTTCCAGAAGGTCCGGGTGGGTGATCCCCTGGACCCCAACACCCAGATGGGGTCCCAGATTAACGAGGGACAGCTGCGTAAGATCCTCTCCTACATCGACATCGCCAAGCAGGAAGGGGCCACGATCGCCTGCGGCGGCGCGCCCTATACCGAGGGAGAGTGCGCCAAAGGCAGCTTCATGCAGCCCACCCTGATCACCAACGTCACCAACGATATGCGGGTGGCCCAGGAGGAAATTTTCGGTCCTGTGGCGGTGGTCATCAAGTTCAAGACCGAGGAGGAGGTCATCGCCATGGCCAACGACTCTGTCTATGGTTTGGGCGGTGCGGTGTGGACTCGGGATCTGAACCGGGCCATCCGGGTGTCCCGTGGCGTGGAGACCGGGCGCATGTGGGTAAACACCTATAACCAGATCCCCGCCGGCGCTCCCTTCGGCGGCTACAAGCACTCCGGCATCGGTCGGGAAACCCACAAGGTCATCCTATCCCACTACACCCAGCAGAAAAACATTATGATCAACTTAGGGGAGACCCCCTCGGGGTTCTATCCCGCCCAGTAAGGGCAGCGGCAATATCTGACGGGAGCGCATGACCATGTCATGATTTTCTTCCTACCCACAACGTCTTTGGACAGAACTGTGTGGAGGAAGTGGGCGATCTATCGCTCCCAACATGGCGGTTCTGGGGGCTAGGCCGGAGGACTTTGCGATCGTGGCGAAGGGTGCCATGAAGGATGCCTGCGCGGTCATTAATCCCCGCAAAGCTGCCAAGCAGCAGATGATTGAGATTTACCAGCAGGCCTGCGACGGCACACGGCTCAATGACACTTCCCTTCCGGACCTCTGGCCATGCGGCCAGAGGTCCGGACATCAAAAATTCCGCCTTGCTTCCCATTTGGACATGGCACAAAAAGAAAGGACGATCCACGATGAAAACCTATCCCACGAACCAGATTTTGAAAAATAAGATCGCCATCATCACCGGGGCAGGCTCCGGCATTGGAAAATGTATGGTGGAGCGGTTTGTCCAGGAGGGCGCCCAGTGCTTGGCGGCGGACTTGAACCAGGACAGTCTCAATGCTCTGGTGGAAGATTTGGGCGACTTTGCCGGTATGGTGCGTACTCTCCAGGTGGATGTTTCAGACCGGAGTCAGGTGGAGAATATGGTTGAAGAGGCCGTCAAACAGTTCGGCGGTCTGGATATTTTGGTGAACAATGCAGGTGTCATGGATAACCTGCTTCCCATCGCGGAAATGGAGGACGACGTGTGGGAACGGTTGCTTCACATCAACCTCTATTCCGTTATGTACGGTACCCGGAAGGCGGTGCAGTACTTCCTGAATCACCGCCGGGAAGGTGTTATCATCAACACCGCGTCTCTATCCGGGCTGTGTGCGGGCCGGGGCGGCTGCGCCTATACGACCTCCAAATTCGGCGTTGTGGGACTGACTAAGAATGTGGCCTTCATGTATGGAGACGCGGGGATCCGCTGCAATGCCATTTGTCCGGGCAACACTCAGACCAATATTGGCGTGGGGATGCGTCAGCCCAGCCAGCTGGGCATGAGTAAGGCCACTACCGGATATTCCGGCGCAACCCGTTCCGGCAAGCCGGAAGAGGTGGCGGCTGCCGCCGTGTTCCTGGCTTCGGGAGAAGCAGTGTTCATCAACGGTGAGACACTGACCATCGACGGCGGTTGGAGCGCCTATTGAGAAAAGGCGAGGCCCGGCGGCACTCAGATGCCGCCGGGCCTTTTCACGTCTCCCAGGGCCTCTGGCCCAAAACCGTGGGGAAGCAGATCACGCAGGGGGAGGGACTGAAATTGTCCGTCCCCACGGATGGCCAGTACCACCAGGTCTGGCGCAAACTCATAGAGCATTTGCCGGCAGGCTCCACACGGCCAACAGAATTCCTCCCCTCGCCCGGCCACGGCAAGGCGGGTAAAGCCGCTCCGCCGTCCCTCGCTGACGGCCTTGACTAGAGCGGTGCGTTCCGCACAGATGGTGGACCCGTAAGCGGCGTTCTCCACATTGCAGCCAGTGAACACCTGACCGTCCGCGCACAGCAGAGCGGCGCCCACGGGAAATTTGGAGTAGGGGCAATAGGAACGTTCCGTCATGCTCAGGGCCAGGGATGCCAGCTGTTGGTCTGTCATAGAAAGCGCTTCCTCCTTGTTGCGGCTGTAGTTTTGTCACAGACTTGAACGGGGGCGCCTGCAGTCGGTAAGCGTCCCGCTGTCTGGGTCATAGGCCACACCGCCGTAGCGGTGGAGCAGGGCAAGAGTTTCGCGGTCCTTGCCGGGAACAGTGACCATGGCTTTGCCATTTACCCGGCGCAGGGCGCCGGAAAGGATGCCGGCATCCGCTCCTTCCAGCCATAGGGGCAAGCGAGAGATCTCCTGCACCGCCTCCACAGCATCCAGAGGGGGTAGAGAGGATTGGGAGAAGTCCAACCGGAGGACGGGTACTTCCTCATCCTGGCGGTCAAAAACCTCGTCCAACAGATCGTCCGGGCTGTCCGGAACGGCAATAGGGGCCAAGGAGGCCAGGTCTAAAGCGCGGGCATCCACCGCCTGTGCGCCGGAGGAGAGGTAAATGGTCTGCTTGGAGAAAGGCGGGACAGGGGAGAGGCCAGCGCAGGCAGCATGAAGCTTGGCGATATGTTCCGGGGTGGTACCGCAGCAGCCACCGACCACAGCCACACCCTCCTGCGCTGCTTCAGCCACTGCGGCGGCAAATGTGTCCGCGTCGATGTCATAGCGCACACTGCCGGCCTCGGCGGTATGGGGCAGTCCGGCATTGGGCTTGAAAATGACAGGGACGGAGGAGAGGTGAACCAGCTGCCGCACAGGGGCCGACAGTTGGAGAGGACCTGCTCCGCAGTTGAGTCCAAGAGCGTCCACACCCAGAGCTTCCAGCAGCGACACCAGGGCGGCGGCATCACCGCCGGTGAGCAGACGGCCGTTTTCGCCAAAAGCCGCCGTGGCCAGCACCGGCAGGTGGCAGCTTTCCCGAGCAGCCAGTACGGCAGCTTTGAGCTCATAAAGGTCGGTCATGGTCTCGATGACCACCGCATCCGCTCCTGCCGCTGCACCAGCCCGGATCGTTTCAGAAAAGGAGGCTACCGCCTCATCAAAGTCCAGGTCTCCCATGGGAGCCATCAGGTGACCAGTGGGGCCGATATCCACTCCCAGCCAGCCGTGGCCCGCTTGGTCCCGGGCAACACGGAGATTTTCCAGGGCGGCGGCCACCAGTTCGTCCACGGAGTATGGGCAGTTCCACAGTTTCAGACGGTTGACCCCAAAGGTGTTGGATAGCACCAAGTCGGCTCCCGCCGCATAATAGCTGTGATGGATAGCGATCATGTCCTCCCGGCGCTCAATATTCCACAGCTCCGGCGTTTGGCCAGAACCAAGTCCCCGTGCCTGAAGCTGTGTCCCAGTGGCTCCGTCCAGCAGCAGCAGACGACGACCCAGAGTTTCCCTTAGGTTCATGACGCGCCCTCCTTATCGGCGGCGATATAGAAAAATCCGCCGGACAGAATGGATTAACCGGCTCTATTATAACAGATTTTTCCGGGAATGCAACCGTAAGGGCGACGTGAAAGTGACATGTGGTGTGGATTACCCATAGGGGAGGGAAGAACGAACCTGGCAGAAAAAGTTAAAAACCATGGAACCTTTTTGCCATTTCCTGCGTCTAGTACAAGAGAGACTGGTAGGAGCTGAATTTTTATAGTTGCAAACCGGGGAAAAATCTGCTATAATCACCCTTAGATATGCGTAAAATTTCAAAAGGACTGATGACGAGTGAGCGAACAGGGAAAGCGGCTTCAGAAGCGCAAGGAAGAAGATGCTGCCTTCAATAAAATGCTGCTTTGGCTGGCTGGCGCTGTGCTGCTGGAGGGATTGACTCTTCTGCTTCGGCGGTTTTATATTGACTATGCCTATACAGATTTTGGGGTAGCCTTTGCCCAAGGGCTGGACAATTTCTTCGGAGTGTTCCGTTTCTTAGGTGCGGCGTTGTTCCTGGCTGGCTGTGTGTGGACCTTCCTGTGGATCAGGGGGGGCCGGAAAAAGCTTCTGCCGGTCATTGTGACCTGTGCGGTGCTGTGGCTGTGGATTGCGTCGGTGCTGTGCTACGGCCTGAATGAGTTGGGGATGACGCTGCTGTGCGCTCTGCCGGTGGCGGTGGCGGTGCTGTCCGCTATCTTCTTCCTGTACCAGCGGGAGTTTTTCTGGAATGGTATTTTGGTTGCGGTGGGGATTACCGCCCTGTGGGTTTACCGCCAGATTTACATGAACCACCCCCGGCTGACCTATGTGGGCTTTGCTCTGGTATGGGTGTTCCTGGTCCTGGCGGCGGTGGCGGCGTTCCGTCTGAGCCGGAAGGACGGAAAGGTGGGGGCGGTCCGAGTGCTCCCTGCCGGGACTTCTTACCTGTCTATTTACCTGACCTGTGCGGTGGTGGCTGTGGCGCTGCTGGCGGCGCTGCTGATCGGCGTAACCTCTGCAATTTACATCATTTTTGTGCTGGCCGGCTGGTTGTTCTGCCTGGCGGTGTATTATACGGTTAAACTGATGTGAAACTGGCTTTTTAGAAAGGGCGCCTGTCAGGCGCCCTTTTTTGCTGCCTATTAAATGACGGATTTTGACGGAACATGTCGAATTTTGCTGAAAAGGATGAAATTTCCCGAAAATATGATAAAATAGAAACAGTCAGTCCAGTATCTTGCCTTATAGATAACGGCATACAGAGAAGGAAGTGGAATGCATGTATAAAAGCCCAGCACACAAAGCGGCGGAGGCGGTGGTGCGGTCTATGGGCGTGACCTGTGTCAATATCAGTATGAGGCAGTTCATCTATGCCTTGGAGCTGCTCCACCAGGAGCCGGACATGATCCACTCGATTACCACTAAGCTTCATCCTGCGCTCCTGGCCTTTTATCCCGATTCGACCACGGACGCCATGGAACGGAATCTGCGCTGGGCCAGGGATAGCATTCTGAAGCGGGCGGATCCGGAACGGCTGCGGCAGGTGGTGGGGTTCACCCTGCGGATTACGCCCAGCGTAGGGGATCTGCTGGATGCCATCAATTATTACATGGAGAGAGAAGCTTTGTGGCCTGACTGACAGCATGGGAATCCATCCATTTGGGACCGCCCTCTTGAAAAAGAGGGGCGGTCCTTTTATAATAACCTTGTCTGTCTTTCGACAGGCACTTTAAGTTGGGAGTGCGTCGGTACCTGAGTTGAGCCAGCCGTGGAACCGGCAGATCAGAAAGATAGGGGGAAGCGGTATTGGAGCAGCGCCAGAATGATTTTTCCAAAGGGAGCATGGCCCGGAACATCGTGACTATGGCCATTCCTATGACCATGGCCCAGCTGGTGAACATCTTATATAGTGTGGTAGATCGAATGTATTTGGGGCATATCCCTGGTTCCGGCCAGTTGGAACTGGCAGGACTGGGGCTGTCCCTGCCCATCATCTCCATCATCATGGGCTTTGCAAACCTATGCGGTATGGGGGGCGGCCCCCTGTGCTCCATCCACCGGGGAAGGGGTGAGGATAAGGAAGCGGAGCGGGTGCTGGGAAACTCCTTTGTCCTGTTGGTGATCTTTGGTGTGGGGATCCCGCTGCTGTTCCTGCCTTTTCGGGAGCCTCTGCTCTATTTTTTTGGAGCCAGTAACGCTACCTATCCTTATGCCCAGGAATATATCACCATCTATCTTTTGGGAACTCCTTTTGTAATGGTTGGCCTAGGACTCAATCCCTTCATCAACGCCCAGGGCTTTGCCCGACGAGGGATGATGACGGTGCTTCTGGGAGCAGTGGTCAATATCGTATTGGATCCTGTTTTAATTTTCGGCTTCGATTTGGGCATTCGGGGGGCGGCTTGGGCTACTGTGATCGCCCAAGCGGTTTCCGCAGCATGGGTGCTGAAATTTCTCACAGGGCGGAAAGCGATCCTCCGGCTGCGGACGGACTGCATGCCCCTGGCCTGGCCGCGGGTGCGGAGAATTCTGGGGCTGGGGCTTTCCGGGTTCTTTGTCAACCTGACCAACAGTTTGGTCCAGGTAGTGTGCAACAAAACCTTGTTCTTCTATGGCGGGGACCTGTATGTGAGTGTGATGACGGTGATCAACTCCATCCGGGAAGTGACGTTCATGGGGGTCCAGGGCATCACCAACGGCGCGCAGCCGGTGCTGGGCTATAACTATGGCGCGGAATGTTATCAGCGGGTGCGCCAGGGCATCCGCTTCACCGTGGCCGCGACAGTGGGATATGCAGCCCTGATTTGGGCTGCGGCCATGCTGGTGCCTGGCGTGCTCATCCGGATCTTCAACGATGGGCCAGAGCTTCTGGCTGCCGGCATCCCGGCCATGCGCATCTATTTCTGCATGTTTGTGGTCATGTCTTTGCAGATGGTGAGTCAGGCCATATATGTGGCTCTGGGCCGCTCTAAGAGCGCCATCTTTTTTTCTCTGTTGCGCAAGGCCATCATCAACGCCCCCCTCACCGTGCTGCTGGCCATCCCTCTGGGCACCACGGGGGTATTCGTGGCAGAAGCCATCTCCCAGCTCATCGGCGGGCTGGCCAGCTCGCTGACCATGTATTTCACCGCCTACCGCCCCATGTCCCGTCTGCCGGACCGGGGCGAAAAGGTGGAATAGGGCACGACAAAGAAAAAACAGGTTCCCTGGGCATGCGAGCAGCCTTGGGAACCTGTTTGATTTATCCCCCCAGTTGGACGGTGAGCCCCCGGGCGGCGAAGGCGTCCCGGAGGGCGTCCAGCTCCTCCTGGGCCAGGGGGTGGGTGTGCATATCATAGACCATGCCGGTCTGGGGGTATTTGACGCTGCCGTACTCGTGGTAGCCGATGAGGTCCACCCGCTGGACGTGGGACAGGCCGGCCAGGAAGTCGGCCACCTGCTCCATCTCGTCCCGGTTATAGCCGGGGATCACCGGGCAGCGGATGATGGTGGGCTTGCCCAGGGCATCCAGCGCCAGCAGGTTGTCCAGGATGGGCCGGTTGGACCGGCCGGTGTTGCGGATGTGCCGCCCCTCGTCCAGTCCCTTCACGTCGAACAGCAGCAGGTCCGCCCGGCGCAGCACCTCCCGCTGCTCCTCCGTCACTGCGTAGCCGCAGGTGTCCACCGCCACGTGGATGCCGCCTGCGGCAAAGTTGTCGACGATGGATTCGCCGCGGGCGCAGCGCAACGTGGCCAACACCATGTGTTCGTCGTCGCGGTCAGTGTAAGTGGCGACGCGCACGGTGTTGATGCAGTGGGGGTTGAGGCGATCCATCTGCGGATGCTGGATGGGCATTTCCTCGACCAGCATCGGCTCGCCCACCAGCGTATCGTGATATGCCCTGGCCGCCTCGTCGCCCTCGTAATGGTAGACCGTGATGCCGTGCCCCTTGCCATCGCAGGCGGGCTT
>URQA01000017.1 GCA_900549885.1 uncultured Eubacteriales bacterium | reverse complement strand
CGTCCCCGGCCTGGCCGGTGACCTCACTGACAAAAGGCTCGGTATTGGAACCCACGGAGGAAGAGTAGGCCTTGGTGACGCAGATAATGTCTTCAATGGCGGTAGGGGGAACGGCGGCGCCCACGCAGCCGAAGCCCGCCAGGGTGTGAGAGGAGGTGGTCATGGGGAAGATGCCCAGATCCGGATCCTTCATAGAACCCAGTTGTCCTTCCAGCAGCACGGTCTTGCCGCCTTTCAGGGCCTGGTGGACAAAACCTACCGCGTCGCCCACATAAGGGCGGATGAGTTCCCGGTATTCCAAAAGCTGGGCATACAGCTGGTCCACGTCCAGCCTGGGCTTGTGGTACAAGTGCTCGAACAGCACATTCTTCACATCTACCGCCCGCTCCAGTCGGTCCCGCAGGCGCTGCTCATCGTACAGGTCGCACACCTGGATGCCAGTCTTGGCGTACTTGTCGGAGTAGAAGGGGGCGATGCCGCTCTTGGTAGAGCCGAAGGCCTTGCCGCCCAGCCGCTCCTCCTCATAGCTGTCCTGGAGGACATGGTAGGGCATGAGGATCTGTGCCCGTTCAGAGATGATAAGGTTGGGAGCGGGAACGCCCTGGCCAGTGATGTCGTTGAGTTCGTCTACCAGCTTTTTGATGTCCAGAGCGACGCCATTGCCGATAATATTGGTGATATGGGGATAAAAGATGCCGGAAGGGAGGATGTGCAGGGCGAAGCGCCCAAAGTCGTTGATGATGGTGTGCCCCGCGTTGGCTCCGCCCTGGAAACGGATGACCACGTCGGAGGTCTCAGCCAGCATGTCGGTGATCTTGCCCTTGCCCTCATCGCCCCAGTTGGCGCCCACGATTGCTTTAACCATAATGAATACCTCCGTGGACCGGGATTCGCAACCGCACCGGCGGATTTGCCTTATCCGGCCGCACTATCGTATGCCTTGCAGCGTTATCCATTATATCGGATGTGAAAAGGCGGCGCAAGAGCTTTTTTGGTTTTCGTATGGAGATTTTGCCGAAAGAATTTTACTTTACTTTCTCTCGGCACCATGATAAAATGCAGCTGTGCGAAATGGAATCTCAAAATGGGGCGAATTGCCCGCCGGAGGTAGACAGAATGATTAAAAATAGTCAGGCTCAAAGCGACATGCTCTATGAAGCTGTCCTCACGCTGAAAACAGTGGAAGAGTGCAAGGCTTTTTTTCAGGACCTGTGCACCGTGGCCGAGCTGCGGGCCATGGAGCAGCGGTTGGAGGTGGCGCTGTTACTGGATGAAGGGATGATCTACAACGACATTCTGGAGCGCACCGGCGCTTCCAGCGCCACCATCAGCCGGGTCAACCGTGCGCTTCAATACGGTGCGGACGGATATAAGGCTGTGCTGCCCCGCATCAAGAAGAATGGATAGCTATACTTGGTTGGCGCACAGCTATGACCGGCTGACCGCCGATGTGGATTATTCCCGCTGGGCAGACTATCTTGAATGGCACTTTGGCCGCCAGGCTGTCCCGGTGCGCACAGTAGTGGAGCTGGCCTGCGGTACGGGCAGCCTCACTCGTATCCTGGCCGAGCGGGGGTACGAGATGACTGCCGTGGACCTGTCCGCTGACATGCTCTCTTTTGCTGCCCAGAAGTGCCAGGACTTACCCGTTCTGTTCCTGTGCCAGGATATGAGCCGCCTGACCCTGCTGGAACAGGCGGATGCGGTGGTGTGCTGCCTGGACAGCGTCAACTATGTCACCCGTCCCGCCGCCCTTCGCAGGGCCTTTCAGCGGGTTTACCGCTATTTGAAGCCGGGAGGGTTGTTTCTGTTCGATGCCAAGACGCCTCAGGCGCTGGAGGAGGCGGACGGCCAGGTCTATTTGGATGAGACGGAGGAAGTCTACTGCGTCTGGCGGGGGGAGTACCATCCCAAGCGCAGAATCTGCGGGTACGGCATCGACCTGTTCTGCCGCAGAGCGGACGGGACCTGGGACCGGGAAGGCGAGTACCATGAGGAATACGCCTATGCCCCGGAAGAACTGGAGGCTTTTTTGCGGGACGCGGGCTTTGCCTGGGTTAAGCAGTACGGAGATTTGAAAAGGCGCGCCCCCAAGGCGGGGGAGATGCGGATTTTTTTTGCCGCGGGAAAGGAAACGAAACAAAGCAATGGATGAAATTGTTCGAGTGATCGCAAAGGATGCGCCAATCAAGGCGATGGCTATTACAGGGACTGCGCTGGTGGAGAGGGCCCGTCAGATCCATGACGCTTGGCCGGTGGCCACTGCTGCCCTGGGACGGCTTCTGATGGCCGCTTCCATGATGGGGGATATGCTTAAGGAGGAAAAGGGCTCCGTCACCCTGCGGGTGCGGGGAGGCGGCCCGCTGGGCACCCTTACCGCTGTGTCTGACAGCGAGGGGAATGTGCGGGGGTATGTCCAAAACCCCGCCGTGGACGTGCCCCGGAAGGCTCACGCCAAGCTGGATGTGGGAGCGGCCGTGGGCAGTGACGGGGAACTCACTGTCATCAAAGACATGGGCATGAAAGAGCCTTATGTAGGCTCGGTCCAGCTGGTGGGGGGCGAGATTGCCGAGGATATCGCCGCCTATTATGTGGAGAGCGAGCAGATCCCCACTGCCTGCGCATTAGGGGTACTCATTGCGCCGGACCAGAGTGTTCAGGTAGCGGGCGGGTATCTCATTCAATTGATGCCCGGCGCGGACGAAGCTGTGATCTCCGCCGTGGAGCGGGGAATCGCCCAGGTAGGTGCGGTGACGGCAGCGCTGGACCGGGGAGACGATGCGCTGGAACTGCTGCGGCAGGTGCTGTCCGATTTTGAGTTGGAAATTTTGGAGACTGCGCCGGTGGAATACCGCTGCTACTGCTCCCGGGAGCGGGTGAGCCGGGCTCTGATCAGTATGGGGCGGGACGAGCTGGAAAAGCTTATCGCGGAGCAGCACGGAGCGGAGCTTACCTGCCAGTTCTGCGACCGTGTGTATCAGTTTACGGAGGAGGAGCTCCAAAGTCTGCTGGACGAGGCCACAGAGAAATAAAAACAAAAAAACGGAAATTTTGTCTTGACAATTGCCCGCCGCTTGGGTATAATAACCTTCGCCGTCTGACATGCGGCGGGCAACACGGGAGCATAGCTCAGCTGGGAGAGCACATGCCTTACAAGCATGGGGTCACAGGTTCGAGCCCTGTTGTTCCCACCATTTTGGTTGTGAAAGATGTGGCGCGGTAGTTCAGTTGGTTAGAACGCCGGCCTGTCACGCCGGAGGTCGAGGGTTCAAGTCCCTTCCGCGTCGCCACTTTTCCAATCACCATATGCCTCTGTAGCTCAGTTGGTAGAGCAGCGGACTGAAAATCCGCGTGTCGCTGGTTCGATTCCGGCCGGAGGCACCATATGCGAGTGTAGCTCATCTGGTAGAGCGCCACCTTGCCAAGGTGGAGGTAGCGAGTTCGAGCCTCGTCACTCGCTCCATAAAAAAAGTGCGGTTGCGCGCTTCTTTTGAAAGACGATTCCGCATAGACTGAATTTGGAGTTGGCGCCATAGCCAAGTGGTAAGGCAAGGGTCTGCAAAATCCTGATGCCCCAGTTCAAATCTGGGTGGCGCCTCCAAAAAGAATGAGCAGGCTGTGCGCTTGCTCATTCTTTTTTCTGCGGAGTTGCCTTGACAAGACGGGAGAAGCTCCCTATAATAAGGAAGGTATTTCGGGGTGTGGCGAAGCTTGGTATCGCGCATGGTTCGGGTCCATGAGGCCGCGGGTTCGAATCCCGCCACTCCGACCATGCGGAGTATCATGAAAGGATCTGAAAAGGTCTGCTGATGATACTCCGCATTTTTTATTTCCAAGTTTATATAGCAATCTGTGTGGGGGCGTAGCTTAATGCTACGCCTTTTCTCGTTTCCAAAAGAATGTCCCGCTCGGGGATCTTCCGACGATCCGGCACCTCAAAAGCACCGATGCAGTTGTAGTGGATCGTCACCCTCTGATTGGTAACACCGTCCTCCTTGACCGCAGGATAGACCTCGATGTACTGAATGAGCTCGGCAACCATGCGCTTGGTAATGGTGGTAGCGTCTGTGTAGCGGCGCACCGTTTCCAAGAAGGTGTCCACATCCATCCGCTTATCGTCCAGCTTTTTCAGTTCCAGACGAAGCGCCTTGATTTTCTTGGCGTTTTCGCCCTACTCCTGCTCGTACCGCTTGGACATTTTGGCAAACCGGGCATCGTCGATTTTGCCGGACACATTGTCCTCATAGAGCCGCTCAAAGAGCATATCCAGCTCCTTGTCCCGGGCTAGAGGATCCACTCCTGTATGGACATAGCGTTCCAACATGATCTTTTGGTTTTCAACGGACACCAGTTTGCCTGACCGTTCATCTTCGCGGCTGAGCTGGCAATAGATGCCCGCATTATAGTTTTTCTGCACCTTGATGTTTTGTTTCCTTGGACGTGGGCGAATGGTAGCGCTTTGTTACCGGCATCATTACAATTGATTTATTACTTGAAAGCGCGAGGACCCGGCGGCTATCCGTAAAAAGCTTAAGGCGGATTTTGCCTAAAAATCTATGCAGATAATCGCTGCATTCATTCCAATTCGATGGTGTCAATGACCTGGCCCATATTGGGCTTGTTCGAAAACGCGCTATCAAGTGGCAGGTCACGCCGTATATTTCCGCATCAAGAGCCAGGTTTCAAAACACGAAACGTTTCTCCCATGCTGAAAGCCGGGAAGTTCACCGGAGACGGTGATTGTCACAAACTGCTGCGGATTTCTGTTGTCCATTTACAGCTCGCCCTTCTGAGAAAATAAAAAACAGATACATAAAACCAACCGTAATGTGGTCTGCACCGATGAAGCCAGCGGCCTGCCGAGTGTATTCCAGATCGATAGCGTCGGTATCCATGCCGATGGCATGCACCAGGCTGGAGTCCAGCCTGCCAGAGAGGAGTAAGCCCAAGAGGGTGCCGGTGTCCAGCCGCTTATCTACAGCGGCGGTGAGTTCTGAGTCGGTGGTGGCCTGGAAGGCGGCCTCCCGATACTCAAAAGCGTACGCAGTTCTCTGGTGTATTACAGATTCCTGCTGCGGGTCATTGCCGGGGGGTCCTTCACATAACTCAGGGTTAGAGAATGGGGATGGGCGCATCTGGTGGTGGGAAAGCGCAATGGCCGAGGGCCATGGTGCCGACCAACTGGTCCAGGAGCTCCGGGGAGAATACCACCCCCACCAGGCCCATGTCTTTGCAAAAAGTGAGCTCCCGGTCGCGGATAACGGCAATGCTGCAGGGTTCCTGTCCCCAATGCTGAAAGACGAACAGGCTGTAGTACACTGTGTGAGCGCAGTTCCCCGTTGGGGCCCACACACCGAATATCTCGCACTCATCATAGGGAGACAAAGCGATCCCTCCTTTGCATAAAAAATGAAGGACGCCGCAGTATCCACCGCAGCGCCTTTACTGGCTGTAATGCTATCATGGCGCAACTATGTACCCACTGTCGAGCGTTCTTCCGCACACAGCTGGTTAGATGGAATTATGAAAGTTGATATTATATTTCTTGCATAAAAGGAGGCGCTGATGCCCGGCTTAGTTTGGCTGCGGGACCAAAATGGACCAACCCCGCAAAAAAAGCTTGACACACTGGAATTGTTCAGTTATACTGCACACATAGTTTAGGACAAAGGCGTTCCGGACCTGAGAGGCCGGTCTGCCCTTGTCTTTTTTTATTTGAAAGAATGAAAGGGGAGTCTTGCAATGCTGTACACAAAGGAAGACATCATTCGCAAAGTCAAAGAGGAGGATGTGGAGTTCATTCGCCTGCAGTTCACCGATATTTTCGGCCAGCTGAAGAACGTGGCCATTACTGCGTCTCAAATCGAGAAGGCGGTCAACAACCAGATCATGTTTGACGGCTCCTCCATCGAGGGGTTCGTGCGGATCGACGAGTCGGACCAATATCTCTACCCGGACCTGGACTCCTTCACCATTTTTCCCTGGCGGCCCAGCCACGGCAGGGTGGCCCGGCTGATCTGCGATGTCCATGATCCGGACGGCGCCCCATTTGTGGGGGACCCACGGTATGTGCTCAAACAGGTTATCCAGAAGGCCAACGACATGGGCTTTGACGCCTTCAACGTGGGTCCGGAAGCGGAATTCTTTCTGTTTCAGACCGATGACGAGGGCAAGCCCACGGTCAGGACCAACGACGAGGCGGGCTACTTCGACCTAGGCCCCCTAGACCACGGGGAGGGGACGCGGCGGGAAATCTGCATGTCCCTGGAGCAGATGGGCTTTGAGATCGAGGCCAGCCACCACGAGGTGGCCCAGGGCCAGCATGAGATTGACTTCAAGTACGCAGACGCCCTGCGCACTGCGGACAACATCATGACCTTCAAGCTGGCGGTCAAGACCCTGGCCCAGAAGAATGGTCTGCACGCCACCTTTATGCCCAAGCCCATCTTCGGGGTCAATGGCTCGGGGATGCACACCAACATGTCCTTGTTCCGGGACGGAAAGAACGCCTTCTACGATCCGAGCGATCCCAAGGGCCTGTCCAATGCGGCATACAGTTTCATCGCCGGTCTGCTGGCGCATGTGAAGGGAATGGCGGCCATCACCAACCCGCTGGTTAACTCCTACAAGCGGCTGGTGCCTGGCTACGAGGCTCCCTGCTACTTGGCATGGTCTGCCTCCAACCGCTCTGCCCTGATCCGTATCCCCGCTGCCCGAGGGCAGTCCACCCGGGTGGAGCTGCGTTGCCCCGACCCGGCCTGCAACCCCTATCTGGAGTTGGCCGTATGTCTGGCAGCCGGGCTGGACGGTATTGAGAAGGGCCTGACCCCGCCACCGGAGATCACCGACAACATCTTTGCCATGTCCCCCGCCGCCCGCAGACGCCGGGGCATTGAGGCGTTACCCGGTTCCTTGGAGGAGGCGCTGGTGTGTATGAAGAAGGATAAGCTCATCATGGACACCCTGGGGGAGCACGTAACCGGCCAGTACATCGCCGGTAAGGAGGCCGAGTGGGAGGAATATCGCACCCGGGTATCCAGTTGGGAGCGGGACAAGTACATGATCCTGTATTGACAATCCATAGGAGAACCGGAGATATCCGGAGTATTTTTCCAGAAGGAGAATACCTGAGCCAGAGTGTGAGGCCGGGGAAGATGTCATTGGCTGACTGAGCGGATAAGTCCGTGGGGGTGGAGCGAATGGAGACAGTAATCGTTGCTTTTGAAAACAACAAGAATGCCCTGCGGGTCAAAGAGATCCTGGAGGAAGACGGCGCGGCCGACTGCCTGGTCTGCCGCACCGCCGACCAAGTGCGGCGGGCCAGTTCCGGATGCCGGTGGTGGTGTGCGGATATAAGCTGGGAGACCAGACGGCGCAGCTGATCTTCGATGACCTGCCCGCCTGCGCCATGCTGGTGTTGGCCCGACAGGATGTGCTGGAACTAATGGATAACGACGAAATCTTCCGGCTGCCTGCCCCAGCGTCCAGGGTGGACTTGCTGGCTTCGGTACGAATGTTGCTTCAGGTGGGACGTCGGCTGGAACAGCGTACCCGCCCGCAGCGCAGCCAGGAGGAACTGGCGCTCATCAGTCAGGCCAAGGCGGTGCTGATGGACCGGAGCGGCATGTCGGAAGAACAGGCCCACCGCTACCTCCAGAAAAAAAGTATGAACAGTGGGGCAAGATTGACACAGACAGCGCAGCTGGTGCTGGACGGCACCCAGCAGAGATAACGGTAGAGACAAGGCGGTCTCACGGCGGCAGTCGGGAGTCCGACTGCCGCTGTTTTCACCGGAGAGGAGCATGAAGCATGACGACACAGGAAGCAAACAGGGGCCTTTACAGCCCTGCCTTTGAGCATGACGCCTGCGGCATCGGCACCGTGGTGGACATCCAGGGCCGTCCCAGCCATCAAGTGGTGGACGACGCGCTGAAGATCGTGGAGAAGCTGGAACATCGGGCGGGAAAGGATGCGGAGGGAAAGACCGGCGACGGCGTGGGCATCCTGCTCCAAATCTCCCATCGGTTCTTTACCAAGCAGGCACGGCGGCACGGCTTTGCCCTGGGGGAGGCGCGGGACTACGGCGTGGGAATGTTCTTCTTCCCCCGGGAAACCCTGCGCCGGAACCAGGCCAAGAAGATGTTCGAACTCATTGTGGAAAAGGAAGGTATGGAATTGATCGGCTGGCGGCAGGTGCCGGTGTGTGCTCAAGTGCTGGGCCAGAAGGCCCTAGACAAGATGCCCTGCATCGAGCAGGCATTTGTCCGGCGGCCGGAAGGAGTGGAGCGGGGGCTGGACTTCGACCGGAGGCTGTATATTGCCCGGCGGGAATTTGAGCAGTCCAACGACAACACCTATGTACCGTCCCTGTCCAGCCGGACCATTGTCTACAAGGGCATGTTTCTGGTGAACCAGCTACGGCTGTTCTACCCGGATCTTCAGGATGAGGATTACCAGTCCGCTATCGCCTTGGTCCACTCCCGGTTTTCCACCAACACAAACCCCTCTTGGGAGCGTGCTCACCCCAACCGTTTGATCGCCCACAACGGGGAGATCAATACCATCCGGGGCAACGCTGACCGGATGCTGGCCCGAGAGGAGACCATGCACAGCGCCGTGTGGGACAAGGACATCGACAAGGTGTTCCCGGTGGTGAATACCTCCGGCTCTGACTCTGCCATGCTGGACAACACGCTGGAGTTTCTGGTGATGAGCGGAATGGAATTACCCCTGGCGGTGATGATCTGCATCCCAGAGCCCTGGAGAAACGATGCTAACATGTCCCGGACTAAGCGGGACATGTACCAGTACTTTGCTGCCATGATGGAGCCATGGGACGGCCCGGCCTCCATTCTTTTCTCCGACGGAGACCAAGTGGGAGCAGTGCTGGACCGCAACGGCCTGCGTCCCTCCCGGTACTATATCACCGACGACGGCCAACTTATTCTCTCCTCCGAGGTGGGGGTGCTTGACATAGATCCGGCCCGCATCGTGAAAAAGTCCCGGCTGGAGCCGGGAAAAATGCTGCTGGTAGACACCCTGGCCGGTCGGGTCATCGGCGACGAGGAGCTGAAGGAGCGCTACGCCCGGCGAAATCCCTATGGGGAGTGGTTGGACCGGAACCTGGTACGCTTGCGGGAACTGCCTATTCCCAACAAAAAAGTGGAGATGTACACCTCCCAGCGCCGGGCTCAGGTACAGAAGGCCTTTGGTTACACCTATGAGGATGTGATGACCTCCATTCTGCCTATGGCCCGCACCGGGGCGGAGCCTACCGCCGCCATGGGCATCGACATCCCTCTGGCGGTGCTGGACGACAAGGACCAGCCTCTGTTCCACTATTTCAAGCAGCTTTTTGCCCAGGTGACCAATCCCCCCATTGACGCCATCCGGGAAGAGGTGGTCACCGACACCACCGTGTATGTGGGAGATGACGGCAACCTACTGGAAGAGACGGCGGACAACTGCCGGGTGCTCCAGATCCGCAACCCCATCCTCACTTCCCTGGATCTGATGAAGATCCGAAACATGAACAAGCCCGGGTTTCAGGTGGAGACGGTATCCATTCTCTACTTCAAGAACACACCCCTGAAGCGGGCGCTGGACCATCTGATGGTGGCTGCGGACCGGGCCTTTCGCAACGGAGCAAATATCATCATCCTCTCTGACCGGGGGGTGGATGAGAACCACGTGGCCATCCCGTCCCTGCTGGCGGTGTCCGCTCTGGAGCGGCACCTGATCCGTACACGCAAGCGAACAGCGGTGTCTGTCATCCTGGAGTCCGCCGAGCCACGGGACGTGCACCACTTTGCCACCCTGCTGGGCTACGGCGCCCGGGCCATCAACCCCTATCTGGCCCAGGAAACCATCCGGCAGCTCATCGACGAGGGCCTGCTGGACAAGGACTTCGGCGCCGCGGTGGACGACTACAACAACGCCATCCTCCACGGCATCGTGAAGATCGCCTCCAAAATGGGCATCTCCACCCTCCAGTCCTACCAGTCCGCCCAGATCTTCGAGGCCATCGGCATTTCCAGAGAGGTGATCGACCAGTACTTCACCGGCACCGTCTCCCGGGTGGGCGGCATCGGCTTGAAGGAGATTGAGGCCCTGGTGGACAAGAACCACACCCGGGCCTTTGACCCCCTGGGGCTGGAGGTGGACGACACTCTGGACTCCACCGGCGTCCACAAGGCCCGCAGCGGCCAGGAGGACCATATGTACAATCCCCAGACCATCCACCTGCTCCAGCAGGCGGCCCAGACCGGGGACTACCAGATCTTCAAGCAGTACTCCGCCCTGGTGGATGACGAGACCAAGCCCCACACCCTCCGGGGTCTGATGGAGATGAAGTACCTGGACCAGCCCATCCCCATCGACGAGGTGGAGAGTGTGGACTCCATCGTCAAGCGCTTCAAGACCGGGGCCATGAGCTACGGCTCCATCTCCCAGGAGGCCCACGAGTGCATGGCCCTGGCCATGAACGCCCTGGGGGGAAAGTCCAATTCTGGCGAGGGGGGCGAGCGCCCCGAGCGGCTCAAGAGCGACAGGTGCTCGGCTATCAAGCAGGTGGCCTCGGGCCGGTTCGGCGTCACCAGCGAATATCTGGTGAGCGCCCAGGAGATCCAGATCAAGATGGCCCAAGGGGCCAAGCCAGGGGAGGGAGGACATCTGCCCGGCCGAAAGGTGTATCCCTGGATCGCCAAGACCCGGTATTCCACCCCCGGGGTCTCCCTCATCTCTCCGCCGCCCCACCATGATATCTACTCCATCGAGGACCTGGCCCAGCTGATCTACGATCTGAAGAACGCCAACCGCCGGGCCCGGATCTCCGTCAAGCTGGTGAGTGAGGCGGGGGTGGGCACCATTGCCGCCGGCGTGGCCAAGGCGGGGGCTCAGGTGGTGCTGATCTCCGGCTATGACGGGGGCACCGGCGCGGCCCCCCGCACCTCCATTCACAACGCCGGACTGCCCTGGGAGCTGGGACTGGCGGAAACCCACCAGACTCTCATTCAGAACGGGCTGCGCTCCCGGGTAGTGCTGGAGACTGACGGCAAGCTGATGAGCGGCCGGGATGTGGCCATCGCCTGTATGCTGGGGGCGGAGGAGTTCGGCTTTGCCACCGCGCCCCTGGTGACCATGGGGTGCGTGATGATGCGGGTGTGCAACCTGGACACCTGCCCAGTGGGGGTGGCTACCCAGAACCCGGAGCTGCGTAAGCGCTTCCGGGGCAAGCCGGAGTATGTGGTCAACTTCATGCGCTTCATCGCCCAGGAGCTGCGGGAGCACATGGCAAAGCTGGGCGTGCGCACCGTGGAGGAGCTGGTGGGCCGCACCGACTTGCTGCGGGTGCGGAAACATGCGGTGAATGAGCGGGCGGCCACGGTGGATCTGTCCGCCATCCTGGGCAATCCCTATGTGAACGGGGCGTACAAGACCCACTTCGACCCTGCGGATGCGTACGACTTCCATCTGGAACAGACAGTGGATATGTCGGTGCTGCTCCAGAAGATGGGCAGCGCGCTGAAAAAGGGACAGAAGAAGTCCGTCTCCATCCCCGTCACCTCCACCGACCGGACGGTGGGCACCCTCTTCGGCTCGGACATCACCCGGCTGTACGGGGAGGACCGGCTGGAGGAGGACACCTTTGTGGTCCGCTGCACCGGCGGCGGAGGACAGTCCTTCGGTGCGTTCATCCCCAAGGGCCTGACCCTGGAACTGGAGGGAGATACCAACGACTATTTCGGCAAGGGCCTGTCTGGGGGCAAGCTAGTGCTCTATCCCCCGAAGGCTGCCCGGTATCAGGCGGATGAGAACATCATTGCGGGCAATGTGGCCCTGTACGGCGCCACCGCCGGCAAGGCATTCATCGCCGGCGTGGCCGGAGAGCGGTTTGCCGTGCGTAATTCCGGCGCCTGCGCGGTGGTGGAAGGCGTGGGTGACCACGGCTGCGAATATATGACCGGCGGCCGGGTGGTGGTGCTGGGGGACACCGGCAAGAACTTTGCCGCCGGCATGTCTGGGGGCATCGCCTACGTGTGGGATCCCCGGCGGGATCTGTATCTGCGGGTGAACAAGGAGCTGGTGAGCATCGAACTGGTTACCGACCGGCACGACAGGGAGGAACTGCGCCGGATGATCCAGGAACACGTGGCCGCAACCGGCTCGGTGAAGGGACGGACCATTCTGGAGGATTTTGACCATGCGGTGGAGTCCTTCAAGAAAATCCTGCCTCGGGACTATGACCGGATCCTCAGGGCCATTGCCCAGGTGGAAAAGCGGGGACTGAGCCATGATGAGGCGGAAGTCGAGGCATTTTACGCGGTGACAGGAGGGGAACGGTAATGGGAAAACCCACAGGATTTCTGGACTATCCGCGCCGGAGCAATCCGGCGCAGGCGCCTCTGGAGCGCATCCAGCACTGGAATGAGTTCCATCCCATGCAGCCGGAAGAGGAGAGGCAGCGGCAGGGGGCCCGGTGCATGGAGTGCGGCGTGCCCTTCTGCCAGTCCGGGGTGCAGCTGGCGGGGATGTATACCGGCTGTCCGCTGCACAATCTGGTTCCGGAGTGGAACGACCTGGTATACCACGGCAACCTGGACCACGCCCTGAAACGGCTGCGAAAGACCAACAACTTTCCTGAGTTTACCGGCCGGGTGTGCCCCGCCCTGTGCGAGGCGGCCTGTACCTGTGGCCTGAACGGTGACCCAGTCACGGTGAAGGAGAACGAGTTGGCCATCGTGGAGGAGGGGTATGCCCGAGGGCTCATCGTCCCACATGTTCCCAAGGTGCGCACCGGAAAGCAGGTGGCGGTGGTGGGCTCCGGCCCGGCGGGATTGGCCGCAGCGGACCAACTCAACCGCCGGGGCCACACGGTCACCGTGTTTGAACGGGCAGACCGGATCGGCGGCCTGCTGATGTACGGCATCCCCAATATGAAGCTGCAGAAGGAAGTAGTCCGGCGGCGAGTGGACCTCATGGCTGCCGAGGGCGTGATCTTCCGTACCGGCTGCAATGTGGGCACAGACGTGCCTGCTCAGGAGCTGCTGGCGCAGTACGATGCGGTGATTCTGGCCTGCGGAGCCAAGAAGGCACGAGATTTAGCTGTCACCGGGCGGGAGGTAAAGGGGATTCACTTCGCAGTAGATTTTCTTACTTCCACCACCAAATCCCTGCTGGACACGGGGCTGGCCAAGGGCACGTATCTGGATGCGGCGGACAAGGACGTAATCATTGTGGGGGGCGGCGACACGGGCAACGACTGCGTGGGCACCTCCATTCGCCACGGCTGCCGCAGCGTCACTCAAATTGAGATGATGCCGAAGGCCCCAGATACCCGAGCGGAAAACAACCCTTGGCCCCAGTGGCCCAGGATCTGCAAGACGGATTACGGGCAGGAGGAGGCTGTGGCTGTATTCGGGCAAGACCCCCGGCGGTACCAGATGACTATCAAGGAGTGCCGGGCGGACAGAGAAGGAAACCTCCAATCCGTCATCGCGGTGCATCTGGAGTCCAAGCTGGCCGACGGCAGGATGACCATGGTCGAGATTCCCGGCTCGGAGGAGGAGCTGCCCTGCCAGTTGCTGCTCATCGCCGCCGGCTTTCTGGGCCCGGAGGACTATGTGCCCGAGGCCTTCGGCCTGATCCGGGACGCCCGTTCCAACGTGGCCACCGTACCCGGAATGTATGCCACCGGGGTAGACAAGGTGTTCGCTGCCGGCGACATGCGCCGCGGCCAGTCCCTGGTGGTATGGGGCATTGTCGAGGGCCGGGGCGCAGCCCGGGAGGTGGACACATATCTTTTAGAGCGGCTGTGAGTTGGCCACCGCAAGCGCAAAAAGAGCCGGCATCCGCGTCGCGGATGCCGGCTCTTTTCTTTTCTGATCGGTTACGGCCGGTCTGTGATGCCTTCCTCATCCTGGAGGGCGTCGTACCCAGTCTGGCCGGTGCGGACCTTGACTACCTGTTCCACGTCGTAGATGAAGATCTTGCCATCGCCCACTTTTCCGGTATACAGCGCCTCTTTTGCTGTGTCCACCAGAGTCTGGATGGGGATTCTAGAGATGACCACGTCGATTTTTACCTTGGGCAGCAACCGGGCCTCCACTGGTGCGCCCCGGTAGTATGTGGTTGCATGACCCTTCTGCACGCCGTAGCCGAACACATTGGTCACCGTCATACCCGTGACGCCCAACCGCTCCAGCGCGTCCTGAAGCTGGGCGAACCGGGACTGGTTGGTGATGATGGATACCTTGGTCATCTTGGGGCGGCCACTCCCAGTGGGCACGGCTCGATGAACCACGGAAACCGCCTGATCGACGCTGACCGCCGGAGCGGCTGAGCGTCTTGTGTGCTCTTCCGCAGTGAATTCCCCGATAGAGGCCGGCGGGACAAAGTCGGGATAGGCCATGTTGCCGTGCTCTCCGATGTCCAGCCCGGCCAATTCTTCCTCTTTGGACACCCGGATGCCAATGGTGTGTTTCAAGGCCAGCCAGACAAGGGAGGAGGCGGCAAAAACGAACACGCCGATGGCCGCGATGCCCAACAGCTCCACCCCGAGCAGAGATAGGCCGCCACCGTAGAACAGGCCATTGGCCGTGGACAGAGAGGTGACACCCTCTTTGGCAAACAGTCCCACGCAGAGGGTGCCGAACACCCCGCATCCCAGATGGACCGAAGTGGCGCCCACAGGGTCGTCGATATGGATGCGGTCGAAGAACACCACCAGAAATACCACGAGAGCGCCGGCGACAGCTCCCACCAGCAGGGAGACCTCCACCGTGAAATAGGCACAGCCTCCAGTGATGCCCACCAACCCGGCAAGACAGCCGTTGATGGTCATGCCCAGGTCGGGTTTCCCCAGAAACACCCAAGCAGTAATGGTAGAAGTGAGCACTGCTGCAATAGTGGAGGTATTGGTAGTCATCAGAATGTGCATCACGTCAGAGGGGTTCTCGAAGCTCATGGTGGAGCCAGGGTTGAATCCGAACCAGCCCAGCCAGAGCACGAACAGGCCAATCACCGCCAGGGACATGCTGTGGCCGGGAATGGCCCTGGGCTTGCCGTCTTTGCCGTACTTCCCGATGCGGGGACCCAGGATCAGTGCACCGGATAGTGCCGCCCAGCCGCCCACGGAGTGGACTGCACTGTCTCCGGCAAAGTCCAGAAAGCCCAACTGGTTCAGCCAGCCGCCACCCCAGATCCAGTGGCCCACGATGGGGTAGATCACCAAGGTGAGCACGAAAGAGAACAAGATGAAAGCGATATACTTGATGCGCTCTGCTACCGCACCGGACACGATGGTGGCAGCAGTCCCGCAGAACACCAGCTGGAAGAAGAACTTCCCCCAGAAGGGCACGGACGAGGTGAGGGTATCGTCATAGAAGGACAGGTCCGACTGCCCCAGGAGGAACAGGTGCTCCGTGCCCACGAAGGGGGCGTCCCCGCCGAACATCAGCCCCCACCCCAGCAGCAGAAAGCCCAGGGACGAGACGGCAAAGACGATGAAGTTCTTGGACAGGATGTTGACGGTGTTCTTGGCCCGGGCGAAGCCCGCCTCCACCGCGGCAAATCCCAGATTCATAAAAAACACCAGAATCGCGGCCAGAAATACCCATAGGGTGTCTGTAACGGAATATGTCATTTTCATACCTCCCCGAATGAAGATGTCTCTCTCCCCCCGGATGCGTTCGTCCCCCGCGGTGGCCGAAGCGCATCAGGCGGATAAAATAAGAGGACGAAGGCGTTCATTCGAACACCTTCGTCCTCTTTGAGTGCAGTATAGCATGAGACGGGAATCACGTCAATTAGCCCAAATGCCGGAATTTTTACAATTTAACGTGCTGAAATTCGTGGAGTTGATTGGCGGATGCGCCATAGAGATCACGGCTGTCGGTCATGGAGCACGCCCAACAGTGCCGCCAGCTTTTCACCAGACTTGCGCCCGGGGGCATCCTCCACTCCCGTCATCACGTCCAGGATGGCGGGCCGCACGGCTTCAACAATGGTTCGGCAGTTGTCCGCCGTGATCCCGCCGCCAATGGCCACCGGGCAGGTGGAGACTGCGCATACGCGCTGGCTGAAGCCGAGATCCAACGCCCCGCCCTGGGCGGCGTTGTCCGGTCCCCTGCTGTCTGCTAAAACGCCATAGACCCCGATGCCGCATAGCGCTCGGACGCAGTCCTCCAAAGATCCCGCACCAAACTGCCCCCTGCGCTCATCTGGGGAAGTGGGGATGGTCTTGATGACCCTGATCTCATAGGGGGCCAACGCCTGCACTAGGGCGGCGGTGTCTGCCAGCGTCTCGTGGAAGTGGAGCTGGACCAGATCGGGCCGTAGATCCAACGTCAGGGCAAGAATCTGTTCTGGCGCTCCGCCAGTGACGATGCAGCTCTTTGTAGATGGCGCGACCCCTGCCAGGAGATATCTACAGTCCTCTTTGGACAGATTCCAGGGGACATCCAGGGGATACTCGGTGACAAAGCCACAGATGTCCACTCCCATGCTACAGCAAAGCTCCACGTCCCTATCCCGCATGAGGCCGCAGATCTTCAGTTGCGGCGTCATCTGTCTGTATTCTCCGCTATGGAGAGTGTACGGTAGCAGGAGACAGGGTCTTCCGCCATCCAGATGGCAGTGCCCACCAGCACCCCGTCGGCCCCAGCAGCCAGGGCTGCGCGGACATCGGCCGGGGACTGGATGCCACTTTCGCTGATGAGCACCGCATTCTCCGGCTTGCAGACTGCCAGCGCCGATGTGGTGGCCACGGTGCCGCCGTCCCGCTCCAGAGCCATAATGTCCCGGTTGTTGATGCCCACTAGTGTGGCACCTAGGTTCCTCGCCCACTGTAATTCTTCTGCTGTATGGGCCTCTACCAGCGGCTCCAGACCATAGGAGATAGCGTCACGGTACAGCGAACCAAGGGCTGCCTCATCCAGGCATGAGCAGATCAGTAGGACAGCCGCTGCGCCACGGCGGGCAGTTTCTACGATGTCGGCGGTGGTACGGATGAAGTCTTTCCTCAGCACTGGGATGTCCACCGCATTCACAAGGTCGGAGAGAAGCTCCAGAGAGCCGCCGAAGTGCTTTTCCTCTGTGACCACGGAGAGGGCGGGGGCGCCGGCCCTCTCCATGTCCTCTGCCGCCCGGAGGACATTCCGCCCGGAAAAAAGGGGCCCGTCCGCGGGGGAGATCCTCTTGAAATCCGGAATGACCGGCACATACCCCGCCCGTCGGCGGGCCAGCAGACACTCCACAAACCGGCTCATGCGCTCACCTCTGCGACGGCGTTGGAGCAGGCCACCAGCTCCGCCAGCTTTTGCTCTGCCCGGCCGCTCTCGATGATTTCCCGGGCCAGCCGGATGCCATCCGGAAAGCCCTCAGCCTTGCCGCCTACCACTAGGGCGCCCGCCGCGTTGAGCACGACGGCATCCTTCCTAGGGCCAGTGACCGCCCCGCTGAATACGCCTCGTATGGTGTCCGCGTTTTCGGTGGGTGTCCCTGTCTTGATGTCCTCCAGGGAACAGGATTTCATGCCGAACTCCTCGGGGGTAATCTCGAAGGTACGCACTGTGCCATTTTTCAGATAGTTGATCCGGGTCTTGCCCAGCAGGGAGATCTCATCCAGCCCGTCCAATCCGTGGACAAACATGGCGTTGGTGTAGCCCAGTTCTCTGGCCACGTAGGTCACAGTGTCCAGCAGTTCCGGCTTGTAGACACCCAGCAGATGCCGGGGGGCGAAGGCCGGGTTGATGAGCGGCCCAATGATGGTGTAGAAGATGGTCTTGATCCCCAGCTCCGTCTCCGGGGGCAGCACCTTGCACATGACTGGGTGGAAGAGGGGGGCATAGATAAAGGCGATGCCGATGTCCTCAATGAGCCGCTCCGCCTGCTGGGGTGTGAGGTTGATGTTGACACCCAGGGCTTCCAGTACGTCGGCACTGCCGGAGAGGCTGGAGATAGAGCGGCTGCCGTGCTTGGCCACCGGAATCCCCGCGGCAGCCGCCACCAGGGCGGTGGCAGTAGAAATATTGAAGGTAGACAGACCTCCGCCGGTACCGCAGGTGTCCATGAGTTCGGCAGTGACATGGGGGCGAAGCAGCACACAGTTTGCCCGCATGGCCTTGGCGAAAGCAGACAGCTCATCCAGACTGGTGCCCTTCATGAGCAGGCCAACCTGGAACCCGGCGATCTGCACGTCACTGATCTGGCTACGGTTGATAGCGGCGATGAGGGAAAAGATCTCCTCCTCGGTTAGCTTCTGGCCGGTGGTGATCTTGGTCATGATCTGCTTATACATAGTTGGAACCTCCTTGACAGATGTATTCTAATAGATAGGGCAAGTTAGTGAGCATTCACCGCCTGCTTCATGGTACGGACATACTCCGCCACATAGGGGGCGGCCTCTGTCCCATACTGCTCCATGAGCCTGACGATGGCGCTGCCAACGATGGCCCCATCCGAGAGGGCAGCCATGTGCCAGGCCTGCTCTGGGGTGGAGATGCCGAACCCCACAGCGCATGGGAGAGAAGTATTTTCCCGGATCTTCTTGATCATGGCGCCGATGTCTGTGGTGATGGCACTGCGCATGCCGGTAACGCCCAGGCTGGAAACCACGTAGAGAAACCCCTTGGCGCCTCTGGCAATGGCGGTGATCCGTGCCTCCGAGGTGGGGGCTACCATGGAGATGAGGTCCAGTCTGTGCCTGCGGCACTCCAGCTCGAACTCATCCTTTTCCTCATAAGGCACATCTGGCAGGATGAGACCATCCACGCCGACCTCCGCGCAGGCGGCACAAAACCGGTCGATCCCGTAGGAGAACACCACATTGGCATAGGTCATAAAAACTAAGGGAGTCGTCAGATCCTGGCGCAGATGCCGAACCATCTCAAAAATCTTGTCCGTGGTCGTGCCGGCGGACAGCGCCCTGGCATTAGCTGCCTGGATCACCGGGCCTTCCGCCGTGGGATCAGAGAAGGGGATGCCCAGCTCGATGAGGTCAGCTCCGGCTTTAGCCATGGCCCGGACCGCCTGCTCGGTGGTGACCAAGTCCGGGTCGCCGCAGGTGATGAACGGAATGAACGCCTTGCCGCTGGCAAAGGCCTTTGCGATATTACTCATGAAGATCCTCCCCTCTGTATCGGGCGATGGCCGCACAGTCTTTGTCCCCCCGCCCGGAGAGGGTGACAACCAGAATTTGATCCTTTCCCATCGTGGGGGCCAGCTTACGGGCATAGGCCACGGCGTGGGCCGACTCGATGGCTGGGATAATGCCCTCCGTGCGGGAGAGGTACTCGAAGGCGTCCACCGCCTCATCGTCGGTGACGGGGACGTACTCCGCCCGGCCGGTGTCGTGGAGCATGGCGTGCTCCGGTCCGACGCCGGGGTAGTCCAGGCCGGCGGAGATGGAGTAGACCGGGGCGATCTGACCGTACTCGTCTTGACAGAAGTAGGACTTCATGCCGTGGAAGATGCCCAGCCGGCCGACGGCGATGGTGGCGGCGGTGTCCGGCGTATCCACCCCACGCCCTGCGGCTTCGCAGCCGATGAGCCGGACGGAAGGAGCGGGGAGGAAGTGGTAGAAGGAGCCGATGGCGTTGGAGCCGCCGCCCACGCAGGCCAGCACCGCGTCGGGGAGCCGGCCCTCCTTCTTCAGCAGCTGTGCCTTGATCTCCCGGGAGATGACCGCCTGGAAGTCCCGCACTATGGTGGGGAAGGGGTGGGGGCCCATGACCGAGCCCAGGCAGTAGTGGGTGTCCTCGATCCGGCAGGTCCACTCCCGGAAGGCGGCGGAGCAGGCGTCCTTCAGGGTGCCAGTCCCCTCAGTGACCGGCACTACCTCCGCACCCAGAAGGCGCATCCGGTAGACATTGAGAGCCTGACGGACGGTGTCCTCCTGTCCCATAAAGACCACGCACTCCATGCCGAACAGGGCGGCGGCGGTGGCGGTGGCCACCCCGTGCTGTCCAGCGCCGGTCTCGGCAATGAGGCGGCGTTTGCCCATCTTTTTGGCCAACAGGGCCTGCCCCAGCACGTTGTTGATCTTGTGGGCGCCGGTGTGGTTCAGGTCCTCCCGTTTGAGATAAATCTTCGCCCCACCTAGATCCCGAGTCATCTTCTCGGCGAAGTACAGCCGGGAGGGGCGACCGGCGTAGTCGTTGAGCAGGGCGGTCAACTCATCCTGAAAGCCGGGATCATCCCGCCAGTGGTGATAAGCCTGCTCTAATTCGATGACTGCGTTCATCAGCGTCTCGGGAATATACTGCCCGCCGTGGATGCCGAATCTTCCTGCTCTATCCGCCATGGATAGGACCTCCTTGCTCAATGATTTAGAAAATAAAAAATGCCCTTGAGAGACCAGTACGATCTCTCAAGGGCGAATACATACGATCCGCGGTGCCACCTTGATTCACGGCAGTGACGCCGTGCGCTTGACGGGATACCAACATATCCCCGGCAACTGACGTATGCCCACACGTCGCAGAATACTCGGCCATTGGCCTTTGACTGCGCCCTCAGCGGTCCATTTGACAACTTGTTTCTCACCCGACTCTCAGCACTGCGGGCTCTCTGTAGAGGCATTATTGCCGTTATCTCCGCTTCAACGGTTTAACTTGTTCAATTATGGGTGCAGTATAACACCGAGGGACTGGAATGTCAAGAAAATTTTTGACGGTCGTTTTGTCCCACCACTTAGATGGGCAGGAGGAGCGCTTGCCGACAGAAATGGAGTATTTCTCACGCAGAGCCACAGCAGGACGTTGTATATTTTTATGGACAGTACTGCAGATTCTGAGCCATGGACAGTGTTTCTAGCTACAGAACGCACCGCAGCCGGTGGCGGAATGTGGGGGTGAACGAGCTAAAGAATGACGGGAGAAAGGAAAGTAGAGTAGAAAGTGATGAGAATGCTTTGACGGAATCCACAAGTTCTGTATGCTATTCGGACCAAGGGTAAGTCTTTTAGTACCTACCTATTTTTCTTTCGTGATACCATTTAGCCTTTTTTGCCCTTATTATGATATACTTTGACTACGATTGGAGATGATAGTGCATGGCTGTACGCCTTAAAAAGTATTCTTTTCGCTTTTCAGAAGAACTCTTTAATAGCCGTCTTGCACAAAAATCAGAAATAGTAATTATGCTGAAGAAAAGGATGCATCTGCCAGTAAAGTTGGCAGATGCATCCTTTTTATATTTTTGTATTAAAAGTGAACAAAGAAAGTGGACAATGGGTAGCCGACGACGGTGTACAAAACAATCGCGAGGATGCTGATAACCAAGGCCCAGGAGCGGATTTCTTTTGCAGTGTAGTAGCGGTCCTCCGCATAACACATAGCGGTTGCGGGAGAGGCCGCTGGAGTAAGAAGCGCAACAAAAACGATCATCATAACGCAAAGCGCGATCGGAGCCGGATTCAATCCCAGCTCTGTAGCGCAGGCCACTGCAATGGGGGTAAGAACAAACGCCATGGCGGCATTTGCCGCAAAGTTTGTAATAATCACCCCAGTGACCATAAGAATCAACACAACCAAGAGGGTGGGCTTCCCGGCCAGCAGAGGACGCAAGACATTCTGGATCGCGTTCATAATACCAACCTCTGCATCTCCAAAGACCTGAGACACCGCAATGCCAATGGCAACCATCAGAACGACGCTCCAGGGCACTTGCCTGGACGCAACCTCACGGAAGTTCAAGACAGGCGTTCCATCAAACCGAACTAACATAAGGACTACCATCCAGGCGAAAGCTATGCCAAGCGCGCCCATCTCATTCAGAAGATTCAGTATTGGTAATTGACCCAGAGTGCCAAAGGAAGGGACGACAACCATCAAAAGATAGAGCGGAAGGACGGCTAAATACAGCTTTTGCGCCTTGCTCATAGGGGGCAGCGTATAGGTTGCATTGAGCGTCTCGCAGGTCAGACATTTCAATTTGCTGACATCAGGCCGGAAGATAAACTTAGTCAATACCAGGAAGACTGCCATAAGGAGTATCCCCATAAGGACCGTTAGGATCAGATAGCCAGTTGTGCTGATTGGATAGTCTCCGCCGATATTATTATAAACCGACATCATGGCAATACCGACCCCTTGGAAGGGCAGAATCGCGGTGCCCACGGACGCACCAAGCAAAACAATACCAAACATGTACACCCAAATAGGTTCTTTGCGTCCAATAGAAGAAATGCTGCAGATATTTTGTACGATAGCCCACATGACAATCAGCGCCACCATATTCGTGGAAACACCGGACACCAGGAAGGACAGCCCTCCGATGAAAGCCAGAATAACATAGGGATGTCCAGCGACGATTTTTCTGGATAAGAACCATTTGACTAAATAAGAGAGTGCCCCAGACATTTGCAGACCGCCGAACAATATGGAGAGGAACATGATCGTGAGGACAGTGTCGTTTCCCAGAGCGCTGACAAGCGCGGCCTTAAATCCTGCTGCGCCCGCACCGTAGTAGCCGCTCAGGCCGATTAAGACCAGCGCCAAGATGCTAGCCCAATCTCCGCTGACAAAAGTCCACAGAAGCAATGCGCCAGCAAATATAAAGATAATGATGACTCCTGCTTTGGAAATTCCTGCAAAGGGAGGCAGCAGGAACCCTAAGAACATAATGAGAATGCCGATGATAGAGAATATCAAGTCTCGCCGCAATTTACCCATTGAAATCTCTCCTTCTCTTTTTTGAGGAAGTGACCGCTTTGTATAATCCTATCATACAGGAAAGAGACAACGAGAAACAGCAAGAAAACACAGGGCGAACTATAAACAAAAACTTTCACATCAGATCAGGAAATTCGTTTCGGATCAGCCAAGGCGCCATCCCTTTGCGGATTAAATCTGCCATTCGTTCCATGTAGGGGCGAATGTGAGAAAAATAATAAAAGTACCCCTGGCAGAGGTAATTACGATCTCCTGGCATAAAACGGTTTTTGGGACATTCTCCGTGGCAGGCAAAGCAATAGGTACAACTAACGCACGTATCCGGCAGTGTTGATTTCTTCTGTTGGAATTTTTGTTGGATCGGACTATCTAAAAGATGGTTTAAATCGTCATGCATCAAATTTCCAATTTTATATGCAGCGTAGACATAGTGGTCACAGGAGTAAAGATCGCCATTGTGTTCTACCGCCAATGCGTTTCCGCAGGTAGGGGCAAAGATACAATAGGTTGCAGGCAGCCCAAGCCATGCACTTAACGCCCATTCAAAATTCATTATATAAATCCGTCCGATATCTTGACGAATCCACTCATCAAAAACGGCAGACAGAAATTGGCCATACGCTAGGCTATCTACGGTTCCGGGCATCAGATTTAGGTGGCCTGCCCGGTTATCCGGACATGCGTGGAGCAGTCCCTCTTCTTGCTCCGCTATGTCTGGTTCCCGCTCGACAAGCGGGGCAAACTGTAGATAAGCGACTCCGAGCGACTTAAGATAATGATAGATCTTTTTTGGATCCCGTGTCGAAACGTCAGATACGCAGCAGGTCACATTGTAGTCCACCTGATATTTCTGGAGCAGCTGAAGCCCATTTAAAACCGCTTGATGGCTTGGCTTGCCGCTGCGCATGCAGCGGTATGCGTTATGGATGTCAGCAGGACCGTCCAAACTGATCCCAACTAAAAAGTGGTTGCGCTTCAGAAACTGGCACCACGCCTCAGTTAAAAGCGTCCCATTGGTCTGAATCGCATTTGTGATCCTTTTTCGCCCAGAAAACCTTTGCTGAAACAATAATGCTTTTTGATAAAATGAAATTCCAAGCAAAAGCGGCTCCCCGCCTTGCCAAAGGAAGTTAACTTCGGGTCCTGGATGCGCGGAGAGATAGGAGCGGATAAAATGCTCTAGCACTTTATCTGTCATCGGTGTTATAGCAGGATAAAATGATTTTTTTTCTGCATAGAAACAGTAGCTGCAATTCATGTTGCAAAGTGCGCCAATAGGCTTGGCAACGATGTGGAAGGGCGTGTGGTGAACGGACATAATCTCACCTCCGGTAGTCGGGATTGCTGTTTTTAATTATATAGTGTCTTGATCCTGTTTGCATCAAGAAAATGTGTATCCCCCAACAAGAAACTCTTGCTGGAAATCATGGATTTCATCTGTTTGTTTTGCCGGCTTTTATATATAATTGATGTGCGCATGGAAAATTTGAAGGAGGTGAGGGCTGGACTTTATCCAGCCGGCCATGAGAACTGAATACCTAGACTATTTTGTAAAAGTCGTGGAGATCGGGACAATCAGCGCGGCGGCGGAACTGTTGTACATTTCACCACAAGGGCTCAGCCAGGCCATTCAGCAGCTGGAAAAAGAATTGGGAGCCGTCCTGTTCTGCCGGGAGGGATCTAAGCTCCACCTTACTGCGGCTGGGAGTGAAGCATATGAGCTGGCCAACAAGATTTTACGCTCCAGTGATGCACTGCAACAGCGTATGAACAGCTATCGCGCCAGCGGCGCACATACAGAAAAGGACGAATTGTTTCTTTGCTCCGCGCCACTGCCTACGCTGACTTTTCTCCCTGCAGTCATCCGAAAGTTTCACCGCCGTAACCCCAGAACATCCATCCATTTACAAGAGCTTTCTCTGCCGCTTCTGCTACAGCATGCCAAAAGGAATGAACGCTTCAATGAGATCCTGCTGTTTAATATGGAAGAATTGGAATTTGAAGAGGCGTTTCGGGATCATCCGCTTATATTTAATATCCACCCCTTGGCTCGCTATAATATGAAAGCCTGTGTTTCTAGCCAGTCCCCGCTGTGTCAAAAAAAGTGTATTGGACCAGAGGAGCTGAAGGCGCATCCGTTGGTATTATTCAATTTCTCCCAGCGTACCCTTCACCGGCTAGTTCCCGCCAATGAGAAGGTAAAGGTTCTGATGGCTGGAAACAGCTTGTCTATGAGCCGCGTGTTATTGGAGACCGACCCTGATACAATTGGATTTTCCAACTATTTAGATGATTTGTATTTCAAAAATTCTTCTTTGGTTTCTCTACCTCTGGATCCCCCCGTTCCTCTGGTCATGGGGTATATCGAAACGGCGCCGGAGCTTACCTCGCCTGTGATTCAGTCTTTCTTGAAGGTATTGGAGGCAGAAGTCCCCTTGCCAGAAAAGGAATAGAAAGAAAATACGGACTGCTGTGTAAGCAAATGTTGATTTTTTTCCTGACCTAAAAGAGTATAGTAAAGCTGACCCACAGGAAGGGGTCCGCTTTGTATTCATTTTGAGAAATTGGAGGAGGATACTATGCCTTCCACGCTTAATCCCCCGAAGAAAACCAATGTGATCTACTTGGTCCTGGACGACATGGGTTTTTCTGATTTGGGCTGCTTTGGGTCAGAGGTTCAGACACCTAATGTGGATGCGCTGGCAGCTGATGGACTGCTGTATAACAACTTTACGGTCTGTCCCGCGTCATCTCCGACAAGAGCCTCCCTGCTCACCGGCCGTGACAACAATGCCATTGGAATGGGGTCGATTGCCAATATGGTATTTGGCCCTGACCGCCCGGAGACACAGGGACGGATTACACACCGAGCGGGCACTGTGGCCCAGATTTTGAAGAAGAACGGATATGCCACGTTTGCCGTTGGAAAATGGCATGCTGCGCCTCTCTATATGGAAACGCCTGCAGGGCCTTTTGAGTACCGCCCTCTGGGAAAGGGGTTTGACCGTTTTTATGGGTTCTTGGAAGGGGAGACTGACCAATACTCTCCTCAACTAATCTATGATAACCACAATATCGATCCACCGCGCCGCGCTGGATATCACCTATCCGCCGACCTGGTTGACCACTCGATGCAGTTCATTTCAGATCAGGTTTCTGTGTTCCCGGAACAGCCGTTTTTCCTATATCTGTGTTTTGGAGTGGCTCATTCTCCGCACCAGGTTCCGCCAGAGTATCGGGAACGGTATAAGGGACTATACGCCAAAGGGTGGGATGCGGTTCGGGAAGAACGGTTCCGGCGGCAGGTACAGCTTGGCATCGTTCCAGAAGGAACTGTATTAACAGCGCGTGACTCCAGCATTCAAGTTTGGGATGAGTTAGAGGAAGAACGGAAAGAGCTGTACCAGAGGTTTCAGGAAACCTATGCCGGGTTTATCACCCACTGTGACGAGCAGGTGGGACGGCTGATCTCGTTTTTGAAGGAGATCGGGGAATATGACAATTCGCTCATGATACTCATCAGTGACAATGGCGCTTCCCGCGATGGAGGGACAGAGGGGGTTGATGACTTTATCCGTACGCTCAATGGAAGCAGCCCCAGCTTTGAAGACTTATTCGCTATAATCGATGACATCGGCGGCCCAGAGGTCCGGGCGCTGTATCCAAAGGGGTGGGCCTCCGTGAGCAACACTCCGTTTAAAGAATACAAGGGCACTGCCTATGGTGGAGCCGTGCGTTGCCCACTCATCGTCCATTGGGGGGAAGGCATTCGGGAGAAAGGCTCTGTCTGTTCCCAGTTCGTCAACGTTTGTGATGTGACGCCTACCGTTTTAGATGTTGTGGGCGCGAAACTGCCTGCCACGATCAATGACGTGGAACAGATGCCCCTACATGGTGTGAGCTTTGCCCAGACATTCCAGGATGCGCAGGTGCCCATTGACCGGAATAGAAAGTATTACCTGTGGGCGAACACGCGTGGCTACATTGAGGATGGCTGGAAAGCGGTGGCGGTCCATCATCCGGGAAAGCCGTTTGAAGAAGATACCTGGGAATTATATAATCTGAATGAAGATTTTGCAGAGGCGAAAAATATTGCGGAGCAGTATCCGGAAAAACTTCGAGAATTGATCTGTCATTGGTTTGAGGAAGCTAAGAATTATATCACGCTTCCGCTGCGGGAAATCTGCCCTCAGGACCGGGAGTTCAAACCTATGGAGAGTCCTGCAAATCGCAGCCACTTCCGCTATCTGCCGATGGTGGGTCATTTGGGCTGCGATGCGGACCCTCATATTGAGAATCGTTCCCATAGGATCACCGTTCCCCTTCACCGCGATGATACCGCGCAGGAAGGCGTTTTAGTGGCGGCTGGAGGTAATACCGGCGGATACACGCTCTACATCATGGATAATCGGCTGATCTATGAGTTCAATCATTTCCGTCGGATGTTCAAGGTCGCCTCGGAAAAGCCTCTGCCCGTGGGAGATTGTACCGTGAGTATGTGGTATGAGAAGCGTGGTGTTGAAGGCTTGAATACTGCGATCAAGGGAGGGGCGGACAATGCGTTCTATGATGCCGCCGCCACCTGCGTGGGGATCGCCCATCTTTACGTTGATGATGAGGAAGTTGCCTCTGCGCCTGTGGAGAATGTCAGCTTTGGCCTGTCCTTAGAGGGGACGGATATCGGTCGGGATCGGTTGACCCCTGTCACCGCGTCTTATAAAGACCGAGGGGAGTTTGCGTTCAGCGGAACAATTAAGGAAGTCCTATTTGATTTAGAATAACGGAAAGTCCACCCGCCATTCCTTGAGAACTGGCGGGTGGACTTGTTTAACTGGCGCCTCTCTAAACGGCCTTTGCCGGAGGGCTGCTTGTTTCATTGGTTGGTCAGGGAACTGATATGCTCAGGCCAGTGCCTCGTCCACGGCCTTGGCGCAGTCCCGGCCGTCGGCCATGGCCTTGACCACCAGGGACTGGCCGGTGCGGCAGTCGCCGCAGGCGTATACCTTGGCCGCCTTGGTGGCATAGCCGTCGGTGACCATGTCACTGCGGGCGTCGGTGTCCACTCCGAATGCCTCAGCCACGTAGCCGCAGGGGCCCAGGAAGCCGGCGGCCACCACCAGCAGCTGGCAGGGCAGGGTCTTTTCCGTCTCCGCGACCTCCTGCATGGTCAGGCGGCGCTGGCTGTCATAGGTCGGCTCCAGGTCCACGGTGACCACCGCCTGAAGCCGGCCGTCCTCATCGGTCTGGAGGGACTTGACCGTGGTCTGGTAGATGTGGGGGTCCTTGCCGAACACGGACAGGCATTCCTCCTGGCTGCCGTCCACCTTCACGTCGGGCCTGTTCTGGCGGCGGGGCTCGTAAATGACGGGCTTGCCCGCATCCTTGGGCAGCATCTCCAGCTGGACCACGGAGCGGCACCCTCCCCGGAGGCTGACCCCCAGGCAGTCGTTTCCGGTGTCGCCGCCGCCTACGATGACTACGTCCTTCCCTCTGGGATCCAGGGCGGCGGGGAGGGGGGCATCCGCATCCAGCAGGGCGCGGGTGGAGGCGGACAGATAGTCCACCGCCGCGCACACCCCCTGGACCTGGGCAGCGCCCTCCACGGCCAGAGGCCGGGCGTTGCCAGTGCCCACGCACAGGATGACCGCGTCATACTGGGCGGTCAGCTCTTCGGCGGTCAGGTCCACGCCCACGTTGACCCCGGTGCGGACGCAAGCGCAAAGC
>URQA01000016.1 GCA_900549885.1 uncultured Eubacteriales bacterium | reverse complement strand
TTGAGGCCGCCGGCGCCCTGCAGTACATCGACGAGGAGACCCGCACCTGGACCACCGACGATTTCGTGGCCGCCTGTCAGGCCCTGAAGGACGCCATGGACGCCGGCACCATCACCATGGCTGAGACCGGCATCATCTACTGCGGCGCTCAGGGCGGTGACCAGGGCACCCGTGCACTGGTGAACAACCTGTACTCCGACTACTTTGTCACCGACGATGGCAGCTCCTACAACATTAACAGCGCCAACAACGTCAAGGCCCTGCAGCTGCTCCAGGACATGGTCAACAACGGCACCATGGGCGTGAGCACCAGCTACGCTGCCGCCGAGGAGCTCCAGGCTTTCGCCAACGGCACCTGTGCCATGACTTTTGCCTGGAACTACTCCAATTATGTCTCTTATGCCGAGCAAACCCAGTTCACTCCCTTCGCCATGGCTTTCCCCTCTGACGACGGTGTACCTGAGCTGGAGATGGCCGGCCCCTATGGTCTGTGTGTGTTTGACAACAAGGATCAGGCTCGCATTGACGCTGCCAAGGCCTTCGTGGACTTCGTATGCAACGACCAAACCGCTGGCGTGGAAGCTGTGAAGGGTACCACCTTCTTCCCTGTCCACGCTGACTGGGGCGACATCTACGCTAACGACGAGAACGCCGACGTCCGTGCTCCTTTCGCTCTGATGAGTGACTACCTGGGTCGCTACTACACCCTGACTCCCGGCTGGGTCAACCAGCGTACTCTGTGGTGGCAGAATTTGCTCCAGCCCATTATGGGCACCGGCGCCGACGTGCAGAGCACGGCCGACAGCTATGTGGAGCAGGCTAACGCCGGTATGGCGGGTTAAGGCCAGCATCCACACAGATCACTTGGGTCATATTAACTGATTCGTGCGACACTGTGCCCGCTCCCTGGAGAGGGGGCGGGTACAGTTTTTTCCCATTGTTTTGAATGGGACGCAACATCTGACATTGAGGGGGAATCAATCTTATGGCACAAAACAATGCGGCTGCCGCCGGACGGAAGCCCAAAAAGCCCAAGCAGTCCAGCACCTCCGGTATGAGCCGGGCCTTGGTCCGCAGGGAGACGTTCTCCGCCTACATGTTCCTGCTGCCCAGTCTGGTGTTCTTTGTTCTGTTCGTCGTCATCCCCATGTTCATCTGCGTCTTTTATAGTCTGTTCAACTATTCACTGGGCGGGATCAACGGCTTCGTAGGCCTGGACAACTATATTCGACTGTTCCAGGACCCTGTGTTCCACAGGGGACTGATCAACACCATCATCATCGTGGTAGTGGCGGTGCCCACGGTCACCGCTTTCTCTCTGTGGGTGGGCTCCGCCATCTACAAGATGAAGGCGTTCTCCCGTTCCTTCTTCCGCTGTGTGTTCTACCTGCCGGTGGTCACCGGCTCGGTGGCCATCACTGTGGTATGGAAGTGGATCTTGGATCCCTACAACGGCATCCTCAACCAGCTCATCGGCACTGACGGTTACAACTGGCTGGGTGAGAGCCGCACCGCATTGGCCTGTATTATCCTCATCTTGTTCACCACCTCCATCGGCCAGCCCATCGTACTGTATGTCGCCGCTCTGGGCAATGTGGACAACTCCATCATTGAGGCCGCCCAGGTGGACGGCGCCACCAAGCTCCAAGTGTTCTGGAAGGTAAAGTGGCCCGCCATCATGCCTACCACCCTGTACGTACTGGTTATCACCACCATCAACTCCTTCCAGTGCTTCGCCTTGATCCAGTTGATGACCAAAGGCGGCCCGATGAATTCCACCATGACCATCATGTATCAGGTGTACTATGCCGCCTATACCCTGTATGACCTGGGCTACGCCAACGCTATCGGCGTAGTACTGGCTATCATCATTGCCATTTTCTCCGCGCTCCAGTTCAAACTGGCAAAGACTGACTAAGGGGGGACGCGAAGATGAGTGCAAAGGCAACTACATTGAAAGTAAGCAAGCACACCGACTTGACCGGTACTTCTACCGGCTACAAGGTGTTTGCCGTGATCGTACTGATCCTGGTGGCCCTGTTCTTCCTGTTTCCGCTGTACTGGATCGCCACTGGCTCCTTCAAGCCCATTTTGGAGATTACCTCCCGGACACCTGTCTGGTTCCCGCAGAACCCCACGCTGGACAACTACACCAAGCTGTTCAACAATCCCGCTTGGCGCTGGCTGTTTAATATCGTGTTCATCTCCGCCGTGGCTATGCTTCTGACCTGTATCACCGCCTCCCTTGCTGGCTATGCTCTGGCTAAAAAGCGTTTCATCGGCCGGACGGTGCTGTTCACCATCATCATCTGCGCCATGGCTCTGCCCAAGCAGGTCATCGTCATCCCCCTGAACCAGGAGATGACCCAGATCTTCCATCTGAACGACACTCTTTGGGCGGTTATCCTGCCCACCGTGGGCTGGCCCTTCGGCGTGTTTCTCATGAAGCAGTTTGCTGAAACCATCCCCACCGAGATCCTGGAGGCCGCCCGGGTGGACGGCGCAGGCGAGGTGCGCACCTTCCTCACCGTGGTGCTGCCCATGATCAAGCCGGGCATCGGCGCGTTGGCCATCTTCACCTTCGTCAACACCTGGAATGACTATTTTCTCCAGCTGGTCATGCTTACCAGCCGGGAAAGCTGGACCCTTCCTCTGGGTATTGCAAAGCTCCAGGGCGAAATGGCCCAAGACTATGGTCTCATCATGGCGGGCGCGGCGCTGGCCTCCATCCCCATCATCATCGTTTTTATTGCTTTTCAGAAGTACTTCACTCAAGGTATTGCCATGGGTGCGGTCAAGGGCTGACGGGGCGACGAGTCTTTTTCTGACGGATTCAGACCTTGACTTCTGTCCCTTCCCTGTATAAAATGAGTGCGGTCAAATGATTACCGCTGAATTTGGGAGACACGATCAACATGAACGATATCAGCAAATTTCAAGGCGTTATCCCGGCATTTTACGCCTGCTATGACAAGGACGGCGCGGTCAGCCCTGACGGGGTACGCGCCCTAGCCCGTTACCTGCTGGGCAAGGGTGTGAAGGGCCTGTATGTGGGCGGCTCCTCCGGAGAGTGCATTTACCAATCCGTAGCCGAGCGCAAGCTGGTGCTGGAAAACGTGATGGCCGAGGTGGGCGGTAAGCTCACCGTCATTGCCCACGTGGCCTGCAATAATACTGCTGACAGCCGCGAGCTGGCCGCCCATGCCGAGAGCCTGGGGGTAGACGCCATCGCCTCCATCCCGCCCATCTACTTCCACCTGCCTGAAAAGGATATCGCCAAGTATTGGAACGATATCTCCGCTGCCGCCCCCAACACAGATTTCATCATCTATAACATTCCCCAGCTGGCCGGTGTGGCGCTCACCCTGCCCCTGTTGGATGAGATGATGAAGAATCCCCGGGTCATCGGCGTAAAAAACTCCTCCATGCCGGTGTATGACATCATTCAGTTCCGCAGCCACGGGGCCATGGTGTTCAATGGTCCTGACGAGCAGTTCGTCTCCGGCCTGCTGGCCGGTGCGGTGGGCGGCATTGGCGGCACCTATGCCGCTATGCCTGAGCTATACATGACCGCTCGGGAGAAGGTGCTCTCCGGCGATATCGCCGCCGCCACCAAGCTCCAGGACGTGTGCTGCAAGCTCATCGAGGGACTGTGCTCCGGTCAGTGCAATATGTACGCCATGATCAAAGAGGTGATCCGTCTCCGAGGCGGGCCTGACGCGGGGGATGTGCGTCCGCCCCTGGCTGGCCTAACCGAAGCGGACAAAGCCGTGGCTGCCCAGTGCGCCCGGGATATCGAAATCGCTATTCAAACGTACTGCTGAGGAGGTACAAAAACCATGAGAGTCTACCGCACGGAAGATTACCAGAGCATGAGCCGCCAGGCCGCTAACATCCTGTCCGCTCAGGTCATTTTGAAGCCCAACTGTGTGCTGGGCCTGGCCACCGGCTCTACCCCTATTGGAATGTATCAACAGCTGATCAACTGGTATGAGAAGGGTGACGTAGACTTCTCACAGGTGCGCACCGTCAACCTGGACGAGTATCTGGGCCTGGCTCCGACCCACGACCAGAGCTACCGTTACTTCATGCAGACTAATTTCTTCGACCATATCAATATTAAGCCGGAAAACACGAACGTACCTAACGGCTTGGCGGAGGATCCCGACGCGGAGTGTATCCGCTACAACAAGGTCATTGCGGACCTGGGCGGCGTGGATCTGCAGGTGTTAGGCATGGGCCACAATGGCCATATCGGCTTTAACGAGCCGGAGGAGGCCTTCGAGCTGGAGACCCACGTGGTCAATCTGACGGAGAACACCATCGAGGCCAACGCCCGTTTCTTCGCCTCCAAGGACGAGGTGCCCCGCAAGGCTATCACCATGGGCATCAAGTCCATCATGCAGGCCCGTCACATCCTGGTGGTGGTCAGCGGTGCGGACAAGGCGGACATTGTCAAGGCTGCCTTTACTGGTCCTGTCACTCCCAAGGTCCCCGCCTCCATCCTACAGATGCACCCCAACGTATCCCTGGTGGGCGATGCGGCTGCCCTATCCAAGTTGTAAACCCGCAAGGATCCCAGGCAGCCTCAAATCCAAACTTTCGGCCGTTACTCCCTTGGGCTTTCGCCCATAACAGCCGAGAGCCAAAAGAAGGAGGAAAAATCCGCTGGCCGGCGGTGCGGCAATGTGGAGACTTGCCGTAATGCCCCTGGAGTTCCACTCTCCAGAGGGCGAGACTGGGTTTGCGGAGGCATCTCAGCCACGGCCCATGTGTATGGCAACTTTAAGTCTAAAGGGCGTCAAGAAGATCTATGACGGCGGCGTCACCGCAGTCCATGACTTCAATCTGGAAATCGCAGACAAGGAATTCATTGTTTTGGTTGGTCCCTCCGGCTGCGGTAAGTCCACTACCCTGCGTATGATCGCCGGATTGGAGGAAATCAGCGAGGGTGAGCTGTACATTGGCGATAAACTGATGAATGATGTGGAGCCCAAGGACCGGGACATCGCCATGGTGTTCCAGAGTTACGCCCTGTACCCCCACATGACGGTGTATGACAATATGGCTTTTGCCCTGAAGCTGCGTAAGATGCCCAAAGACGAGATCGACCGCCGGGTCCGTGAGGCTGCGGCTATTTTGGACATCACGCAGTACCTGGACCGGAAGCCCAAGGCGTTGTCCGGCGGCCAGCGTCAGCGTGTAGCCATTGGCCGCGCCATCGTCCGAGAGCCTCAGGTGTTTCTAATGGACGAACCTCTGTCCAACCTGGACGCCAAGCTACGTAACCAGATGCGTGCTGAGATCATCAAGCTACGCCAGCGCATCGATACTACCTTTATTTACGTCACCCATGACCAGACCGAGGCCATGACCCTTGGCGACCGCATCGTCATCATGAAGGACGGCTTCATCCAGCAGGTGGGCACCCCCCAGGAGGTGTTCGACCACCCGCTGAACGTGTTCGTGGCCGGCTTCATCGGTATGCCGCAGATGAACTTCTTCGACGCCCATCTGGTCAAGGAGGGCGACGGGTATTACGTCAACTGCTCCGGCTCCAAGGTAGAGCTGCCTGAGAAGATTCAAGAAAAGCTGAAAGCCAGCAATGCCGCTACCCAGGACATCGTGCTGGGCATCCGTCCCGAGCACATCAGCTTTGTCCCCGCCAGCCAAAGCGAGGGTACCTTGGTAGGAACAGTGGACGTGTCCGAGATGATGGGCAGCGAGTTGCACCTGCACGTTTCCGTGGAGCAGGATAACGGTACGGTCAAGGACGTGGTTATGCGCCTGTCCACCAGTGACCTGCCCGATGAATTTCGCGGTGGTATTCCCTACGGTACTCAGCTTCACTTTACCTTCCCCGGCACACTAGTGCACATGTTCAATAAGGACACTGAAGAAAATCTTATCTAACCAGCAGGCATTTCTATTGTCTCCCCCTCATGTCTGAGGCGGGCTTTCACAAGCAAAGCCCGCCTCGCTCCCCTTCACTGCCCCCTCCCTAAAATGGAGAGGGCAGTTTTTCATTTGTCCAATCACCGCAAAAACACTCAGCTCGATTCATAGGCATCTCGCAGTTTTTCCAATGCCCGCTTTTCGATCCGCGATACATAGCGGCGCGGCTACTGTAAGCAATTTCCATCGGAAAATTACGCCGTCTCAGACGGCGTGATCCCTTGCGGTGTCTGCTTTTCCGCTGTCTCGTCCAGCTGGGCAAAGCGGAATTTGATGATGATTTCTTTGTTCTCGGTCAGCTCCACCCGCTCGATGAGGCTCACCAGCAGTTCCCGGCTCTCCCCAGCGGTTTCGATGAACCGCTGGACCAGCTCCCTGGCCCTGTCCTCTCTGGGGACGGGGCTTTTTTTCTGCGACTCCAGCTCCTGCCGCTTTCCCTCCAGCTGCTCCCGCTCCAGCTTGATCCGGCCAAAGATGCGCTGGAAGTCCGCCTCGGGCAGCAACCCGCTGAGCCGGTCGGTGTATATCCGGTCCAGATTGGCGGTGAGGCTGTCGATCTTGGATTGGAGCGCTTGGAGTTCTGACTCTAAGCTGCTCCGCTTTCCGGCGTTCTCCATAGCTTCTTGCGCCACGGGCAGCAGTTCATCAGGGTTCAGATACGCCTGGCACACCTCCCGCACCTTGGCGACCACCGCGTCGGTCACCGTTTTCTCCTTGATGGAATGGCAGGTGCAGACCCCGGCCTTGGTGAAGCGCTGGTAGGTGCGGCAGACGAAGTACAGTACATCCTCTCCCCTGGCGTTTTTTCGGTTGAGAACTGCCAGCGGATAGCCGCACTCGTGGCAGAAGATCAGCCCCTTCAGCAGAAAGTCGTATGTCCGGCTCCGGGTGTGCTTCCGGCTGTTCACCAACATCCGCACCTTGCGGAAGGTCTCCGGGTCCACCAGAGGCTCGTGGGTGCCCTCCACCACCACCCAGTTGACCGGGTCCTGGCGCAGACACTTCTTGGACTTGTAGCTGATCTTCACGCTGCGCCCTTGGACCATGTTGCCGATGTAGGTCTCATTCTGGAGCATGTCGGAGATCCGCTCGCTGCTCCACAGGCCGGTATAGGGGCCGGGTCTTGCCACCGGGAGGTTCGCGTAGGTAGCCGGGGTGGGCACCCCCTCCTGGTTGAGGAGGGCAGCAATATTCCGGCAGCTCATGCCGGAGAGGGCCAGGGCGAAGATCCGCCGCACGACGGGCGCCACTTCCTCATCAATGATGATCTTGTTTTTCTCCGTTGGGTGCATCTTGTAGCCGTACACCGGCTTGCCGCCGATAAACTGTCCCTTCCGCTGCTTATCCCGCTTGACGCTCTTGATCTTCTTGGAGATGTCCTTGGCGTACATGTCATTCATGATGGCACGGAACGGTGTAATGTCGTTGGCGGTGGAATCCACGCCGGTGTCGATACCGTCCAGCAGAGAGATGTACCGCACCCGGTGCTCCGGGAAGTACCGCTCCATGTAGTGGCCGGTCAGGATGTAGTCCCGGCCCAGTCGGGAGAGGTCCTTGGTGATGACCATGTTGACCTTCCTGGCCTCGATGTCGGCGATCATCCGCTGGAAGGCCGGGCGGTCGAAGTTGGTGCCGCTGCAACCGTCGTCTATGTAGGTGTCGTAGACGATCAGCCGGTGCTGCTGCACAAACTCCCGCAGCAGGGATTCCTGGTTCTGGACGCTCTGGGATGGTCCTTCGCTCTCATCCTCCTTTGATAGTCTGATGTATAAAGCCGCATGGTAATCCATGGGATTGCTTATCTCTAAGTACATGCTATACCTCCTGAGATAAGCAGCCATTCATCATATGGATTACACCCCATGGCTCACCCTTTTGCAACAGATCCCAGCTCCCGGCGGAGGAACAGTTGAAAGGACTCCAGCAAAATTTCCCGGGCGTTTCTGCCGTCCTTTGGATAGGTACAGGTTACCGTCAGCTCGTTTCTCATTGGGCCGCCTCCTTACCTCAAAATCAGTAAAGGATATGCGGAAGGCATCCATGAGTTTACGAAAAAGCGTCCTCCCCGGCTGCGGAGAGGACGCCCAACAGGGATCAGATGATCTTGTATGTTTCCCCCAGCCGCTTGAAGCTGGCAATTTTCTGTTCCAGTGTCACATGGTTGTAGACGTCCATGGTGGTCGTGATGCTGGCGTGGCCCATGATCTCCTGGATCACCTTCAGGTTGGTCTCGTGTTCGCAGAATCGAGCGCAGAAGGTATGCCGCAGGGTATGCGCCGAAAAATGGGGCAGCAGTTGCGGCTCCCGCTGCTCCTGCTTGGCTGCTTCCGTCTCCTGGTTATTGTATGCGATTCGGATCCGTTCGATGGCGCGGTTGACTGTGTGCGGGCTCAGTGCTCCGCCCGCCTGGCTGGTGAAGATGAAGTTGGAGTACCCGTCTATGATAACATCAACCGGCCCCGCTTCCCTCTGAAACTGCCGCTCCTGCTCCAGCGCCTGCCTGACCTCCGCCGTCATGGGGATAATTCGGATCCCAGCCTCTGTCTTGGGTGTGCTGATTTGGAATCTACAACTCCCTCCCGGCTCCTTCTGGCGGTAAAGCAGGCTGTGGTTGATGGAGATGGTTTCCCCCGCAAAGTCGCAGTCCTCCCACCTCAGGCCGATGATCTCCCCCACGCGGCAGCCTGTCCCAAGCATCACGGTAAACAGCGGCTCCCACTGCCGATACCGGGCAGAGCCAGCGACAAACTGCATGAATGCGGCCTGCTGTGCCTCTGTCAGTGCCTGTTTCTTGGAGTTCTCCCTTCGGCTGCCCTTCTTGATGTCGGCCAGGGCACCGTCGGAGGGATTTGCACGGATCAGGTTGTCCCGAATCGCCAACGTGAAAACCGGGTGCAATAGGGAGTGGATGGTCTCCATGGTATTGGTCCTGAAGCCACGCTCCCTCAACAGGGAATTATAAAAGGCCCGGATGTCGCTGTACCGGAAAGAGGCAATGTCCCTGTGCCCGATGGCCTCCCGCACATAGCGGTCGTACATATACTGGTAATTCGTCCGGGTCGATGCCTTTAACTCGTATTTTAATTCCATATAGCGGTCAAACAGGTCGTTCAATGTCATCCGCCTGGCTGCGTATGGCTGAATGCCATCCTCCAGGTCCCGCTGGATCTGCCGCTCCAATTCTCGCAGCGGCGGCTTGTGCCGCTTTCCCCGGGGAATGGTGTCTGTCTCAACCAGCCGCCAGCTATATACGCTCCGCCGCACCCCCTGTATGTCGTAATAGCGATACTCGTATCTCCCGTCCCTGTTCTGCCGTTCTCCTCTTTTTAAGAGCCTGCCCTTGCGGTCCCGTCTTTTTTCACTCATGATCACCACCTCCTGCACAGTCAGATGGAATACTGTTCTTCCAGAAATTTTTCGAATTTCCGCCGCTTGATCAGGCGCTTACTGCCTACCCACAGTACAAACGGACAGTTCTCCCCGTCGGTCATGGCCCGCAGCTTGTTGGTCCCGATTCCAAAATAGGCGGCCGCTTCCTCAATCGTCAGATTGGCTTTCTCCCAAATGGGCACGTTTTTCTCCATTTCCGTATACTCCTTTTGCTTTTATCGTATCATTTTATTTCGATTGGGTGGGAGTTCTATATCATGACGACCACCTCCCACGCCAAGTATCCACCCTTCCATATAAAAAATAAAGCGGCCTCCGCTCTGCTCGAAAAGCAGGTTCGCGGTCGCCGCACAGGTGTACGCAGGGGGTGCGTCTTTCTGTCTGTCTTTATAAATTGTTATAGATTCTTACAGTGAGAGAGGCTTCATCGTGGGGAACAGTCTGACATCACGGACGGTGTATGAAGTAATTGGCAGCATTTGCAGCAGGCGTGACCACGATGTTGAATCATTCAAATGAAGCGGAAACATACCCTTTCCTATTTGGGTCCTGCTGCACTACGAGATCATGGAATGGAAACCGACAAGGGACGCTGCAGAACAGCACCCGCAGCGCCCCTATTTTGTGACTGTTAGATGAAAGCCAGTTGCAAAAAGCATTTTGCGAGAATCTCTGAACGTTCCTATTGCACAGAACGAATCTACTCATCCATGAAGTGGAACTCTTTCCCAGGCGACTGGATGGTCCAGGTAACACCCAGGCGAGTTTTCAACTTCAGGTTCAGATGGTCCTGACCAATATGCCACCAGCCAACAATCTGGCCGACTGCGTTATACCCCTTTTCCTGAAGCGCCCCATAGACGCGCAGGATATATTCCCGGTTTTCATTTTCCATCGTGCGCATCACCTCTCAGGCATTCCCGGCTGAGGCAAATTCAGATCAGGCGGGCGCGGATCCCGCCCCCGTTTCAGTTAAATGCGTCGCAGACCTCCCAGAGCTGGGAGAGCGCATAGAGGGGCAGATTGATGAGCTTCTCCTGCCTGCGGTAGTCGGACATGGAGGTGCGGACGCCGAAAGGCAGCTCATTGCCGGCGACAAAGTGCTTCAGGCTCTTGGCCTGTAGGTTCTCCTCCGCCTTGACCTCCAGCGGGATCACATTCCCGCTGTGCTGGAGGACGAAGTCCACCTCTCCGGAGGAATTCTCCGCCGACCAGTAGTAGGGCGTGGCGCCCAGATCGGAAACGAGCTGCTGACAGACATACTGCTCTGTGAGCGCTCCCTTAAACTCGGTAAAGATGGCATTGCCCTTGAGCAGCGTCTTGGCGTCCAGATCCGTCATTGCAGCCAGCAGGCCCACATCCACCAGATACAGCTTGAAGGCCGGAATGTCCTGATATGCCTTCAAGGGAACGGCGCCCTTGGTCACCCTGCCGACCTTGCAGCACAATCCGCAATCGATCAGCCATTGGATGGCCAGCTCAAAGTCCTTGGCCCGGGCCCCCTCCCGCAGGACGCTGTAAATGAATTTCTTATTCTCCTTGGCGAGCTGAGAAGGGATGCCGTCCCACACCATACGGATGCGGGGAATGACGGCCGTCGGAGCATGTTTGGAAAAGTCCTGCTCGTAGTCTGAGATCAGGCGTTTCTGCACCCGGCGCACGGCAGTCAGGCTCTGCTTGGGCAGGTAGGCGTTCACCGCCGCCGGCATCCCGCCCACAAAGTAATATGTTCTGAGCAAGTCGATGTACTTGTCCCGGAAGGCGGTGACCATTTCAAAGTCCCGCTGCTCCAGGAGGCCGAGCAGCTGTTCATTGCCTGTGGCGGACAGAAACTCGGTGAAGGAAAGCGGGTAGAGTTCCATGCTGTCCACCTTTCCCACAGGGAAGGACGTGCCCTCGTGCATGGCGATCCCCAGCAGCGACCCGGCAGCTAGGATATAGTATCTGTGCCGGCTATCCTCGCAGAAATATTTCAGGCTCTGCAGCGCAGCCGGCACCTCCTGTATCTCGTCCAGAATAATCAAAGTATTCTCCGGGTCGATCTCCACCCCGCTCTCGATGGCAAGGCCACGCAGGATCCGATCCACATCAAAATCGCCGGAGAACAGGTTCTGCATCCGCTCATTGCGGTCAAAATTGATATAGGCGCACTGCTCAAACGCAGTCCGGCCAAACTCCTGCATCAGCCAGGTCTTCCCCACCTGCCGCGCGCCGCGGATGATCATAGGTAGGCGGTACGGATCCTCCTTCCACTCCTGCAGACGGTTGATTGCATATCGCTTCATCGCCACACTCCCCCTCGACCATTTGATACTATCAGTATATCGCTTTCCATCAAATAGTCAACCGAAAAAGTGTGTTTAATGTCATAAAGTCCGCATAATTATAGTATTTACCGCCCACCCGTTTGCGCAGATTCTTCTTTCTGTTTCATGATTGCTTCCTCCTTTTATTATTGCGGGAACATGCCACATCTAAAATTGTAAAGGAGTGGCAAGGATCTTCCCTCGGCAGAACCTGTCGGGTATGTAAAAAAGTAGAATGTCCCCTTTCCGGAATTGATGAACAGAAAAATATTCGTTATAATGGAGAGGAAATGGAACAAAGACCATGGAAATAAAACGTAAAACGGGGTGGCACCGCCGCAGTACGATGAGGCATTCAAGGCTGGATCTATCCGGCTGGTAACGGAGCAGGGCCGCCCGAGCACAGAGGTATCACCATACCTAATTCGCATACAACATACGGTAAGGGGCGATTTCGCCCGCAAATTGACTTGCCTATGTTTCAACCGCAAAGGAGGCTCGTTGATGCGTTATTATGTAACTGCTGACGTCCACGGATTTTATACGCCGCTGATCACTGCTTTGACCAAGGCCGGTTTCTTCGCCGACTCTGCACTGCACAAACTGGTCATTCTGGGAGACCTGTTTGACCGCGGCAAGGAAGCGCTGAAACTGCAGGCTTTTCTATCTGAACTATTGGATCAAGATAAGGTCATCCTGATTCGCGGCAACCACGAAGATCTATTTGAAGAACTTGTAACGGTCGACACAGGGCTGCCGTATCGCCACCATGTCGACAATGGCACATACGATACCGCTCTTCAACTCACCGGTTTCGACCCCCGCCTTGCCCCTACTTTGCACGATGACTTCGCTGAAGTTGCCCGGAATACCGTGTTCTATCAAAAAATCATTCCTGCCATGCTGGACTATTTTGAAACGGAACACCACATATTTGTCCACGGCTGGATCCCCTGCATCCAGGAGCATAACGGCTATCGTAGCATTAGTGACTGGCGCAATGCCTCTGCGGCTCTTTGGGAAAAAGCCCCCTGGATCAATGGCATGGCCGCCTTTCGATATGCTTATGATGAGGACAAAACCATCATCTGTGGCCATTGGCACACCTCTTTTGGTCATTCTACAATCGACCATGCCGGCTCTCAATTCGGTCCAGATGCCAATTTCCGCCCCTTTTACGGCACAGGTATCATTGCTTTAGATGCCTGCACCGCTGTCAGCGGCTTTGTAAATTGCATTGTAGTGGAGAGCTGAACAGGTGAGGTTATTCACATTGGTATGCTGTTTTGTCTGAATCATAGTTTATCCGGGTGGACAAACCTCCTCCTATTGAAAAGCCGGCAAGATCTAAAAATGTGGTGAGGGGCACTGCAGAACAGCATCTGCAGTGCCCCTCTTTGTCACTGTCAAATGAAAACCAACTGGGAAAAACATTTTGCCAGAACATCTGAGCGTTCCCATCGAACGGCCCGGATCTGTTCATCGATAAAATGGAACTCCTTCCCCGGTGATTGGATCGCCCAGGTAACTCCCAGGCGGGCTTTCAGCTTCAAACGGGCTTGTCCAATATAGCGTTCCGCATAAGGTCCGATTTCTTCCACAAATGCTGTACTGCGCGTGACGATCTCGCGGTCATATGGGTCTTCCGAAATCGCCTCCAGCAACAGCGACTCCAAAGCGCCCTGCTGGTCAGTCGGGATAATCAGCAGCAAAAATGACAGCGTCTGATTCTGACCGAAACCATCCTGATAAGCATTCTCGACCCAGTGATTTTGCTTGGCCTGTGTGATGGCCGGAGCAAAAATCCGGCACACTTCTGCCGTAATATCCTCCTCTTGCCGATCATCCCGGTCAGTGACCAGAGCGACTTTGGAGAACACTTGGGCGTCAAGGATTGCCGCCCGTATCTTATCCGCAAAAAATCCGCCGAACCTATCCTTCCCGCCCACACCGCAAATCAGCAGGCGGTCCTCTCCCCGCTGATACCAGTAGGCCGATTCACCAGATTTTTCATCCACAGAGATACGAAAGTTTTTCGGTCCCCGCTTGCAGGGAGTCCAGTGCTGAACACATCCCAAATAATAGCTGAGCAAAATGGCGTCGGTCTTGCCTTCACACAAAATCAATTTGTTCATAGGCGCACCTCAAAGCCAAACTGCTCCCGGTTCTGATGGACGTGGCGGCCGGACAGGACCCGGGCATAACTGAGGGAAGAACTCCAATCTTTTTTGAGCGTCACAACGCTGATAGGGTCCTCCTGTTCGGTCGTCTTCTCATAATCCACAATGGATAGGAACCCATCAATCGCTTCGATGCTGTGAGAGGTGATAAAGACCTGCACACCGAATTTGCGGCATGCAGAGGCAATGAAACGGAAAATATCTTCAAAGTAGCGGGTGTGGATGGCTGTCTCCACCTCATCGATCAGCAGTACACCATCCACAGCTCTTGCGATCCCGCTGGCAATGGACAAAACCTTCTTGATGCCGTCGCCGTAACTGGACAGAGGCATTGTCCCCAGCTCCTTGTGCTTGACGCATTCGATGGGGCGGTTGGTATTTTCGTTTTTCAGCAGCAGTAGATCTGTAATGCCGGGATCAAAAAGCTGTAAGATCTGTATACAGAGCTCCTTATAGGGATCATTTGTTAAGATGCGGGAAAAATTCCCGCCCCGCAGATGGTCGAACGGCGCCAGATAGACCATGTTCAGAAGATGCCGGCTGGTAATGTCCCGCCCGGATACGGTGGAATATTCATGGATGTTTATCTCCGCTTTATCCTGGTTGTTGCCTGTGCGAACCAGCAGGTTTCCCTGAAATGCCTGACATTCTGATGGAATGGAATCCTTGAACTTACGGAAATTCCGCATCGAATAGCGGGGAATCCGGTTTTGCTCCTCCAAGTCCAGCATAATGGTTTTCATGTTGCCCTCCAGCAAATAGAGGACGTCCTCTCCCCTGCAGCGAGCCTGCAGGGAAAGCATGCGAGCGGTTTCCTCCTCATTGCTGCTGTGTGGAAACAGGGTAAGCAGACTTTCATAGGCGGAAATACCGCCGTACATAGCCAGGCTGTCCCGCATACGCGCAATGCGCAAGGTGTTGGTAAAATCTCCGGGATTGCGCAGCAAAAGAAGGGCTTCCAAAAAGCTGGTCTTGCCGCAGTTGTTGTCGCCGACGATCAGATTGATGTGGTTCAGGTGCGAAACAGATAACTGCCGGATTCCGCGGAATTGTTCGATCTTCAAATTTTCAATATGGATCGCCACAGTCACACCTCCGGATCTTCAAAGCTGACCACCAGCCGTTTTCCCAACGCACCTGCGATTCGTTTTAATGTGGACAAGCTGGGATGATAGTTGCCATTTTCAATTTTGCTGATGTTCGCCTGGGATACACCTGAGCGCTGCGCCAACTGCTTCTGCGTCAAGTCGGCCGCATTGCGGGCAGAGATCACCAAGTCACGCACTTCCGCGTCGATGTCATACTCTTCCATCTCCGGAGTGTCGTCTACCGGCGTCAAGTTTACCTTCTCAAGCGCCTGATCCAGTAATTTTTGAAAATCGCTCATGCTGCATCCCTCCGAGTCCATAATATATCAAATCAAACATAACGTCAACAAGAAATATGGCGCAAAGGATATATTTTATAGGGTAAACGGGCGCAAGCCCATCAACCGCTTTGACCTGAGCAATTGATGTGCTCCTGGCGTGGCAAAACTTGCAGACAGAAAAACAGATAAACAGAAAACCATCGGATTTTCTGGTGACTGTGGTTGCGTTTTGGTTGATAGGATATGCTGTGTATGATATAATGTTTTCGAAAATTATTTGGTAGTTCTGTATCATTTGGGGAGTATTATTTTGCTATCAGCTCCAACCATGCCGGAGAGTCCACGATGTTTATTGAGTTCATGCTATCCGCTATCAAGGCAGCGCTCATGGATGCCATTAACACGAGTGATGAAATGAGCGATGGAAAGGTAGATAAGGCCACACTCCGCTGGAACAAGATTCGGGAGTATTTGAGAACCCATGACTATATCAGGAACGCCGATGTGCGGGCACTGTGTGGAGTGTCGGCCGCGACGGCAAATCGCATTCTTGCAAAATTGGCCGCAGAAGGAATGCTTTCGAAATTTCGCAAAAAGAGTCACTGGGCATATAAATCACGTTAGAGGTAAGCTTTTTACTCACAAATACCGCAATACTACAGGAGGTATATATGACAACATCCGAACTAATTTTATTACGTCCCTTTCAAATAAGAAATGCCGATGAGTTCTTAGATGAAAATATTCTTGAGTTGTTTGTAGATCCAACAAGCGGTGTTGCTGGTCCCTTTGACTACTGTAACGAAATTGTCAAAGGTAAAATGGGTACTGGAAAGACTATGTATTTACGTGCAAACTACATTTACCATCTTTCAGTTCTGGTGCCCCAGATGATGGATCGAGTTCCACTCGTACTCCCACTATATATAAAATTGAGCGACTTTCAGAATCTGCACCAGCCCGAAAAAATCTATGATAGTATACTAATCAGGCTTATTGATGAGGTGCTCAATACATGTGAAAAGCTTCAGTCCGCAAGTGAACTCGTCAAGCTCCATGAAGGTCTTCAAAACAACATATTTGGAATGTGGTTTAACCGGGTTTCGCAAAAACCGGTCATCGACAAACTCAATAAGCTAACCGCCGAAGAATATACCCAACAGATAAGCACTGAACTTAGCACACAAGGCACTATTGGTAATAACTTCCTTCAGGCCTGCAGTACATATGGAAAGAGCTATTTTATTGAATTAAAGAAGAAAGATCGTCCTCAAATTGGCGATGTTGTTTTTGCGTATGATTCGCTTTTGCGGCCAATAAATTGCAAGTTATTGATTCTTTTTGATGAAGTTGGATCAATTGATAAAAGCTTCTTTGAAGAACATGGTAGTACCTCCTATTTTGAAACACTAATGAATCAGTTGCGGACACTGGACTTTGTTCGTACCAAAATAGCAATTTATCCTCATACATTTGCTGATATATTGACTGAAACGAGATATGGAGATGTAGTTGTTTTAGAGGATGACATTTACACTTCAGCTGGATATACATCATTTTTAAATAAAACAATTTCTATCGCAGAAAAATATCTTACATCTGCAGCATCTCATCCTGTTTCAATTGAATCTGTATTTGATGTTAGCCAAGATAATATGCAATTACTTGAACAAATAATCTATGCTGCCGATGGAAATATGCGACGCTTAGTTCAGCTGTTTGATTCAACTCTAAATGAATGTTACAAACGATGCCAAGCAACAGAGTGTGCAAACATTACGGATGCCATCGCTGCAATTAGAAATCAAGCAATTCAAATGGAACGTCTTTACTATGGTGCAGATTTAGATTTTCTACGTACATTGACTGCGGTCTGCAAAAAAAGAACCGCTTATCGATTCAGATTTCCAAACAAGTCGCCAATATTGTTAAGATATACAAACAAATCATCTGAATATAACATCCTTAAAATCAAAGAAATAGGTGCTGGTCGGCGTGGAACGACATACTGGTTTGATTATTCCTACTGTTTATATGCAGATATTCCAACTCATTACCAATTTAACAGTGAGAGAATTGCACGTTCGCGGAGTAAGGATGAAGGTAACTGGATTACTACCGTAACAAGAATTACAGACGAATTGATTGCGCAAGCAAACCTACCTGGAAAAATTGACGGAACAATCGCTTATTTGAATGCCGAAAAAACAGCTGGATTCATTAGTGATGGAACACGCGATGACTTTTTCTTTACAACAGGCTTTATCATCGAAAGTGATAAAGGCGCACATTTGACAATTGGCCGTAAAGTAAGATTTTTCCCCGTTCCTCTCGATAAGTCAATGACCGCTCGTGAAATTGAAATTCTATAATTGGGGATGATGAATGACCGCTTATCTTCCTAAAATTTTCACCACTTACAATAGCGTCGGTGCTACCCTAAAACGCCCGATGCCCGGACAAGCCTGTAGTTTCAAGGCTTTCCGGGCATCGTTTACATTAGTAGCGGCGGGATACATAGGATCGAGAGATGCCGCACAATGTAGCGATCTCTCGTTGGGTCAACGGTTGCCGGTCATCTAGGCCATAGCGTAGCCGGATAATCTTTGCCTCCCGGGGAGTAAGACTCGTCTCCACGCACCGGCGGACCTTACCACAGGCATCCCGCAGATCCAAACGCTCCAGCATATCGTCGTCTACACAGACTACATCCATCAGGGACAGGGCACTGCCGTCTCCCTCTGCATCCAGACTGTCGGACAAAGACAGTTCCCCTTGCAGCTTGCGCTGAGAGCGGAAATACATCAGGATCTCATTTTCAATGCAGCGGCTGGCATAAGTGGCCAGCCGAACATTCTTGTCCGGCTTAAAGGTAGATACTCCTTTAATCAGCCCAATGGTTCCAATGGAAATCAAATCGTCTTGGTCTCCGTTTTGGGTGTAATACTTTTTTATGATGTGCGCCACCAAGCGCAGGTTGTGCTCAATGAGCTGATTGCGGGCATCCAAATCCCCTTGGGCCATCTTTTGCAGCAACTCCTGCTCCTCTTCCCGTTTGAGTGCCCTAGGGAAAGACCCCGTAGCTCCCGCCAGGCGTAGAGTAAAGAACAGGCCGTTGAGGGTCAGCAAAAGCCATGCCGTCCACATTATGAACCACCTCCGTGACCACAGTGTATGCCTGCGCTGCGTGTCCCTATTTCATGTGGACGAACCAAATCCAGCCATATGATAGCCGTTTTCTCCCTTGCCATCTCGACGTCTCCGGTCCATATTCTCCCCATCGTCCCAGCTTATCCCGGGACCGAGTCCAATTTACTCGCAGCGGGCACATCCCTGCTGTTCCGGCAAAGAAAGCCCCGTTCCAATCCCCTTCTTCGTGCAAATGCGAGAAATAGGGAAAAACATCTTGCAATCGCTGGGCAGGGGTTTATACTTTGTTCGCCGGCAGTTGCCGCTTCCGGCAAAAACCATCGGCAGAGGGGCGGACTATGCAAACGGAAATCAAGCATGAAGCAGAGCGGCTGGCAGATGCCGCCAAGACAAATCTGATGATCGAAGGCACTATATGGAAACAGCTGCTTCTGTTTTCCATCCCGCTGATTTTGGGCAACCTGCTCCAGCAGATGTACAACACGGCAGACTCCATCATCGTGGGGCAGTCTGTGGGCAGCAACGCCCTAGCCGCGGTCAGCGCCAGCACGTCGCTGATCAATCTGCTCATCGCCTTCAGCCAAGGCGCTTCTGTAGGGGCTGGGGTCATCGTCTCCCAGTATCTTGGAGCGCAGGACCGAGAGGGCGTTCACAGCTCCGTCCATACCGCACTGGCCATCGCCGCCATTCTGGGCCTGGCACTCACTGGGGCGGGTATCGCGCTTAGCCGCCAGCTGCTGATCTGGATGCAGACCCCGGATGAAGTTATGCCTGATGCGGTCCTCTATCTGCGCATTTATGCTGGCGCTCTGCTGTTTAATGTCATGTACAATATGCTGGCAGGCATCCTGAACGCAGTGGGTAACTCCAAGCGGTCTCTGATCTATCTGGCCGCCGCTGCGGTGACCAACATCGTGCTGGATCTGGTGCTGGTGTGTCTGTTCGATATGGGCGTAGCAGGGGCCGCCATCGCCACTGATATGAGCCAGATGGCCTCCTGTGTGCTGGCGCTCCGGTTTCTCATAAAAGTGCCCGCCAGTTATCGAGTCAGTCTGGAGAAAATCCGCATTTGCAGGCGGGACGCAGTCCGGATCATACGGGTCGGCCTGCCTACGGGGATTCAAAATATGGTGATCTCCTTTTCCAACGTGCTGGTCCAGTCCAGCGTAAATGTCTTTGGCACCAAGGCCATGGCAGGCTGGGGTGCGTATATGAAGATTGACGGATTTAACATTCTGCCAGTCACAAGCCTCAGCATGGCCGCCACCACCTTTACCGGGCAAAATTTTGGAGCCGGCCGACTGAACCGGGTAAAGCAGGGAATGTGGGTCACCGTGCTCATGAATCTAGTGTACACACTGGCTACTGGCGCCCTGCTGCTGCTCTTTTGCAAGCCCCTACTCCAGCTTTTCAACGCAGACCCGGAGGTGATTTCTGTAGGCGCCCACGCCATGCGTTATTTCTGTCCGTTTTATTTTCTGCTGGGCGTCATGCACGCTCTGGCAGGTACTGTGCGCGGCGCGGGCAAAAGCATCCCGCCCATGGCCATCCTGCTCTTTGCCATGTGCCTTTTCCGTATTTTTTGGATCCAGTGGATTGTGCCTTTATTTGATACCATTGACGGCGTTTTCATGCTCTACCCTGTATCTTGGCTCATTGGGCTGCTCTTGATGGCTTTATACGCTTGGCGGGGACACTGGCTGCCCAGCATCCAGACGGGATGACAGATTCCTTATGGCAATCTCCCAACGAGTTTCAGCACGCAAGAAGGCGCGCCCCTTTCCAGGGCGCGCCTTCTCTTATTTTAATCCGCTTTTTTCACTCAGCCTTCTGGAATTTCCGCTGGTTGTTCCGCATCCGTCCTCTCCGTCTCGCCGGTTCCCTCTGTCGCTTCAGACGCTTCTTCCCCGTTGGGAGCCGTCGTTTCCTCTGGCTCATCTGTGGGTGAAGAAGCTTGGGGCTGTTCCGACTCCCCCGGCTGGACAGGTTCTTCCGGGACTACGGTCTCTCCTCCTCTGGGCGTCAACTCCGCATGAGCCAACTGACTGACCAGCGTGATGACCTTGGCCATTTCGCCCCGGGTCATCTCGCTCTGGGGCATCAGATAGCCGCCGTTGCCGGTGATGACCCCCTGAGCCACCAGAGTCTGAACATAGGTAGAGGCCCAATCTGACACCTGTCCTCCATCGGCAAAGACAGACAGGTCATAGCTCACCTGCTGGGCCAAAATGCGTCCCAGCATGGTCATAGCCGACTGGCGGTCCACCATCTCGTCCACACTAGCGTAGAGCTGGCCGTCCGCAGATACGCCGTTAAACACCTGGAGGGTGTACATGGCTTTCACATGGGGCAGCGCCCAGTCTGCAATCTGGTCCGCATCGGCGAAGGGTAGAACCACCGATTCATATTGAGCGGTATCCACTCCCAGCATCCGGGAGATAAACACCAGCAACTCGCCTCGAGAAAGCTTTCCATCCGGCTGGTAGAGATAGGTGCCATCCGGCTGCTGGATGCCGGTGGTCAGCCCCATCTGGTACAGCTGCGTGACAAAGGGCTGGCTCCAGTGATCTGCGATATCGGTGAAGGGATCGCCCCGGTCCACTTTCACCCGGATCTCTACGGTCCGGCCTCCGGCAGAGGCAGTGATAACGCCTTCTGCGTTCTCCTCTCCGGCCGTAAACAAACCGTCAGACCCGATGGTCCCCAGAGTGGGGTCCGCACTCCAGGTCACATTTTCATCCTCCATGGCCACGGGGAGGTTATACCAGACGCCGGCGGCGTCCAGATCCACCACGTCCCCCGGAGATAGGGTCAGAGAGGACACAGAAGTCCCCGTGTCCTTCCGAGTAATGTCCAGCCTGGATAGCTGGTCCACCACTTTAACCGGGGCCGAGCCGGAGGCCAGGCCATCAGAGACGTTCACCGTGAAATCCCCCGCCAGCGTCCCGGCGGTAAACACGGCGCCGCCCGTCTGGTCATAGTCCACCATGCCGCCGTCGGAGGTCCAACTGAGCGCCCCGGAGCCGGCTACGGAATAGCCGCTGGCATCCGCCGCTGCCGCGGTCACCGCAGTGCTGGCCCCGGCCAACACCACATCAGAGGCGGTATCCACATAATACTTGGCTGCCACGCCGGTTGGCTGGGCAGTGGTTACCAGAAACAGGCAATTGCTCACCGCCCGCTGATTACCGTCCGAGGGAGAACTGAGCACAGTGAAGTGATCGCTGCCCGGTAAAGTGGCCCCCAGAGTGGTGGAGCCGCCGCCGTCCAGGGCCACCGCCTGGACACAGCCTAGCTCAATAAGCCGCTGGGCCACCTGAGAGTAGGTGGCACCCACGGAGTAGCCGCTCTGCCGACCGTCAATGGTGTAGAACACCATACTGCCGTCCGCTTTGATGCCCAGGGCAGTCCGGGGGGCTCGGCCCGCCTCTAAGCCGGAAACTACCTGACCGTTCTCTACCAAGGCGTACAGCCCAGTCAGACCATACACTGCCTGGCTCCAGGCGCTGTCGCCGCCGGAGATGGTCAGGGTCACCTGGGTGCCGGGGGTCAACGCCCGTAGAGGGTCCAACAGAGAGGCATCGCAGTTCTTGTTGGCGGACAGCACCAGGCAGCCCGTGGGAATAAAGCTGTCCTGGCTCACTCCCTCCTGGGTGGAGTCGGTCACCCGCACCACCCGGTAAGTCGTGGTACTATTCATCGTCAGCTGCTGGTCCGCCGCCACCGGCTCCAGCACCACGTCCACCCCGGCCACGGTATTCTGGGTAGTGGTGCCGAAGTCCTCTGTAAACAGATACAGTCCGCCGTTCTTCCGGCTTTCATTGATGGCAGTGAGGTTCAGATTGACCGCGCTGCCATCCAAAGCGGCCCAGCTTATGGTCTTGGCGATGGTGTTGCTGTCAATGAAGGCGGTTCCGTCGGCGCGGATGCCCACCATATGATAGTTCCACTGGTCCAGAGATCGGATCACACCGTCGGTGATCACTAGACCAACAGCAGTGCCGTCGGTGTTGAAAAAGCCGCCGTTGATGCCCGCCAGCACCCGGTAGCCCTGCTCCTCCAGCTGGGCCGCAGCGGAGGCCAACTGGCTCTTGCTGGAGATGGTGCTTCCGTACCAAATCAGCGGTGAAGCGGCGGCCCCCGGCTCATATGTAACATAGTATTCCGTGCGCAGATCAGAATAGGTGGCGCTCCACAGGCTGTTGTCCGTCACGGACACACCGGGTGCCAGCTCCACGGTGCGCCCCTTCAGGTCGCTGCCCAGGGCATCGGACGCGAACGCCTGTGGCATTGCCACGGCCATAGCCAGGCACAAGGCCAAGCCTCTTTTCAACAATCGTTTTACGTGCATAGTTTTACCTCCGGGTCATTGGGTGAATGCATATCTTGTATATGTTAACATAATTTAGTCAATTTGTAAACTTGAAAGGATTTCCATTTACAGCTTAGCCGCCGGGAGAATATGCCTCCCGGCGGCTAATACATGCATCATGGGATATCTGTCCGCCGCCCTTCAGGGACTTGGCCGGAACGGATTTTCTCCAGCGTATTGCTCAGGGTAGCTGTCTCCTGAAGCTCCAGCACCTCCCCAATGAGACGGTTGGACAGCAAAAAGCCCTCCGGTGTCAGCCGCCAGCGGCGGTCGGTGCGCTGAGCCCAGCCCCGCTGTTCATATTCGGCCAGTTTGGCGGCAATGGGGTCGAAATTCATATAAAATTCCCGGCGGTACTCCCACTCCTCAATGCCGTGGGTGGTGCGCAGGCGGAGCATCAGGTACTCGCTGCCCCGCTCCCGGGGCGGAATCATGTCCGACTCGGCCAGAAGCCGGTCCCCGTCCATCACCCCCCGGATAAAGCCTTCCAAATCCCGGACATAGGCGTAACGGCAGCCGCCGAAATCAGAGTGGGCAGAAGCGCCAAAGCCCATATATTCCCGCCCCATCCAATATTTTAGGTTATGCCGGGACTGGAAGCCAGGCTTGGCGAAATTGGAGATTTCATATTGGGCATAGCCCGCCTGGGCCAACCGCTCTACCGTCCATAGGTAGGCAGCGGCCTGCATGTCGTCGTCCGGCAACCGTTCTCCCCTGGCCACACGGCCGGCCAAGGGGGTTCCATCTTCCACCGTCAGTCCGTAGCACGACAGATGCTCGGGCCCCAGGGCGATGGCCTGCTCCACGCTGTTATGCCAGCTTTCCTCCGTCTGTCCGGGCAGGCCGTAGATCAGGTCCAGGTTCAGATTTTTAATCTTGGCTTTTCGGGCGGCGTGGACCGCCTCCACCACCTGCTGAAAGGTGTGGGGCCGGTGAACATCCTGTAGCTCCTGGTCGCAGGCGGACTGCATCCCCAGGGACAGGCGATTGACCCCAGCCCGCCGAACAGCCCTCAGAGCCTTTTCCGTAACACTATCCGGGTTGGCCTCCACCGTCACCTCTATGTCCTTGGCCATCTTGAACTTTTTCTGGAGTAGACGCAGCAGCTCGCACAGGCGCTTTTCCCCGTACCAGCTGGGGGTGCCGCCGCCGATGTAAATGCTGTTCACCGTATACCCCCGGGCCAGAGGAGCCCCCTCTGAGATCTGGGCGATCAGCGCCTTCTGATAGTCATCCATCCGGTCCTCCCGGCCTGCCAGGGAGTAGAAGTCGCAGTAGTCGCATTTACTGCGGCAGAAGGGAATATGGACATAAAGTCCCAGTGTCTTGCTCATAGGGTCACGCTCCTGTGAAGGGTCGAATCACGTCTTATATTATACTCTATGTGCAAAAAATTTGCAATGCCTTCCAGCTTTTTCCGCTTCTGACCGCCATATCAATAGCTTCTGTCATTCATGTTCCTATTGACAGAATATGTAAAGCTTGCTATACTATTTTTGTAAAGTAAACTTTACATATTAATCAGAGGAGGAACGTCTTGTGAAAAACCGCATCGCTGAGCTGCGTAAGGCCCGGCGTATTTCCCAGGCAGAGCTGGCCGACGCGGTGGTCGTCACCCGGCAGACCATCATCTCCCTGGAAAACGGCCGATACAACGCCTCTCTCCTGCTGGCCCACAAGATCGCCCGGTACTTTGGCCTATCCATTGAGGATATCTTTCTGTTTGAGGAGGAAGAACCATGAACCACAATCTTGACCGCGATCCCCGGCTCACCGCCGGCCTGGGTCTTTTTGCCGCCTGCGCCACACTCGGGCAGTTGGCAGCCTCCCGCCCGCTTTGGGCCGATTTCCTGATGGGGGCGTTGACGGGGGCATCCCTGCTGCTGGTCCTGACGGGCATTCTCCGCACCTCTCCGCGGGGCCAGATCCTGCTAGGCTGGGTGCGCCGCTTCAAAAGCGGCCTGGTGAGAAGGAGGGCGGTATGATGCTCGCCCTATTGTTTACTCCCCATGATTTTGACCGCGCCCTGCGCCGCCGGCGGCTGGCCGCCCTTGGACTCATGGCGCTGGGCGCGCTGGGCTGCCTGTGCTATATTCTGCTGCCTTGGGATGGCGGCATCCTCCCTGACTACGCTAGGGGTTTCTACCTGGGGGCCAGCTGCGGCATAGCTCTGGCAGGGGTGGCGCTGCTGTTTCGCGCCCAGCATCTGCTCACCCACCCTCAGGCGCGAAAGCAGGCTCAAATCAAAGAGCAGGATGAGCGGGAACGGGCCATCCTCCTCCAGTCCTTCTATCTGGCGGGACTTGTCACCTTCTACCTATGCGCCGCCGCCCTGCTGGTGACGGTGGCGGTAAACCGCACCGCCGCCATAGTGCTCATGGGTGTGATGGCGGTGTACGCCGCCGCCTGCCTGTGTGCCCGGTTCTTTGTATCCAAGCTACTGTAAGAGGAAGGAGAACTCCATGGAACAGAGCAACTCTGCTTTCACAGCGCCCTTTCGGCCGCAGACGCCGGAGGAACTGCCGCCGGAGCTGAGACCGGATGAGAGGCGGGCCTATGTGTGACGCCGCTGGGGCCGTCCGCTATCTCACCCTGCCAATCTCCGGTGAACTGGCAGGCAGCGAGGTATATACCCTACTACGCCGTCATCTGGGCCTGTCGGGGACGGTGCTGCGGCGGGTGAAATGGCTCTCTGACGGCATTACGGTGGACGGAGCGCGGGTGAACGTCCGCTTTCGGGTTGCCGCCGGACAGGTGCTATCGGTGCGGCTGTCCGACCCGGACAGCGCCAGCCAGCCCCTCCCCCGCCCCGGCCCGCTGGACCTCGTCTATGAGGACGAAGACCTGGTGGTGGTCAACAAAGCCCCCGGGGTGCTGGTCCACCCCAGCCACGGCCACTTTGACGACACGGTGGGCAACTTCCTCATGGCCCGCTACCGGGAAAACCGGGAGGGGGCGGGCTTCCACCCGGTCCACCGACTGGACAAAGGCACCTCCGGCCTGCTGGTGGTGGCCAAGCACCCCTATGGCCAGGAAAAGCTGAAAAGCCAGCTTCACACTGGCGCTTTCCGCCGGATCTACCTGGCGGTGTGCGACGGGACGCCCTACCCCGCCCAGGGAGTCATAGACGCCCCCATCGGGCGTGCCCCCGGCTCTCTCTTGGCTCGGCGGGTGGACCCGGAGGGGCAGTCCGCCCGCACCCGCTACCGGGTGGTATGTACCTGCGGTCCCCGCTCGCTGGTGGAGCTGCAGCTGGACACCGGACGCACCCACCAGATCCGGGTCCACATGGCCCACATGGGCTGTCCCCTCACTGGGGACTTTCTCTACGGTCGGGAGGCTCCGGCGCTCATCACCCGGCCTGCCCTCCACTCCGCCCGGCTTGAGCTGACCCACCCCATCACCAGAGCACGGCTGGAGTTCACCGCCCCGCTGCCGGAGGATATGAAGGTCCTATTATGAACCAAGCAGAAAGGAAGTTTTAAACATGGCAAAACAGAACAAACGCTTTGAGATCATCCACCAGGAGGGAAATGGCCTGTCCATCGCCTACACGGTGTTCCTGGATACTGCCACTGGGGTGCAGTACCTCTTTGCCCAGTCTGGCTACGGCGGCGGGCTGACTCCTCTGCTGGACCGGGACGGCAAACCCATGACCTGGGAGGTTTAACCCCGGCAGCTCTTTCCCACTCTTGCAGCGGAGTGCGGTTCCTTGTGTGGGACCGCACTTTTTTCAATTTTTCTCCTTTCTCTGTGACAGGTTCCACCCAAACTGCGTCTGAATAGGTGAAAGGGCCTTTTCTAGCCGCCAAGGAGGTGCGTCCATGAACGACGAGCATATCATCCAACTTTATTTTGCCCGGGACGAGGACGCCATCCAGGCCACCCAAGACAAGTATGGCCCCTACTGCTCCGCCATCGCCCACAACATCCTGGGGGACCCCCGGGAGGCGGAGGAGTGCGTCAACGACGCCTGGCTCCACTGCTGGAACGCCATCCCGCCCCAGCGCCCCCTGTCCTTGAAAAGCTACGCCGGGCGGCTCACCCGCAACCTGGCGGTCAGCCGCCTGCGGGCGCGGGATGCGAAAAAGCGGGGCGGCGGCCAGGGGGAGCTGGCCCTGGATGAGCTGGGCCAGTGCGTGTCCGGCCAGCCCACCCCGGAGGACGCGCTGGACCGCCGGGCCTTTCAGGATGCGCTGGATCGCTTTCTGGACGGTCTGAACCCCAGGGACCGGGCACTGTTCGTAGGGCGGTACTGGTATCTGTGCCCCGTCAAGGAGCTGGCCGCCCGCCTGGGCATGAAGGACAGTCATGTGACCACCCGGCTCCACCGCCTGCGGAGCAGGCTGCGGGAGCATCTGACGAAGGAGGGATTTCCACTATGACCAACAAACAACTTTTAGACCTGCTGGGGGAGATGGGGGACCGGCATGTGCTCTCCCTGGACCATGCTCCCAAAGTCCGCAAGCGCCGGCCCATCCGGGCCGCCCTGATCGCCGCCTGCGTGTGTGCGGCGGTAGTGGGGACGGCATTCACCTACTATATGCTGTCCGCCAAGGCGGCCATGGAACAGGTGTATGCCATGGGGATGTTCTATCAGCAGGACGGGGTACGCCATGAACTGGGAGAGGATTTTCTGGACCTGTTGGAGAACGAGTACACCACAGAGGTGGATCAGACCGCAGAAGGGGAACACATGGATGTGACTTTGGTGAACGTGGTGGCCTTTGAATGTGGAACCAGTCACGTGATCGGCTATCTGGTCCGGTTCACCCTGCCTGATGGCGTCGCCATCGAGGACGGGGAGAAATACTATTTTGACGGCTCGTATCATAACCAGGTCGATTTTGATCTCGTGGAGTCAGGCGGTTCTTTCGAGGGGAACTATCAGAATATGACCCTCATCTCCACGGGAGCAAAGAACACCTGGTATGGGTTCCTGGTCCAGGAATTCGTCGGTGAGAGCACGAGCGGCACAGCGGTGTTGGAGCTGTCGGACTTCTGCACCACCCAGATGATGCAGCTGGATGGGTCTGAAGATGAGGTGGAGTGCAGAGATCCGCTGGTCATGGGCTACTGGCGGTTTGAGATCCCGCTAAATTACAAAGAGGGCATCGAACTGGTGAACGAGCCTGTATCCATCATAGACAGCCAGACCCAAGTATATGATCTGTCCATCAGCCCCATAGGCATTGAGATCCACACAGTCCGCAGCGAGACGTTTTCAATATATCATGAGCGGCAGCACGGCGAAGCCTGGGGCGGCTGGATGACAGACCAGAAGGCATTCAAGGTATGGTTTGACAAGATGAGCGACGTATATCTGATCCTGGCGGACGGGGAGCGGGTGAAGCTGCGCCCCTCAGGACAGGCTACCACCGATGACGATGCCGGTATCATCGAATCCAAGCTGTTATACAGCTTTGCCACACCCACGGACCTGGCTCGTGTCAGCGCAGTAGAGGTAAGCGGTACTCAATTCCCCCTGTCGTGATCACTGCCCCTCTGTCCGCCGCCAGGCGCGCCCCCGAGGGCCGCAGAGAGCGCTGCATCTGTGGGCATCAGCGGCAGCGGCGCAGGGGTATCAGGACTTCGTGCGCCGGTCGATAGAAGTACGCACCGAAGGACCAGTCAGCGCTTTTCTTTGGATTTCAAAAACCGTTTCTTTGGGCGCATACAAAAGAAACGGTTTTTGGTAAATACGTTCGGAGCTTGCAAGAGGGGACGCCTGCGGCGTTCCCCTCTTGCTTTTTTCCGTCTGAAATGGTAGGATATATGTTTGAAACTGACACTTACCTGGAAGCAGGGATGCACATGACAACACAGCAGGGACAAAAGTCCCATACTTTGCAGGACTTGGCTCCTGGCCAGTCCGGCGTCATCCAATCCGTGGGCAGCCAGCGGGGGGCGGTGAAGCGGCGGCTGGTGGACATGGGCCTGACCCCGGGCACCCAGATCACCGTGAAGAAGATCGCCCCCTTCGGCGACCCCATCGAGGTCAACCTCCGGGGATATGAGCTCAGCCTGCGGAAAGAGGATGCGGCCAACATCCTCCTGTGCCCGCCGGGGCAGGAGCCTCGGGAGGCTCACCCGGAGGACCAGCCCCTGGGCCATGATGCACAGGAGCGGATGAACGCCGCCCACGCCCACCGCCGCCGGGAGCACGGCGGCCCCGCGGACTACGCCTCCCATGACGTGCGAGAGATGAAAATTGCCCTGGTGGGTAACCCTAACTGCGGCAAGACTACCCTGTTCAACGCCCTCACCGGCTCCAACCAGTACGTGGGCAACTGGCCCGGCGTCACCGTGGAGCGCAAGGAGGCCCATTTTGACTTGAAGGGCGAGGAGGCCACCTTGGTGGACCTTCCCGGCGTCT
>URQA01000015.1 GCA_900549885.1 uncultured Eubacteriales bacterium | reverse complement strand
GACGCTGAAAGCGTCCCGGCCCCTTTGCCTGTGTGCCTGTCACATGCCGCTACTCCGGGAGAGCTGATCGTAGCGGATGGCGCACAGGGAGAAATATAGACGAAACATCAGGTCTCCATCTCCCCAGTCCAACCCGGTGAGCTCCTCGATCCGGCGCAGACGGTAGTCTAGCGTATTGCGGTGGATATGCAGCTGTGCGCAGGTGGGGGCGGGCTTTTGAGAGTGGGTGAGGTAGGAGGTGAGGGTTTCGATATAAGCGGTCTTACGGACTTCATCCGAGCGCTGGAGCTGGTCGATGATAGGGTGCAGAGGTATTGCTAGAGCATCCGTTTCTCGGATCATGCGGATGAGAAAGTAGATGGACAGGTCGTCGCTGGCCATTAGGCACTGGTCTGGCTTGGCGCAAAAGCGCAGCTTGAGCGTGTCTAGGGTGTGGACATAGTGGTAGTGAAAATCTCCCAGCCGGTAAAAGGTGCGGCTGAACATCCCGAACAGGCCGTTATCCCGGAGAATTGCCTCCACCCGCTGCCAGATCTGACGTTTTTCCTCCTGCCCATCCGTGTCATGACACACTAGAAAGGTGAGCACTTCTCCGTCAATCACCGAAAAGCCATTGAGCACGGACGACAGCAGGTTGCGTATTGTGGCAATAGAATTGCGCTGGGGATGATAGCCCTCCAGGTCCAGCATCAGCAGGGCGAAGAAGCCCTCGCTTTCCATATGTACTGACTGAGCCCGATAACGTAGTAAGGGCTCGTCGAAGGACTTGTGGCGGATGAGCTGGAGAAGCAGATATTCCGAGGAAAAACGCTCATTGGGTTCGGTGGCGCCCCGGTTGTTCAGGCAGGTGCGGATGGCCAGGCACACCAGGCTGAGCAGATCTTCGTCCGGCGGCGGCAGTTCAGGATGTCCCTTTCCAGACAAAATCAGATGGACCGGCTGACTGGCAATCATTTCAATATCTACGATCCAGTCGGCGCAGTTATCCTCCGGGTGAGGCACCCGGCAGACAGAAAATCCGTAGGACAGGTCCAGGCTGTTGGACTCAAACAGATCATCCGACCACTGAAAGTTGGGAGCAAAGCCCTCCTGGATAAAGTCCTCCCACACCGCGTTTCTGGGCATGGCGGGAGGGCCGCTCCAGCCCAGAACGTTGAGGGTCTCTCCCCCGAGCAGCAGGGGACGGCCCAGGCCGTCCCGTCCCAGGACCAGAAGCCGGGACAGGTCGCCCTCCATGGCGGCCACCATAATGGACTCCCGTAGTGTGTTGGTCACAAGAATCCCCCTCCCTTTAAAGCGAATTTTTATAGTTTCATTATATAGGAGGGCGCCCCCGGAGCACAAGCCGAATCCCAGAGAAAATAAGGAACGCAAATTGTGAAAAAATCACAATACAGGCTCGAAACTTTAGGCCTGCGCACGGTGCAATCCTGCCCTCGCCATGTTACAATAAAATAGACAAAGAACAGAGAACCTGCAGAAGAAAGGCTGTGTGATGTGATGCATTCCTATGAACACCTGCTCCGGCCCCTGCGCCTGGCGGGGCTGACGCTGAAGAACCGGCTGCTGTCGGCCCCTACTTCCCTGGCGGAGCTGGGCCCGGAGGAGCACTACTCCCAGGCCAACCTCGACTACTACCGCCTCAAGGCCGCCGGCGGCTGCGCCCTGGTGACGGTGGGGGACGTAATCGTGGACCTGGACACCGGCCGCTCCCACCCCCAGCAGGTGGGGCTGGACGATCCCGGAGCGATTCCCTACCTGGTGCAGATGGCGGAGGCCATCCACGCCGGCGGGGCCGCCGCCTCGGTGGAGATCGACCACGGCGGTGCTCTGTGCTCCCCGGAGTTCATCGGCGGGAAGAACGCCATCGGCCCCTCCGGCTACGTGGACGAGTGGGGGGACACGGTGGAGGAGATGACCGAGGCGCAGATCTATGACATCGCCGACAAGTTTGGCCAGGCCGCCGCCACTGCCAAGGCCTGCGGCTTCGACATGGTGATGATCCACATGGGCCACGGCTGGCTGCTCCACCAGTTCATCTCAGAGCTGACCAACCACCGCACCGACCGCTGGGGGGGCAGCTTCGAGAACCGGATGCGCTTCCCCCTGCTGGTGGTGGAGAAGGTCCGCGCCGCCGTGGGCCGGTCCTTCCCCATCGACGTGCGCATCTCCGGGTCCGAGCGGTGCCCGGGAGGCTACGGCATCGAGACCGGCGTGGAGATCGCCAAGGCCCTGGATGGCAAGGTGGACCTGATCCACGTGTCCGCCGGCACCCAGCAGATGGAGTACTCCGCGGTGCTCATGCACCCCGGCGCCTTCCAGAAGCACGGGGAGAACTCCGGCCTGGCCGCCGAGATCAAAAAGCACGTCAGTACCCCGGTGTGCACCGTGGGCGCCTTCTCCGAGCCGGACAAAATGGAGGCGTTCTTGGCGGAGAGCGGCGTGGACTGCATCGCCATGGGCCGGGCCCTCATCGCCGACCCCTTCCTGCCCAAGAAGCTGCTCCGGGGCCAGGCGGACCAGATCACCCCCTGCCTGCGCTGCGGCGAGTGCCAGAGCGGCCTGATGAAGAACCGGGTGCTCCACTGCGCGGTCAACCCCCTCATTGGCAACGAGGACAGCTTCTACCACCCGATCCCCACCAACCACCAGCGCACCGTGCTCATCGCCGGGGGCGGTCCGGCGGGCTGCCAGGCGGCCATGGAGGCGGTGAGCCGGGGCCACAAGGTGGTGCTGTGCGAGAAGTCGGACAAGCTGGCCGGGCTGAAGTACGCGGACAACGCCGACTTTAAGCAGAACATCGCCCGCTACCGGGACAGCCTTGCGGCCAAGGTGGCCGCCCTGCCCATCGACATCCGGCTGAACACCACCGTCACCCAGGAGATCGTGGATGAAGTACGCCCCGACGCGCTGATCATCGCCATCGGCGCCCAGCCCTGGATGCTCCCCGTCCCCCGGGACGAGAAGGCCCACATCGTGTTCGGCGCGGACCTCCGGAAGGACACCCCCGTGGGTGAGAACGTGGTGGTGGTGGGCGGCGGCCTCATCGGCTCGGAAGAGGCGGTGGCCCTGGCCCGGGAGGGGCACAAGGTCACCATACTGGAGATGCAGGAGGAGCTGGCCCCCGACTGCGGCCGGATGCACCGGATCAACCTGCTCCACCAGATCGAGACGGAGTCCAACATCACCGTGGCTACCGGCCACCGGTGCACCGGAATCCAGGCCGGCTGGGTCACCGCCGCAGCCCCGGACGGCAGCGAGGTGTCCTTTGCTGCCGACACGGTGGTGATGGCTGCCGGCATGCGCCCCGACCAGGACGAGGTGGACCGCCTCATGGCCCTGGTGCCGGAGAGCTATGTGGTAGGCGACGCCTTCCGGGCCCGGCAGATCGGCCAGGCCACCCGGGACGCGGTCAACGCCGTGGTGGACCTGGGGCTGTGACTGTGATAGGATAAGGCCATCCCAAACGATCAGGAGGTTTTGACCTATGACCATGGAAGAGATGCAGCGCCAGCTGGCGCGCCAGCAGTCCCGGATCGACATCATGAACCTGATGGGCCGCTATCAGTACTACCACACCGGCGGGGAGATGAGCCGCATCGGCCGGGAGCTGTTCGCCTATTGGCTGCCCGACGCCCGGTGCGAGTACGGCCCCCTGGGGGTGTTCGGCCCGGAGAAGTCCCTGCAGTTCTTCGACGCCATGACCGAGCTGTTCACCGGCAATACCGGGGCCTGCCACCCCGGCCTGCTGGAGATCCACCAGATCACCACCCCGGTGCTGGAGGTGGCGGAGGACGACCAGACCGCCAAGGGCATGTGGATGTCCACCGGGGCCATCCTGATGCTCCACGACGAGGGGGCGGAGGAGGGCCGGTCCTTCACCTGGGACAGCGGCAAGTACGCCGTGGACTTCATCAACACCGACAAGGGCTGGCGGGTGTGGCACCTGCACGTGTGCGACCTGTGGCGGGCGGACTTTGACCACGACCCGGTGGCAAATGCCGAACCCCTGGACCGGGGCACCACCCAGGAGATGATCGATGAGTGGAACGCCCAGGCCGCCGCAGGGGAAACGGTGACCCCCCACGGCATGCCCGTCATCCCCGACGGGCCCACCACCTTCCACTACGCCTACGCCAGCGACTCCGTGGCCCCCCGGGAGCCCAGGCCCCCGGTGCCCTACCGGACCTTCAGCGAGACGTTCTCCTATTGAGCAAGGGCAGTGCCCTTGCGACTTGGCGAGGTCTCGCCTGGCGGCGACCTACTTTTCGCTCCTGCGAAAAGTCATCAAAAACCAAGGGCGCAGTCCTTGGATATGCAGGGGCTCCGCCCCTGCCACAAAGATGTATCTCAACTTCGAAAGGAGAGAATATATGTACACCACTGAACAGCTGGTGGAGCGTTGGGAGGCTCAGCGCGCCATCAAGAACCTCATGGGGAAGTACGCCAACTGCGTCATCCTGAACCGGGAGCAGGACATCTACGGCCTGTTCTGGTCGGCGCGGGAGGACGTCTCCCTGATGTTCAACGACGGGGCCTACACCGGCGCTGCCAAGGTCAAGGCCTACTATGACGCCTGCCACGACCGCAACGCCCTGGTGGCCAAGCTCATGCAGAAGCGCTTCCCCAAGGAGCTGGGGGGCAAGAGCGACGAGGAGATCTACGGCGTGGGCCCCTTCAAGGTCAAGCCCATGGCCTGCCCCGTCATCGAGGTGGCCGGCGACGGCCAGACCGCCAAGGGCCTGTGGTTCTGCCAGGGTGCCTATAACGACGTGGAGACCAGCGGCCCTGTGGCCCACTGGACCTGGGGCTACTTCGCCGCCGACTTCGTCAAGGAGGGGGACGGCTGGAAGATCTGGCACCTGCAGTACCTCAACGACGTGGACTGCATCTGCGGCCAGAGCTGGGCCGGGGCCCAGGTGCCCTATCCCGACCTGCCGGAGTTCGCCCCCCTGGCGGACTTCCACTACCCCGAGTACTCGGTGTGCAAGCAGTTCCGCCCCCTGTACAGCGCGGACCGGCCCACCACCCCCTGCCCGGAGATCCCCCAGCCCTATGCCACCTTCGCTGAGACCTTCAGCTACGGTGTTTGAGAGGAGGCGCGAAGATGAGCAAACGTACTTATACCGATGACGAACTGATCGCCCGCGTCTGGGACGTGGAGGAGATCAAAAAGCTGGCCAACAAGCGGGTCTACTATCAGGCCAACGGCTGGCGGGAGAGAGAGCTGGACGAGCTGTGGACCGCCCAGCACAAGGACACCGCCTCCTACGGCGCCAACACCGGCTTCTACGTGGGGCTGGACAGCGTGCGTAAGTGGTATGTGGGCGCCGCGGCCACCGGCGACGGCGTGCTGTTCCAGCACCCCATCTCCACCGGCCTGGTGGAACTGGCCGGCGATGGTCAGACCGCCAAGGGCCTGTGGTACTGCATCGGCCAGGAGACCGTTCCTGGCAAGGCCATGTGGGTCACCGGCAAGGTGGCCATGGACTTCGTCAAGGAGGGGGACAGCTGGAAGATCTGGCACGTGGTGGAGGCCAATGACCTGTCCGGCGAGGCGGGGGCGCGCTACTCCGATGGCACTCCCTACTGGGAGCCGGAGCACGACCCCATCGTCAAGGCCTTCGGCACCCCCGACGTGGCGGAACTGACCCACGACCCCAACTTCAACTGGTGGGACAACTACCCCGCCATGCCCGAGCCCTATGACACCTGGAGCGACGGCATCAGCTACGGCCCCGAGGGCTTCAAGCCCGCCCACAACAAGGGCCTGGGCGCCAAGGAAGGGAGGAACTATAAATGAGCCAGCTGTCTCTGCATCAGCGCATCGTCAACGCCGCCGCCAGCCAGGAGGTGGAGAACGTCAAGGCCCGGCACACCTACTACCACGGCCGGGCGGACGCCACCGGCGAGTGGGCCAACATCTGGGCCATGAACGACGACAGCTCCTGGGCCCACGCCTTCGGCCGGATGCGGGGCAAGGACCAGATTTGGTACGGCTCCGTCACCCAGTATGACCAGATGGCCATGGAGAACTGGCTGGAGATGTTCCGCAAGTATCCCGAGGTGGGTGGCAAGGACCCCCGTCCTCTGATGGAGGCATCTGTCCATACTCTGGTCACCGACGTCATCGAGGTGGCCGCCGACGGCAAGAGCGCCCGGGGATCCTTCATCACCCCCGGCGTGATCCACTCCCGCCTGACTCCTGAAGGGGAGAAGTACTGCAACGTGCTGTGGGAGCGCTACGGCTCCGACTTCGTGTGCGAGGACGGGGAGTGGAAGTACCTCCACGAGCACGTGTGCCCCGACATCCCCGGCAAGCTGGACGTGGGCAACTGGGCCCATGACGAGTACGCCCGGATCACCGATCCCAATCCCCCCGAGACCATGCCCCCCACCCTGGGCGATCCCCCTCCGGTGAGCGATCCCGGCCCTCTGCACATGCCCTACTCGGTGCTCAAGGCCCCCCAGGACACCGTGCCCTGGCCCGAGCCCTACGAGACCCTGGACAACGACAACACCTATACCCCCTTCCTCAAGAAGTGAGCGAAAGGCCCGCCGGGAGCTGCCCGGCGGGCCTTTTTGTCCAGGGACAGCCTCTCCCAACAGAGGGCTTTACCCGCCCTTGGCACAGGTATAGCGCTGGCCATCCTCAAGGATGATGCCCTTGGCGGCAAACAGCTCATCCACGGTGACGAAGTAAAACCCCTCGTCCAGCAGGGCATCTACCACCTGCAGGGCGGTCTCCACACTGGAGGGATAGATGTCGTGGAGTAGGATGATGTCCCCGTCCTGCGCCTGACTGACGATGTGGGCTGTCTGGCGGGCGGTGTCCGTATCCGACCAATCCTCCGGGTCGATGGACCACAGGATGATTGGCGCTCCGGCCAGCTTCCGGACGCCGGCATCTGTCTTGCCGTAGGGCGGGCGGAGAACGAAGTCATTGTGGCCCAGGAGGTCGGTCAGTTTTTCCCGGAGAGCGCCTACTTCGGTATAGAAGTCGGCGGTGCTCAACCCGGTGAGCAGCTTATGGTTGTAGGAGTGAAGGCCGATCTGATGCCCCTCCCGATCCATGCGCAGCACCAGGTCCTCGTTGCCGTCCAGATTGAGGCCGATCAGGAAGAAGGTGGCCTTTATGCCCCGCTGGGCCAGGCCGTCCAACAGCTTGGTGGTGGTGGAGCGGCGGGGGCCGTCGTCAAAGGTCAGGGCGATGAGCTTTGGATTCTCTGAGGCCAGGGCGGCGGTCGCCTGTCCCTGCCGGGGGGTACTCCCCCGCAGCAGGGCGCACAGCCCCAAAACGGCCAAGACGGCAGCGGCCGCCCAACGTGTTCGTCCTGTCCGTCCGGCCATGGCGCTCCCTCCCATTCGCGTAGTTAAAGACAGTTTGCGCCGGAACACGGAAAATATGCTCCGTAGGACGATGAAACATGCAGACGGTTGCGCGGGCGGGCGGAACATGATAGAGTAACAGGGAAAATTTTTCTCTTTGCTGCAACCATCCTGCCCTCTGGGGCGTGTAACAGATGAAAGGGGGCGGGACAGTGGATCACTCCAACCGGTTGGAAGAGCTTGTGACGCGATATGAAAACACCCTGTTCCGCACGGCCCTGGCCATTCTGGGAGACGTCCCGGAGGCGGAGGATGCGGTGCAGGATGCCTTTGTGCGCTACCTGGAAAAACGCCCGGCCTTCCGTGATGCCGGCCATGAGCGGGCGTGGCTGCTGAAGGTCACCGCCAACGGCTGCAAGAGCCGCCTGCGGGCACGGCGGCGGCACCCCTGGGTGGAGCTGTTGGATGTGTACCCCGCCCCGGACGGGGACAGCCGGGAGGTGCTGGAGGCGGTGTTGGCACTGCCGCCTAAACAGCGGGCGGCAGTCCACCTCCATTATTACGAGGGATATACCACCGACGAGATTGCCGCCATTTTGGGCCAGCGGCCCGGGACGGTGCGCAGCCACCTCAGCCGGGCCAGACAGGCGCTGAAGGAGCAACTAAAAGGAGAAAAATGATGAGAAATTACAAAAAGTATATGGATGGCGTGGAGGTCTCCCCAGAGCTGCACGAGAGATTGAGCCATTTGACCCCGGCCAAAGGGCCGGCACCCTGGAAAAAATACGGCGCCCTGGCCGCCGCCCTGGTGCTGGTGGTGGGGGCGGGGGCTTTGGGGCTGAGCCGCCTAGGGGCTGCGGACGCCGGGCCGGCGGCGGAGATCGCGGAGGAGGAGCCTGACATCGCCCCGGTCACCGATCCGGCGCAGTTGCCCAGCCAGCAGCTCCAGACCAATGGCGGCTACGAGGTGACCGAGGGGGAGGTGGTCAGCTATTTTATGCTGCCTGCCATCGTCTACAACGATGCGAAGGACATGACGATGGCGGACTACTCCCTGGCTCCGCCGGGTTCATTGAGCCGGACAGCGGGACGGTCGGATGTGTCCGCCTTGCTGGACGGGGCGGACATGACAGCCCACCTCCTGTGGGACGATGAGCTGGCGTGGAGCGGAACAGTCTGGCTCCGGGAGGAGGATTCCTCTCCCTGCGCGGCCTCCTTGTACGCCGAGGGCGAGAGCGTGATGTTTTTCGTGGAACTGATGGAAGGAAGCGCGGTGCCCAGCTGCGTAGTCTATCCCGATGCGAGTTATAAGACGACCACCTTCCAGGGGGTGGAGATCACGGCCCTGAGAAGTCCCGGTTACGCGGTGAAGGAGGACGGCCGAGAGCTGAAGGAGAGTCGGGAGCTGTCTCTCATGGCCAACGGCATGGGCTGCAAGCTCACGATCTACGGCACAGACGGGGAGCAGGTAGAGGAGATGTGCGCCCGTTTTGCCCGCTGGGCCATCGTGGAGGGATTCGATCTGTCTGCCCTGTCATCCGATGGGGCGCAGGTCATTGACTCCGGCGGGGAATCGGGTGAGCCGAACGATAAGGGTGGCGCGGACACTCCCGCCTATGACCCTGGGACCTATCAGAATTGAACGGACGCAAAAATCCCCTGTCCCATCACTGGGACAGGGGATTTTCTTATGAAAAATAACTTCCCACGGCGGTGATCTTCTCCGCCAGGTCCGCACGGTAATCCGGGGCGGCGGGGTCCAGGCTGTTGACGGTGAAGCCGTCATCCCCCGCCCGGCCGGTGGAGTGGCAGTAGCGCCCATCCCCCAGATACATGGCTACATGGCCGGGGAAAAATAGCAGATCACCGGGCTTCATGTCCCCCCGGTCGATCTCGCGGATGGGGAATCCCTCCACGATCCTGGCGTCCCGGTAGATGGAGATGCCGCACAGCAGGTAGGCCATGGATACCAGGCCGGAGCAGTCGATGCCCATGGGAGACTTGCCCCCCCAGCGGTAGTGGGTGCCGGCGTACAGCATGGCTGCATCCACCAGGGCGGCGCGCAGGCCGGCCTCATCGGCGCGACAGGGGGCGGTGAAATGCTCCTCCAAAATGCTGGCCTGGACAAAGCCCGTCCGCTCATCGGCCAGCAGCACCTTCTGCCAGCCGTCCTCCGCCTGTCCTACCGGAGAGACCACGCAGCCCCGGGTGAGGGTGGCTAGGTGCCAGCCCTGGACCTTGGGCTGGGAGAGCACGTCGCAGAAGTTTTTGTTTCGCACCACCTGCTTGGGCAGGGCGGCCCAAGCCGCCGCCCCCTCGTCCCCCACCAGAAGATGGGCGGCGGAGGAGGTGCCCTCATAGCGGTAGGGCGTGCGCACCCGGTACCAGCCGGGGGCAGGTTCTTCCAAAATATCCACCACCATGCCGTACAAGGCCTCGTCCACAATGCCGGTTTCCTGACCCGGTCCGGCGTACAGAGGGCAGATGGCGGTGTTGACAATGGCTTTCATCATGGATCCCTCCAGATCGTATTGAGTGAGATCAGCACCCGTCCAGGCGGAGAGCGCCGGCGGAGGCGTCCAGGGTGCACATCCGCCCCAGGGGAAGGGCGAGGGTAGGCAGCACATGGCCGCAGGCAAAGCCCATCAGGGTAGGCTTACCCGCCGGAGCGATGAGCTGGGCGAAGATCTCAGGCAGCTCCAGGGTCTTTTCCGGATACTCGGGGACGCAGTCGGTCCAAGCTCCCAGGATGACTCCCGCGCACTGGTCAAATTTGCCTGCGTTGCGCAGCTGGGTGAGCATGGCGTCTACCCGGTAAGTCTTTTCCCCGATATCCTCCAGAAACAGGACCTTGCCCCGGGTGTCGATCTCCCAGGGGGTGCCCAGGGAAGCGGCCAGCAGGGACAGGTTCCCTCCGCACAGCGCGCCCCGGGCCATGCCGGGGACCAGGGCGGTGAGGAGCTGTCCCGGCGGATGTTCCAGCGGGCCGGAGAGGGAGCCGAACAGGGCGCGTTTCAGCCAGACCAGGGTAAATTCGTCTGCGTCCGGCTCGGTGGAGGGCATGGTGCAGTGATAGGATTCTATCCCGCAGCGCTGGTTCAGAAAGGTGTGCAGGGCGGTGACGTCGGAATAGCCGCCGAACCACTTGGGGCTGCGGCGGATGGAATCCCCATCCAGCAGGGGCAGGATGCGGTGGGATCCGTAGCCGCCCCGAATACACCACACCCCATGGATGGACGGGTCGGCAAAGGAACGGTTGATGTCCTCCGCCCGCTGGCAGTCGCTGGCGGCCAAGTAACCGTCCCGGTTGGCGAAAAAGCAGGAAGGGTAAGGTACGGGTTCCAGCCCCAGGGAGCGGACAAAGTCCAGGGCGGGCGGCAGCTTTTCCACTGGCACGGCGGAGGCGGGAGCCACCAGCGCCACCCGGGCGCCGGGAAAAAGAGGAGCAGGGATAGTCATGGGAGTGGTCTCCTTTTCGGAACGTATGCACAGGGGCCGCCCCAAAAGGCGAGCCTTTTTGGAACGGCCCCGGAACGCTCACAGCTGTTTTTGGTATTGCTCCAGCTCTTCCTGGCTGGCCTGAATGAAGTGGTTGGGCCGGATCTCGTGCCAGCCGGGCTGGTTGTCCTGGGAGTAATGATGACAGGACGGGTCATATACCAGCAATTTTTTCTGCCGCTCAGCGATGGGGTCGGGTTGAGGAATGGCGGACAGCAGGGCTTGCGTGTAGGGGTGGAAGGGGTGGGCAAAAAGCTCCTCGCTCTCCGCCAGCTCCACAATCTGCCCCTTGTGGATGACGGCGATGCGGTCACAGATAAACCGGACCACCGACAGGTCGTGGGCGATGAACAGATAAGTCAGGCCCCGGGCCTTCTGAAGCTCAGACAGCAGGTTGAGCACCTGGGCGCGGATGGACACGTCCAGAGCGGAGATAGGCTCGTCGGCGATGATAAAGTCGGGCTCCATGATGAGGGCCCGGGCGATGCCGATGCGCTGGCGCTGTCCGCCGGAGAACTCATGGGGGAAGCGGCTGGCGAACTCCGGCAGCAGCCCCACGTCGTTGAGGGCCTGGGCTACCCGTTCATCCCGTTCCGCCTTGGACAGGTGGAAGCCATTGGAGTACAGGCCCTCGGACACGATGTAGTCCACCTTGGCCCGCTCATTGAGGGAGGCCATGGGGTCCTGGAAGATCATCTGGATCCGCCGAGTCACCTCCCGGTCCAGCTCCCGGGGGATGCGGCCGTTGATTTGGCGGCCGTCAAAGACCACTTTGCCCCCGGCGGCAGGGTGGATGCGGATGATGGCCCGGCCGATGGTAGTCTTGCCTGAGCCAGACTCCCCCACCAGGCCGAAAGTCTCCCCCTTGAAGATGTGAAAGGATACCCTGTCCACCGCGGTAAAGGGCCGTCGTTTGGAACCGAATCGGACGGTGAGGTCCTGGACATCCAGCAGTTTTTCACGTTCAGCCGCCAATACGGTTCACTCCCTTCTCCCGCAGGGCGCGGATATGCTCAGGAGGCTCCACCTTGGGAGCCCTGGGGTCCAGCAGCCAAGTCCTGGCCTTGTGGGTGGGGGACACCTGGAAGAAGGGCGGCCGCTCCACAAAGTCGATCTTCAGCGCCTGGGGGTTACGGGGGGCGAAAGCGTCTCCCTTCACCTCGTAGAACAGGTTGGGGGGAGTGCCTTGGATGGAGTACAATGGCTCTCCCTTGACCCCCAGTTGGGGCAGAGAGGACAGCAAGGCCCAGGTATAGGGGTGCTTGGGGTCGTAAAACACCTCGTCGCAGGTGCCCACCTCCACGATGTCCCCGGCGTACATGACGGCAATGCGGTCGGCCACATTGGCCACCACCCCCAGGTCGTGGGTGATGTAAATGGTGGTTAGACGGTATTTTGCCTGCATCTGCTTGATGAGCTCCAGGATCTGCGCCTGGATGGTCACATCCAGGGCGGTAGTCGGCTCGTCACAGATGAGGATTTTGGGCCGGCAGGCCACGGCGATGGCGATGACTACCCGCTGGCGCATACCGCCGGAGAACTCATGGGGATACTGCTTATAGCGGCGCTGGGGGTCGTCGATGCCCACGTCGGAGAGCACTTCCAGTACGGCCTGTTTGGCGGCGTTCCCCTTCAAGCCCTGATGGAGCTCCACCGCCTCCTGAATCTGTGCCCCGATGGTCTTGAGGGGATTGAGGGAGGTCATGGGGTCCTGGAGGACCATAGCGATCTCCCGGCCCCGGATTTTCAGCCAGTCCTTGTCGGTGCGGCACTGCGTCAGGTCTTGACCATGATACAGGATGGAACCGCCGTGGATAGAGCCGTTGCCATCCAGCAGACCCATAAAGGTTTTGACGAACACGGATTTACCTGAGCCGGACTCTCCCACGATGGCCAGGCTTTCTCCCTCATACACGTCCAGAGATACGCCCCGGATGGCGTGGAGGGTCTGCCCCCGGAGGGTGAATTTTACGTCCAGGTCCTGGACGGAGAGAATGATATGGTTCTCCATCATAGACCTCCTTAATTGACGTGGTTTTTCGGATCAGCGGCGTCGGCAAAGGCGTTGCCGATGACGTAGAAGGAAATGGTGATAAGGGCCAGCACCAGCACCGGGAAGTACAGCTGATAGCGCAGGGCGGGGACGGTCATCAGCTGCCGGCCAGTGTCGATCAGGTTACCCAGGGAGGGAATGTCCACCGGAAGGCCGATGCTGATATAGGTGACGAACACCTCGTTGCCGATGGCGGAGGGGATGGCCAGGGCCATGCGCATGGTGATAACGCTTACTAGGTAGGGCAGAAGGTTCTTAAAGATAATTCGCCGGGTGGGGGTGCCCAGGCAGCGAGAGGCCAGGTTATAGTCCCGGTCCCGGATAATGATAATCTGGTTGCGGATAAAACGGGCCATACCCAGCCAACCGGTGAGGCACAAGGCGAAGATAATGGTGTCCACCCCAGGCATAAGAATGTAGGAAATCAGAATGAGCAGCAGGGTCTGCGGAATGTTGTCCAGCACATTGTACAGCTCGGTGAAAAAGAAGTCCAGCTTTCTCACATAGCCCCACAGCACTCCCATGAGGATGCCCACCACCGCCTCCACGCAGGCTACGGTGAAACCGATGAACAGGGAGGTGCGGGTGCCGGACCAGATACGGGACCAAACATCTTGGCCCAGCTTATTGGTGCCGAAGATATAGCCCTGCTCGCCGGGCTTGAGGTTTTGCAGCACACGGCCATTGTCGTCGTAGTGGATGGTGAGGGGGTCCATCTGTCCGGGCAGGAGGGGCTGGATAAAAGTAAACACCAGCAGAGCCACCATGACAATGAGGAAAAACACCGCCACTTTGTTGTGGAAAAAGGCTCGGATAGTGGCCATCCAGTAGGAATAGTTAGAGTAACCGCCCCGTTCCGCCTCGGCGGCGTTGAACTGGGCGAAGGAGAACAGTTCCTCCTCGGTAAGGGGGGGACGGTCCAGCTGCTGCTTGAGCTGCTGGGAGAGGGCGTCGCCCAGCTGGTCGGTCTTTCGGTCACGGTATCGTTTCATCAGCGGGCGCCCTCCTTTGCAGAAAAGCTGATCCGGGGGTCGAGGACGGCCATGAGGATATCGCCGAACAGCAGGCCCAGGATAGAGATGACAGAGTAGATGATAACCAGGGCCTGAACCAGATTATTGTCCTGCCCTTTGATAGCGGTCACCAGCAGTCCGCCCATGCCCGGCACGGAGTATAGGGACTCCACATACAGTGAGCCCATGAGGGTGAACAGGATGGAGTTGGGGATGTACTGGATCAGGGGCACCATGGCGTTGCGAAAGGTATGCCGCCGGGAGATCTGGCCGCTGGGCAGGCCCTTGGCCCGGGCCAGGCGGATATAGTCCTTGTTAGACTCGTCTACCATATACCGCCGCAGCCACATGGCGTAATAGGCAATGTTGCCCAGGGACAGGGAAAAGATGGGCAGAATGTAGCTGGTGGGGTTGCCTGTGGAGAACAGCATGGGCAAATGCAGGGGGCCTTGGGAACCTGCGAACTGGATGAGAATATAGTAGGCCGCGGCGGGCACTGCCTGGATGATGACGATAAATACCGTGCCGAACTTGTCCCACAGCTTCCACCGGGTCCGGGTGCTCCTGGCCATCAGGATGCCCAGAGGCAAGCCCAGAGCCAGGGCAATGGCCAAGGAGGTCAGGCCGATGAACAGGGAAATAGGGATTTTCTCGGCGATGATGGTGGTGATAGCGACGTTTTTCCGGTATTTAATGGAGTCGCCCAGGTCGCCCTGAAGCAGCTGGCCGAAGAAGCGCACCAGTTGGACGGGGAGGGGGTCATTGAGGCCCAACTCGTTGAGGCGAACCTCGATCTGAGTATCAGACAGCTTATCAAAATTCTCAAAGTATCCCTCAATGGGCATCAGCCGTAGGAGGGAGAATACGATGATAATGACGATGATCATGGTAACCAGGGACCGCAGCACCCGTTTGAAAATATATTTTGCCACAGAAAATCGGCCTCCTTGACAGGGGAGAGTGGGCGAAGCCCCCGCATCCGGACCCCGGAGGGGCGCAGATGCAGGGGTTCCGCGCAGGTGCCCGGGCAGAAGGGTATCCCTCCTGCCCGGGCGGGCGCGCCCGGCGAAAGACCGCCGGGAAGCGAAGCCCCAGAGCTTCACATCGCGTTTCGCTTAAGATTCGGCAGCAGCTGCCAGAGCAGCGTCACGCTCCTCCAGCCAAGTCTGATAGGCTTGCTCAAATTCTTCCATGCCCATGGATTTCTCCAGTACATGCTGGAACTTATAACGGGAAGTGGCAAAGCCGAAGGAGGCGTAGGAGCCCTCCAGGGGGTTGAGCTTGGAGAAGGAATACTCCCGGTCATTGGTTTTGATGGGGATCGCGAAGGCGTGGTCCAACAGGACAGCCTCCGCCTGGGCAAAAGTCTCATACCGGGCCTCGATATCATCGGTGGTGGCCAGGGCGGTCTCCACCAGATCCAGGTACTGCTGGTAGTAGCCCTGAGTTTCAGGGTCGTCGCTCCGATAGATAAAGCTGTAACTGGAATCCTCGTTAAAGGGGTCTACTACATAGGCGGAGGCATCGGAGTAGTCAGCACCCCAGTTGCACAGGGTGATGCCATAGTTGCCCGCCCGACGGACCATGGTCAGGAAGCTCTCGTTGCCCTGCTGGATGACCACGTCAATATAGTCGGTGCCCAGCAGGCCCTCCAGCTGCTGCTCTACCAGCTGGGCCATGGAATCGGAATTCGTCTCGTTGGGATTGTAGGGGTAGTAGACAATGACGGGGAAGGTGCAGCCTTCGGCCTCCAGTTCCGCCATGGCCTTCTCCTTATACTCCAGGGCCAGCTCCGCGTCAAAGGTCTCGCCGTCCGTATACTTGTCCAGGCCGCCATAGTAAGCATAGTCCTGGGAGGCGGACGCAGCGCCCAGAGGGGTGATGGTGTTGCTCAGCAGGCTCTCCGGATCGTTGGCATCCTTGGCCTGAAGGGCGTTGACTCGGTCCAGACCGTGCATGATGGACTGTCGGAAGTTTTCGTTGTTGACGGCGATGCGCCAGTTGTCCGGCTCGTACTCCTCGTCGAATTTGGGATCGAAATTGAACAGGTACCAGTAGGAATAGGACACGTCGGGCCGGGAGTAGTGGATCTGATCACTGTGGGTCTCCAGCAAGGAGGTGAGCAGATCTGCGCTGATATCGGCGTAGTCAATGGAGCCGTCCAGATACATCTGGGTAGCCAGGGTGGAGGACTCTGCGTTATACGTCATCTGGATGGTGTCAATATGCACATTGTCGATGTCCCAGTAAGCGGCGTTTTTGGTCATGACCCGCTGTACCTGGGGCTCGAAGGTGGACAGGATGAAGGGGCCGCAGAAGAGCAAAGTCTCGGCGCTGGTGCCAAAGCTGTCGCCGCACTCAGCCAAAAACTCGCCGTTGACAGGCATGTAAGCGGCCCAGCACAGCATGGACAGAAAGTAGGAGCAGGGGGCATCCAAGGTGTAGACCAGAGTATAGGTGTCAGTGGCCTTCACCCCGATGTCGTCTGCGGAAACCTCAGGCACCTCTTCGATCATGTCGCCGTTCTCGTCCAGCTTGACAGGGTTGCCGTTGTCGTCGGTGCCGTCGGTAGCGGTTTCCAGCGCCAGCTGGTAGGCGGTGTACTCGTAGTAGGCCGCGGCGTTGGTCACCTGGGCTACTTCGAAGTTATACTCGCTGCTAGAGTCATTCTTGGCGTCCAGAATATAGTGGGCGGCATCTACCCAGTCCTGGGCGGTGACTTCGGCCACCTCGTTGCCATCCTTATCCACCCACTTGACCCCTTGACGGATATGGAAGGTCCATTCGGTGTAATCGTCGTTGTGCTCCCAGCTCTCGGCAAGGGCCGGCTGGACCACTCCATAGCAATCGTACTCAATGAGGGTATCCACCACGTTGGCAGGGATCTCCAGATTGTTGGCCGTAGTAGTGGTGAGATAGTTCATGGTCTCTACCTCGGCGGAGTAGAGGGTGCGGTAGACGGCCGAGCCATCATCGCCGGAATTGGAGTCGCCGCAGGCAGCCAGGGACAGGGCCATCGCCAAGGCCAGCAGCAGGGCGAGCGTGCGTTTCATTTTCATGGTATCCATTCCTTTCTCAATCAAGTTCTGCGCCGTCGCAGGGCCGGGGCAGTGCCCCATATTTTATAAACGGCAGGTTGCCGGTTATAAACGCTTGCGGTCAGCTCCACTGTTGGCAGGGAACGTTGCCCACCCCCACGCCGGGATCGCCGGACATAAGGATGCGGGGGCCGTCAAACACCGGGCCGCCAGTGTAGGGGTCTACTGCACACAGGGAGGGGCCGTCCAGGTCCGCCCTTGTGATAATCGCCTGCCCGGCGGCCAGATGGGCCGCGGCGGCTACGGACAGCCGGGACTCCAGCATACAGCCGATCATACACTCCATCCCGTGCTCCGCTGCCATGCGACAGATTTTCAGGGCATTCCAGATGCCGCCGGTTTTCATGAGCTTGATGTTGATGAGGTCGGCGGCACCCTCTTGGATGAGCCGTTGTGCATCGTAGTGGGAAAACACCGCCTCGTCGGCCAGAATGGGGGTGTCCACTGCCTGGGTGACCTGCTTCAGCCCGGCCAGATCATGGGCGGGGACGGGCTGTTCTACCAGCTCGATGTCCAGTCCCCGGTCCTCCATGGCCCGGATGATGGATACAGACTGCTGCGCGGTCCAGCCCTGGTTGGCGTCCACCCGGAGTTTGATGTCGGGACCCACCGCCTGGCGGATGGCAGCGACACGCTCCACGTCGGCCAGCCCCTCCTTGCCCACCTTGATTTTTAGGATGCCAAAGCCCTGGGCTACGGCCTCCAGGCTGTCGGCCACCATCTCATCTACAGGGTTGACGGAGATGGTCAGATCGGTTTGAATACTCTGTCGGGCGCCGCCCAGCAGCTGGTACAGGGGCTTGCCCTGGGCCTTGGCCCACAAGTCGTAGAGGGCCATATCCACGGCCGCCTTTGGGGTGGTGTTGTGAACCAGACAGCCATTGAGCTTTTCCATGACGGCTTCCAGGTTCTCCACGTCCATTCCCAGCAGGGCCGGACGGATGTAGTCCCGAATGGCGCACAGGATAGAACCTTCGGTGTCTCCGGTGATGACCGCAGTGGGAGGCGCTTCACCATAGCCCACGGCGCCGTCATCGGTGAGCACCCGCACGGCGATGTCATCCACCGCCTCCACCGTGCGCAGGGCGGTCTTGAAGGGATGGCGCAGGGGCAGGCGGATGCGACCTACCTGAATATCTGTGATCTTCAAGGATACCGCCTCCTAAAAATGAAAGTTTCTGATGCGGAAAATTCAAAATATTAAAATATAGTTTAGCACATTTTTGAGCTAAAGTAAAGTCTAAAGCCAAAATATTTATGATTAGAAATCCAGAAAAACAAAAGCTGTATGAAAAAATTAGATTGATAAATTGCATCGTCGCTGATAGATGCCTTGAAAAAAGATGCAGTTTATGATACCCTTTCTTTAAGTCCTATATATAGGACTTAAAGTTTGCTACCATTCCAGCGGAAGGAGGAATCGCGATGCCCAAAAGCGCCAATCAAAAGCGGAAACTGCTAGTCCTGTACCGCTTCCTGCTGGCTCGGACGGATGATGACCATCCAGTAACGGTTCAGGAGATGCAGGACGAATTGACCCGGTGGGATATCTCCGCCGAGCGTAAGAGCATTTACAACGACATGGAGGAACTGCGGCAGCTGGGGGTGGACGTCCAGAGCCGGAAGGGGAAACACGCTGGCTGGTTCATCGGCCAGCGGGAGTTTGAGCTGGCGGAGCTGAAGCTGTTGGTGGATGCGGTGCAGTCCAGCCGGTTTCTTACCCTGCGGAAGAGCGACAGCCTCATCCGCAAGCTGGAGGGATTGGCGTCCGTCTATCAAGCCCAAAAGCTCCAGCGGCAGGTGTATGTAGACCGGCGGGTGAAAACCATGAATGAGAGCATTTTTTATAATGTAGATAAGCTCCACACCGCCATTGCCGCCGGTCGGGCGGTGGCCTTCCGCTATTTTGAGTACAATGCGAAAAAGGAAAAGGTCTACCGCCGGGAAGGAAGGCGGTACTACGTCTCCCCCTGCGGGCTGATCTGGAACAATGAAAACTACTACCTGGCCGCCTGGGATGAGGAAAGCGGCGAGGTGCGCCACTACCGAGTGGACAAGATGACAGACATCACCATCACCGGCATGCCCCGGCATGTGCCCAAGAATTGGGACCCAGAGGGCTATGCCCGCCGTCACTTCGGAATGTTCTCCGGCCGGCAGGGGCAGGTGCGCCTGCGGTGTACCTCCGCTTTGGCCGGAGTGGTGCTGGACCGTTTCGGACAGGACGTGATGCTGGTGCCCGATGGGGAGGACCACTTCACGGTCACTCTGGATGTAGTGGTGAGCCCGCCCTTCTGGGGGTGGGTGTTCGGATTGGGAGATGGGGTAGAGGTGCTCTCCCCAGACTGGGCGGTGGACGAGTTCCGCCGCCGGCTGGGTCAGGTAGCCGCCCTCTATTCTCAGCATAGCGGAACAAAATGAAAATAGAAAGGGCAATTTGTGCTGTTTATCTTACGAAATATGCTGTTCTGTGGAGACGGAGAGCCTGATTTGCTTGAGGGCGGACGGCCCTGAAAGAAGGCAGGCATCCAAACCTGAGAAAGAAAGAGGTTTATCCCTCCTTGTTTTGGGCCATACTGGCACCAACAAGGAGGGATTTTTCATGGACCTGATGACGGCGATGAGTGGACCGGCCGCCTTTGACCTTGGGGCCAGGCTGGCCGGGTTAGGGGTAGTCACAGTGGGCGCGCAGGGGGGCGGCCTAGGCTGGATGCTGGCTCGTTGCGTGGGCTGCGGAGCAGCCATGGCCGGTGCGGATGTGCTGTTTCACGACGGTACCACGCCTGCTGCAGGGGTATGGCTGGCCGGGCATTATGAGCTGCCTGCGGCGGTTTATTTCCTGGCGGAACGGGGACAGGCCGAAGTATTTCTCCATAATAGTCAGGGGCAGGCGCTGGAAGAGAAGCGGCTGCCTCTGAGCAGCGGACGGGTAGGGCCTGTGGGTACCTGGGATCAACTGGTGGGTACTGACAGCTCCTATGCGGCCCACCGGACGGCGGGCCAGCGAGTGGACGGACTGGTGGTGACGGTGATGCCCGGTCCGGGGCAGGCGCCCCTGATCGCCGCGCTGGAACGGCTAGGGTGTGAGGTATTGTCCCGCCCCTGCCAGGGGGTGCCCCTGCTTCGGTGTGACAAGGCGGGATTTTACCTGACGGTGCGTGACGGCCTGAACAGCCGCCACCCCACTGGAGTAGATGCTTTGGCGGCAGCGGTGGACTGGTGCCTATTTCGGGCGAGAAGGGGCCGATCGGTGCCCGCTTTTGGGCCGGAGAAGGGGGGACGGCCCGTATGAGAGAACAAAAAAAGCTGTACTTTTTTTCGGAGACGTGTTATACTGAAGCATCATAGCTCCCCGCTAAGGGGCGGGTCGAGCTGGTTTTTCGGCGTAATGCGCCTGTTTAGAGGCGCTTTTGTATTCACAGCAGAAGAGCAAAGAGCGCGTACAAACGTGGGGACAGAATGAAGGCGGCAGGCGGTATCTCCTCCGGCGAGACAGGGCCGGACGGAGAACTGGGGTGGCCTCTGTCTCAGTATGCGCTATCCCCGGGGCATAAGGCCCGGCGATTTGTTGTGCCTTTTTCTGCCGTATTACATACGCAGACGGAAGGGGCGTTATGAAAGCCCCTGTAAATCCCCGCCATAGGCGTGGAACAGAAAGATCGGTTTTCGGCTTTGGTATGTATGTGGGCGAAAACACCTCTCGGCCTGCAACCTGGGCACCGTTTATGACTTATGGACGGTGAGTATGGGGAAAGCAGGACGCAGCCTACTGGCCGGAAGAGGCTCTGTCTTTTTCGGCTGAATAAGAAAAGGAGTATTTATGGCAGAAAAACTGAAGATTATTTCCCTTGGCGGTCTGAACGAGATCGGCAAGAACCTCACCGTGTACGAGTACGGCAGCGACATCATTGTGGTGGACGCAGGAATGGGCTTCCCCGACGACGACATGTACGGCATCGACGTGGTCATCCCCGACTTCACCTACCTCATCAAGAACCGGGACCGGATCCGGGCCATCTTCATCACCCACGGCCACGAGGACCACATCGGCGGCATCCCCTACCTGATGCGGGACATCGACGCGCCCATCTACGCCACCCGTATGTCCGCCGGCCTCATCCGGCTCAAGCTGGAGGAGCACCGCCTGGCCAATAAGGTCAAGCTCATCACCTGCGAGGCGGGGGAGACCGTCCGGGCAGGTAAGTTCAGCGTGGAGTTCATCCACATCAACCACTCCATCGCCGACGCAGTGGCCTTCGCCATCCGCTGCCCCCTGGGCGTGTGTGTCCACACCGGCGATTTCAAGATCGACCCCACCCCCATCCAAGGAGGTATGGCTGACCTCACCCGCCTGGGTGAGCTGGGCAAGGAGGGGGTGCTGGCCCTGCTGTGCGACTCCACCAACGTGGAGCGGCCTGGGTTCACCAAGAGTGAGCGCAGCGTGGGAGCCTCCTTCGAGGCTCTGTTCCGAGGCTGTGACCAGCGGATCATCGTCACCACCTTCGCCTCCAACGTGGACCGGATCCAACAGATCATCAATGTGGCCGCCAAGTATGGCCGCAAGGTGGCTGTCACCGGCCGGAGCATGGAAAACGCCATGAAGGTGTCCACCGAGCTGGGCTATATGAACGTGCCCGAGGGGGTGCTGGTGGATGTGGCCCACGTTAAGAGTCTGCCCAAAAACAAGGTGTGTATCATCACCACCGGCAGCCAGGGGGAAACCATGTCTGCCCTGACCCGCATGGCATTCAACACCCACCGCCAGGTGGATATTCAGCCCGGCGACCGGGTGATCATCTCCGCTTCTGCCATCCCCGGCAACGAGAACTCCGTGGGCAACGTCATTAACGAGCTCTACCGCCGGGATGCCGAGGTGGTCAACGAGCGAGAGCTGTCCCTCCACGTGTCTGGCCACGCCTGCCAGGAGGAACTGAAAATCATCCACGCTCTGGTTAAGCCCAGATTCTTCATCCCCGTCCACGGAGAGCAGCGTCACCTCAAGACCCATGCTAAGCTGGCCCGGGAGATGGGCATGGACCCCCGGCACATCATCATCAGCGACATCGGAAAGGTGATCGAGCTCACCGCCAAGAGCGCCAAAATCAATGGCACTGTCCCGGCCGGCAAGGTGTTCGTGGACGGCTACGGCGTAGGCGATGTGGGCGCGGTGGTCCTCCGGGACCGGCAGCATCTGGCCCAGGACGGCATGATCGTGGTGGTGGTGTCCATGTCCGGCGAGGATGGACAGGTCATCTCCGGCCCGGATATCATCACCCGGGGCTTTGTGTACGTCAAAGAGTCCGAGGCATTGCTGGAGGAGCTGCGCCAGGTGGCGGTGGATGCCCTGAACCGCTGTCAGGACCGGAACATCCGGGACTGGTCCACCATTAAGGGGGAGATCAAGGGCGATCTGTCCGGCTACCTCTATAAAAAGACCAAGCGTAATCCAATGATCCTGCCTGTGATTATGGAAGTCTAAACATCCAGTTCAAGGAAATGGGACAAAGTATGGGATTGCGTGCCCTAAGTTCCCCTTGAATACGGTGAAAATCCAGGATGCTGGCGCCCCGGTGTGGAATTCCTGCCCTTGAGGTGTGCGCTTCCCGCCGCCGCTCTTTTGGCAGGGCACGGAAAACAGAAAAAGGAAGGCCCGCAAGCATAGCTTGCGGGCCTTTTCAATATTCAGTGTTCATTGAGCAACTCTTCCCGCACGTCCCAGAGCTTCTGGGACAGGTCTACGTAGTAGTTGTGCGGATTTTCAAATCGCTTGACCTCGTCCCATAGGTTGTCCACCTGCCGGGCGCAGTAGGCCCGTATATCCGCGATATCTGGGGAGCGGTACACCAGCCGCCCTTTTTGGAAGATGGGCACCAGCAGGGGTACAGCAGTGAAATCGCTCACCATTTTGCGCTTCCAAGTCGCCTCCGGGTCAAACAGCTCCAAAGGTTGGGTGAAATCGGGCTGCTCGTCATGGACACAGATATAGTCAGCCATGGCCTTGCCAGTGGCGTTTTCGAACAGGCGATAGACCTTTTTGAAGTGAGGGATGGTGACCTTGGCGGGGTTCTCGCTGATCTTGATTTTGGGGATGATGGTGCCATCCTCCCCCTCGATGGCGGCCAGCTTGTATACACCGCCGAACACTGGCTCGCTTTTGGAGGTGATAAGCCGCTCACCCACCCCAAAGCCGTCGATACAGGCCCCCTGGGTGAGCAAGTCCCGGATGATATACTCATCCAGTGAATTGGAGGCGATAATCTTGATGCCAGGCAGCCCGGCATCGTCCAGCATTCGCCGGGCCTTCCGGGACAAATAGGTAAGATCGCCGGAGTCGATGCGGATGCCGCCAGAGGTGATGCCCAGCTCTTTGAACGCCCGGATGGCGTTGGGTACACCGGACTTGAGCACGTTGTAGGTGTCCACCAACAGGGTGGCGGATTCGGGATAAACTTGGCAGTAGGTTTTGAAAGCGGTATATTCGTCGGGGAACATCTGCACCCAGGAGTGGGCCATAGTGCCGGTGGCGGGGGTGTGGAACATCTGGTCGGCCATAGCGCAGGCGGTGCCGGCGCAGCCGGCGATATAGCTGGCCCGGGCCCCCAGCAGAGCACCGTCCGCACCCTGAGCCCGGCGGGAGCCAAACTCAGACACTGCCCGGCCCTGGGCGGCCCGAACGATACGGTTAGACTTGGTGGCGATGAGGGACTGGTGATTCAGGGCCAGCAGCAGGTAGGTTTCGATGAACTGGGCCTGGATGGCGGGGGCCCGGACGGTGAGGATGGGCTCCCGGGGGAAGATGGGGGTACCCTCGGGCACGGCCCAGATGTCGCCAGTGAAACGGAACTCCAGCAGGAACTGGAGAAATTCCTCGCTGAACAGACCCTTGGTGCGCAGAAAGTCCACATCCTCGGGGTCAAAGTGCAGGTCCTGGATATATCGGATGACCTGCTCCAGCCCTGCGGCAATGGCGAAGCCGCCCCCGTCGGGCACGTTGCGGAAGAACACGTCGAAGTAGCAGATCCGGTCGGTCAACCCAGTCTGGAAATAGCCGTTGCCCATAGTCAGCTCATAGAAATCGAAGAGCATGGTGTAGTTGACGTCGTGCTTCACAGCGGAACACATCCTTTCAAGATGGGCCAGCCTATGAGCTGACCATACCGGCGCAAGCCGGCGCGCCGGGTGGCGCGGCTCGGGACGGGATTCACTTCCGGCCCGCAAGAAAAATAAAAACAGGGACCCTCAAAAGATCAAAGGTCTTCTGGGATCAGCTCATGGAAGTCGGAGGGAATGGTATAGTTGATATCATGTTTCCTCGGGAGGCTCCCTTGCATATGTTTCTGCTATTATATGCTGTCTTGACACCAAAAGCAAGTTTTCTTTTCATAGGCTCACAACCCGGTCAGGTCAAAGGCGGGGACAAACCGCTCTCCCACCGCCTCCAGGTCCTGCACATAACCGGGCAGACCCAGGGCGGCCATGTAGTCCCGGGCTGCGCGGACCTCGCTGGGACGCAGAAGCCGATTGATCTCCGGACAAGCGGACAGGTCCCCCATGGGGGTGTACTGGGCCATTAGGGAGAACAACACCGCTCCTCGCGGGAAGGACTCCGCCACCCAGTCCATCACCCGCCTAGCCTCGGGCAGTCCGCCGGGCAGCAACAGGTGCCGGATAAGCACCCCGCTTTTGAGGGCGTCTCCTTCAAACCGGACAGGGCCCCGCTGGCGGTACATCTCCAAGATCGCGGCCTGGGCCGCCTGGGGATAGTCCAAAGCGGCGGAATAGCGGCCAGCGCGCTCCGGAGAGAGGTACTTGAGGTCGGGCAGGTAGATATCCACCTTCCCCTCCAGGGCCCGCAGGGCGGAAACGGCATCGTATCCGCCGCAGTTCCACACTACTGGCAGTCCGCCGGGGACAGGCCGGGACAGCACACGGGCCAGGATGTGGGCGAAGTGGGTGGGGGTGACCAGGTCCAGGCATGCCGCACCCTGAGCGGCTAGATCCTGGAACAGTTCGTACAGCCGGGACTCAGAAATGAATGTGCCGAAATTCTCGTGGCTGATTTGGCGGTTTTGGCAGAACACACAGCCCAGATTGCACCCGGAGAAAAAGATGGTGCCTGCCCCGTGTTCTCCTGTGAGGCACGGCTCCTCCCACTGGTGGAGGGCTGCGCGGGCCACCACCAGACGGTCAGGCATATGGCAGAAGCCCTCGCCGCAGCGCTCGTTGCGCAGGGCGCCGCAGCGGCGGGGGCAGAGGGTACACAGCATGGCGCTCAACTCCTTTTTTGTCATGGGGCGGCGCGCCCCCTGTCTACCGGACCTGATCGTCCACCAGATGCTCCACTCCGTCAAAGGCGTTGGGCACAGCGTACACCTCCCGCAGCTGCGCCCTGTCCGCCCACACCCAGCCCTCCGGCAGAGTATTGGCAGCCGCCTCCACCACCCGGGCGGTCATGTGCCACTCGATATGGCTGAAGATATGCTTGGCCTGACAGCCATACTCGTTGGACAGGGGGGTAATTCCCCATTCCAGGGGCAGGGAAGCGGGAGACAGCTCGTTGGGGTACTCCCACAGCCCGGCCAGCAAACCCTTGGCCGGACGGCGGCGAAGGGCCACCCGCCCCTCATGGAAAATGAGCCATACCGTCCGCTCCTCCACCCGGCGGGCCTTTTTCTTTGTCTTCACCGGGAGCATATCCACCCGGTTTTCCAGCCTGGCGGTGCAGAAGCTCCGGGCCGGGCACGTATCACATAATGGAGCGCCGTTGGGCAGGCAAACTGTGGCGCCCAGTTCCATCATGGCCTGGGTGAAGGCGCCGGGGTCGTCCAGGGGGATGATGGGGGCCAGGTGGGCTGCGACCTTGGCTTTCATGGCAGGGGTAGTGATGTCCCCCTCGTCCCCAGTGACGCGGGTCACCACCCGGAGTACGTTGCCGTCCACCGCAGGGACGGGCTGGCCAAAGGCGATGGAGCAAATAGCTCCAGCGGTGTAGTCCCCTACCCCCTTGAGGGCGCGTACCGCCTGATAGTCTGAGGGAAAGGAACCGCCATGTTCCTCCATGATCTGCCGGGCGGCGGCCTGGAGGTTCCGAGCCCGGGAGTAGTAGCCCAGTCCCTGCCACAGCTTCATCAGCCGCTCTTCGCTCAGGGCGGCCAGAGCGGCCACGTCAGGCACCTCGGCCATGAATCGGCGGTAGTAGTCCAGCACCGCCGCTACCCGAGTCTGCTGGAGCATCACTTCAGACACCCACACGTGGTAGGGGGTGGGGTCGTCCCGCCAGGGCAGGGACCGGGCGTTGTCCCGGTACCACTCCAGCAAGGGAATGGGAAGTTGTTCCAAAGGGTTCATAGCTTGTCCTCACTGTGTTAAGATAGATTCATTATAGCGCAGGAAAAAATTTTTTTCAATCAGCCAATGAAATGCCCCAGCCTCCCCGTCTAACGGGTGAAAGGCCTTTCAAGAAAGGAGGGGAGCCATCCTGGATCAACAGGAATATGTGGAGCGGGTTCAGGCGCTCAAGGGGCGGCTGTACCGGACGGCCCGGCTGTATCTGGCGGGGGATGCCGCCGCCCTGGACGCAGTGGACGAGGCGGTGTACAAGGGCCTGCTGAGCTGCAGGCGGCTGCGCCGGACGGAGTATTTTGATACATGGATGACCCGCATCCTGATCAATGTATGTAATGATGAGCTGCGGCGGCTCAAGCGGGAGCGAACGATGGACGAGCTGCCCGAGGCAGCGGCGGAGGTTTACGACCGCTTGCCTCTGCGGGATGCGGTGGAGCGCCTGCCCCAGGAGCTGCGGGCGGTGGTGGCCCTGCGGTATTTTGCCGGTTACACCCTGGCGGAGACGGCGGAGATCTTAGGCATCCCGCCGGGGACGGTGTCCACCCGCCAACGCCGGGCACTGGCGCTGCTGCGGCTGGAACTGTCGGAGGAAGAAGGAGGTCAGGTATGAACCGAAACGAGGAATACAACACTCTGCTCCGGGAACTGGACCAGACGCCGCCAGAGCTGGAATACACCGTCACCCGGGCCAAGGCCCGGGCCAGGCGCCACCAGGCCCGCCGCTGGGTAGGAGTGCCGGTAGGGACGCTGGCGGGGGCGTTTGCCGCCTTTGTGCTGTTGGTGAACACGGTACCCACCTTTGCCCTAGCCTGTTCCCATGTCCCGGTGCTGGGGGACCTGGCGGCAGCGGTAGACTGGTCAGGTAGCCTGAGCCGGGCGGTGGAGCACGACTATGTGCAGGTCATCGGCCAGAGTCAGACGAAAGACGGCATTACCATGGCGGTAGAATATGTTATCGTGGACCAGCAGCAGGTGAACCTGTTCGTCTGTGTGGAGAATGAGGACGGGACGAAGCCCTATACCCTGCTCAACTGCGACATCGACGCAGGCGACCGGGCATTTTCCGTGGTTTCGTCGGGCCAGCAGGAAAAAAACGGCGAGCTGCGCCGGTATATCATCGACTTCAACGACAAAAATCAGGTGCCCGACCGTATGACCGTCACGTTTGGAGTCCGGCCCGTCGAGAGCCTGAGCGCCATGGATGAGGTCATGGCATCCGCGCCCGGCGGCCCAGCGGAGGAGACGTTCGCCTTCGACATCACCTTTGACCCGGCGTACACCGCCAGCGGCGTGGTGTATCAGGTCGACCGCTGGCTGGAGCTGGACGGCCAGCGCATCTGCGTGGAGGCACTGGAGATCTACCCCACCCACGCCCGGCTCAAGCTGAAGGACAGCGGAGATAACAGCATGTGGCTGGAAGATCTGGACTTCTATCTGGAGGACGAGGAGGGAAACCGCTATGAAGCCGAGGGTGGTCTTGCCGGGTACAGCGACCCAGTGACAGGTTTTGCCTTCGACCGGCGAGTGGCCAGCCCATGGTTTGCTGGTACCGAGCGTCTGACCCTGTATGTCACCGGCGTTTCCTGGCTGGACCCGGACAGGCAAGAGGTGACGGTGGATCTCGTGGGCAAGACGGCGGTCGGCTTGCCGGAGGGCGCGGCGCTCACCGGCGTGAACCGGGGGAAAGAGGGCGTCGAGCTCCGGTTTGAGGCGCCTATGAGAGAATTTGGCGGCGTCAATCTGTTCCGTGGGTGCTACTTTGACCCCACGGGAAAGGAGTACAGCTGCACCCGGAGCGAGGTGAGTACAAACGATGAGCTGGACGTCATGGAGCCTGTGGTTTATCTGGAGCCAAACTACGCCTATGACACCGTCACGCTCCGGCTGAATCGGACGCTGTGGCACAGGCTGGACACACCCCTTGCCGTGGAGATCAAGTGAAGGAACGCCCGCGCCGGGCCCGCCCTTTGTAAGGCGGGCCCGGTGTCATTTCGCCGCCCGCCACATACACTGTCTTGAGGACGGAAGGACCGGGGCCGCTGTGCCCCTGCGGAAACAGGAGGTCATAGGATGCTGCGGGCGAAACATATTTGGGTGGTGGGGGGCGACCCCCGGCAGGCGGCGCTGGCCCGGCTGCTGGCCGACGACGGACACACGGTACATACCTTTGCCATGGAGCGGGGAGAGGGGGTGCGGTGCCAGCCCAGCCTGGAGGGCATTGCTTTGGCGGACTGTGTCATCCTGCCCCTGCCCGCCGTGGGAGAAGGGGGACGGCTCAACGCCCCTATGTGCGGGGATCCGCCCCGGCTGGAGACGGTGCTGGATGTCTTGGTTCCCGGCCAACTGCTATGTGCCGGCATGGTGTCAGCCCAGCTTCGAACCATGGCGGAGGAGCGGGGACTGCTCCTCCGGGATTATTTTGCCCGGGAGGAGCTGGCCATCCTCAACGCCGTGCCCACGGCGGAGGGAGCCATCCAGATCGCCATGGAGGAGCTGCCCATCACACTCCATGAAGCACGGGTGCTGGTGGTGGGCTTCGGCCGGGTGGGGAGGGCACTGGCTCCCCGGCTCCAGGCTCTGGGGGCCAGGGTCACGGTGGCTGCCCGGCGGTATGAGCAGCGGTCTCTGGCCCAGTCCATGGGGCTGGGCACTGAGCGGGCCGACCGCCTACCCGATTGGCTGTGCGGCTACGACCTGGTGGTGAACACCGCCCCCGCCCGGGTGCTGGGGGTGGAGGAGCTGTCCGCCCTGAAAGAGGGAGCATTGGTCATCGACCTGGCCTCCAAAGAGTACAGCCGGGCGGTGCTGCCCCATCTGCCGCCGGGGACAAGGGTGGTGACCTGCGTGTTCGGCGAGCTGCGGGAGGACCGTGTGGTGGAGAAGGGGACGCTGTGCAAAATGGCCCGGGGAGAGATGGGCCGCTGGATA
>URQA01000014.1 GCA_900549885.1 uncultured Eubacteriales bacterium | reverse complement strand
GGGCCGGCTATACAGCCGGCCCGCCGGGGCCGTTTCTGTGTGTCAACGGGCGCCGCTCTATCTTGCGCAGTTAGCCGCCAAACTTCACGGCAATGTCCCCAAGCTGACAGCGATCTCTTCTGCCGCTTCTGGGGCACTGCTCCCCAGTAAGTACACCGTCTCCTCTCGGGTGGTCACCAATAGCCAGGGGCCCGTCCGGGGGTCCAGGCAGAGGGTCAGGCTGCCCAGTTCCGCGCTGGTATACTGACCCTTCTGTACTGTGTCCATGGCGGTGCCCATCACCCGGCGCAGGCCGTCGGGCAGCTGGTCCAGCAGCTGCACCTCTTGGATATCGTCCAGGGCGATCTCATACTCGCTGCGCCCATGGCTTGCTGTCAGGGCCGTGTCGCTGAGGGCGAGTTCCACTGGGGCGTTCTCCTCTCCCATGATCCACACTCCCAGCAGGGGCATGAAAATCAGTAGGGCTGCCACCAGCCCCATCATCGCCTGGCCGCCCCGGCGGGCCAGATTCATAGTGGTGTTGATGCCCACACGGTTATTCACGATGATCCGGCGGTCGTGGGGGTCGTAGTAGAACAGGCCCCACAGCCATTTGTCATCCTCGTCCACATACCAGCCAGTGCCGCTGCTGACAGTGAGCTTCTCCTGGGCCCGGCGCAGGCCGAACTCCAGCCGGAAACACACCACCATCAGCCCCAGAGTAAGCACGCCGACGAACACGCCCCCGGCCAGGGGCGCATAGAAGCACAGCTCCATTCCCATGGCGAACAAGGCCATAAACCAGCTGACCCACAGCCAGGTCCTGCGCCAGTACCGCCGCCGCAGCCGGGTAAGTGTCTCCGTGAGGCTGGCGTTGTCGTCCACCACCTCAGAACGGCGGCGGAATGCATAGCGGTACAGAATATAGAAAAGGGCCACACACAGGGGAAATGTCAGCATGAGCGCCCCCAACAGCGCCTCCCCTGCCACCAGCTCCCACACGACGGGGAGTAGGCTGACCGCCAGTGGGGGCAGAAAATGCGCCAAGTTTAGCTCTTTCCCCGGCTGAGCCGCCGCAGTCAGGTCCACCGTTACCGTCGCCTCCGGCAGCCGCCTCCAGCCCCGTTGCGCCTTGATGCGCTTCAGATCCCGATTGCACAGAGCGTAAAGCACCATGGGCGCCACAATGGCCGCGTCAACCCACACCAGCATCAAAGTCAGGCTCAGCCCTATGTCCGCCGGTAGCAGCAACCCCGCCAGTGCCAGCAGCGTCAATCCCAAGCACACCACTCCCAGCTGAACCTTAAAGCGTTTCAGCCGCCCCTGCACCTCGGGGTCTGTCCGGCCCTCATGGGGCAGGGTCACGCCGATAGTAATGTTTTTCTTGAACTTTGTCTCGTTGGCCATGAAGATGTACTCCATGGCGGGTACCCAGATGACGCACAGCCACAAAATCATCCTCACAATCATTCTTGTTCCCCCTCGTCATATAGTCTGGCGCACAGCTCCAGCGCCTCATCCCTGCCCACGCCTGCCAGCCGCAGCTCAGACAGATGCAGCCGCAGAGCGCGCAGGGTCTCCTCGCTGGGTCCTGTCCTTCCCACCTGGGGGCACACCATAGCCCCGCTGCGCCGGTCGGTCTGAATATACCCCTCCTGCTTCAACAGCTGATATGCCTTGTTTACCGTCATCATGTTAATACCCGCCTCTTCCGCCAGCCCGCGAATGGTGGGCAGCCGCTGTCCCGGCGGCAGGCTGCCGCTGGCAATGCCCAGTACGATCTGGTTGCGGATCTGCTGGTAGATGGGCACACCGCTGCTGAAATCCAGATGTAAAAGCATGGTCTCCCCCCTTTTTTTGCATTATTTATTATAATGCAGATAATACACCTTGTCAACAGTAGAATACCGTCAAAATTTCTTGTCTCTGTCAGAAAAACACAGTTGAAAATTCGACGCAACTCCTATAAAATAAGTAAGTTATAAATATCATGGATTGGTTTCCGTGGACCTTTCACGGGCAAGAGGTGTGATAGCATGGATCTGCGTGTCGGAATTGATATCGGCTCCACCACGGTCAAGGTGGTGGTGCTGGACGAGAACAACAAGCTGCTGTTCCGCTCCTACGAGCGGCACTATTCCAAGGCTAGGGAGCGGGCCTGCGAGACGCTGCGCTCCATCCGGGATATGCTGACCGGGCAGAAAGTCAAGCTGGTGGTCACCGGCTCGGCTGGATTAGGCGTGGCCAAGGCCGCGGGGCTGGATTTCGTCCAGGAGGTGTACGCCACCGCCGCGGCGGTGAACGCCTACATACCGGACACAGACGCGGTCATTGAGCTGGGGGGCGAGGACGCCAAAATCATCTTCTTCGGCGGCGCGCTGGAGGAGCGGATGAATGGCTCCTGCGCCGGGGGCACCGGCGCCTTCATCGACCAGATGGCTACGCTGATGAACGTCACGGTGAGCGAGCTGGACGAGCTGAGCCTAAAACACGAGAAGATCTACCCTATCGCCTCCCGGTGCGGCGTGTTCGCCAAGAGCGACATCCAGCCCATTTTGAACCAGGGCGGCCGGAAAGAGGACGTGGCCGCCTCCATCTTCCAGGCGGTGGTGGACCAGACGGTGGCCGGCCTCACCCAGGGCCGGGAGCTGAAGGGCAAGATCGTCTTTCTGGGCGGGCCGCTGCACTTCCTCATGGGGCTGCGGGAGCGGTTTGTGAAGACCTTGCAGCTGGATGAGGAGCACGCCATCTTCCCGGAGGACGGGGACTGCTTTGCCGCTATGGGGGCGGCCCTGTGCTCCACCGATTTTGAGTCCCGCCCCTTTGAGGAACTGCTCAAGCTGCTGGAGGAGAGCCGCGGGGCCACCACGGTGGTGGACACCATGCCTCCCCTGTTCCAAAACCAGGCGGAGTACGACGCCTTCACCGCCCGGCACAACGCCTCCACACCGCCCCAGGCAGATATCGCCACCTACACCGGGGACGCCTATCTGGGCATCGACGCCGGCTCCACCACCACCAAGATGGCCCTCATCACCCCGGACGGAGGGCTGCTCTATACCTACTACCACTCCAACCTGGGCAACCCGGTGGCCATCGTGCTGGAGCAGCTGAAGGAGATCTATAAGCTGTGTGGGGACCGCATCACCATAAAGGGTTCCGCCGTCACCGGCTACGGGGAGGACCTCATCAAAAACGCTTTCTCCTGTGACCTGGGTCTGGTGGAGACCGTGGCCCACTACCGGGCCGCCGCCCACTTCAACCCGGACGTGGACTTCATCATCGATATCGGCGGCCAGGACATGAAGTGCTTCAAGATCCGCAACGGCGCGGTGGACTCCATCATGCTCAACGAGGCCTGCTCTTCCGGCTGCGGCTCTTTCATCGAGACCTTCGCCAAGGCCCTGGGCTACAGTATCGCCGACTTCGCCAAGATCGGTCTCTTCGCCAAGCATCCGGTGAACCTGGGCTCCCGGTGCACCGTGTTCATGAACTCCAGTGTCAAGCAAGCCCAGAAGGACGGGGCCAGCGTGGAGGACATCTCCGCCGGCCTGTCCATCTCCATTGTGAAAAACGCGGTATACAAGGTCATCCGGGCCGCCAACGCCGATGATCTGGGCCGGCACATCGTGGTCCAGGGGGGCACCTTCTACAACGACGCGGTGCTCCGGGCCTTTGAGCAGGAGCTGGGCCGCAACGTCACCCGGCCTACCATCTCGGGCATCATGGGCGCCTTTGGCGCGGCCCTGGCCGCCCGAAATCTGGGGCTGGAGCAGTCCACTCTGTTAAGTGTGGAAGCATTACAGTCCTTCTCCCACACAGCAAAACCCGTCACCTGCAATCTGTGCACCAACCACTGCTCTCTCACCGTCAACACCTTTGACGGCGGCCGCCGATTCATCTCGGGCAACCGCTGCTCCCGCCCCCTGGGCAAGGCCAAGGTGGAGCTGCCCGACCTGTACAACTACAAATACAAGAAGCTGCGCTCTCTGGAGGGCAAGGGCAGCGGGGACGGCTCCCGGGGCCGTATCGGCATCCCCTTTGGGCTGAATATGTATGAGAACCTGCCCTTCTGGTTCGAGCTGTTCACGGCGCTGAACTTCGAGGTGGTCCTCTCCCCCGAGTCCTCCCGAAAGTTGTACATCAAGGGCCAGCGCACCATCCCCTCAGATACGGTGTGCTACCCCGCTAAGCTGCTCCACGGCCATGTGGTGGCCCTAGTGGAAAAGGGCGTGGATGCCATCTTCTACCCCTGCATGTCCTACAACTTCGACGAAAAGACTTCGGACAACAACTACAACTGCCCGGTGGTGGCCTACTACCCCGAGCTGCTGGCCGCCAACGTGCCCGATCTGAAACAGGTCCGCTTTCTGGACCCCTATGTGGGCCTGCATCGTCCCAAGGATTACGAGCGCATCGGCGCCCAGTGGTTCCGCGACACCTTCGGCGTGCCCAAAAAGGAGGCTGCCGCCGCCATCCGGCGGGCCTACGCCGCCTATGACGCCTATAAGCAGGACATCCGCACCACTGGCCAGGCCTACATCGATCAGGCCCGGCGCGAAGGCCGCCCCATCATCGTGCTGGCCGGGCGGCCCTACCACATCGACCCGGAGATCAACCATGGCATCAACGACCTGATCACCTCCTTCGGCTTTGTGCTGGTCAGCGAGGACGCGGTGGCCTTCCATGAGGACTACGCCCCCCGGAAGGTGCTCAACCAGTGGACCTTCCAGTCCCGGATGTACAACGCCGCCCGGTATGTGTGTGAGCAGCCGGATATGCAGCTCATCCAACTGGTGAGCTTCGGCTGCGGCACCGACGCCATTACCGGCGACGAGGTTCGCTCCATCCTGGAAGATGGAGGAAAGCTTTACACCCAGCTGAAGATCGATGACATCAGCAATCTGGGCGCGGTAAAGATCCGGGTGAGGTCCCTGATGGCGGCCATGGACGAGCGCAAAAAGAACAACCAGTAAAACGCCGCATACGCAGCGCTTCGCACTGTCGCAAAGGAGCATACAATGACTGATTTATCCCGCTGCCAGGCGGTATTTGAACGGGACCCGGCGCTGTACCTTGATATGACTGAACCTGTCCGCAGGGGCACCGGCCGGGTGCTGTACGCCGCGCCGGAGGGAGCGCTGGTGGCCGTGTCCAACCAGGACGATAACGGAGTTCTCTACACTATGTTTGCCCAAAACGAGGCTGTGGCAGAGCACTTATGCTCCCTCATTCCTATAAAGCCGGAATTTGTCACCATCCATGAGGCGCACTCCTTCCCCGCCCTCCGGCGGCGCTTCGGATACCAGTCCATGACTTCCTGCTGGCAAGTAGGCTACCTCGCCCGTGAACCGCTGGACCTCCCCCCCTCCCGCTTCCAGATCCGTCCGCTGACTATGGACCACCTGCCTCTGGTGGAGGCTCACTATCAGCTGACTGACGGCGGATATCTGTCCGGGCGCATCGCCTTGGGGGCGCTGTACGGAGCCTTTGATGGGGCAAACCTGGCCGGATTTATTGGTTTTCACGCTGAGGGCACTGTGGGTCTGTTGGAGGTCTTGCCGAACTACCGCCGTCAAGGGATCGCCACCTTGCTGCAATCCTATCTCACCAATTTGGAGCTGTCCCGAGGGCATATCCCTTATGGCCAGGTGTTTGACGGCAACGAGCCGTCTCTGGCTCTGCAGCGTTCCCTGGGCTACCAGCGTTCCGCCGGACTGATGTACTGGTCCGAGCTTTGACCTCTCCTGAAAGGAGCTTCATTCTATGGCAAAACTAGTCTATGATAAGGACGGGCGTCTGCTGTTCACCAAGGAGATGAAGGAGGAGTATACCATCCTCATGCCCCAGATGCTGCCCGTCCACTTCGGTATGTTCCGCCAGCTTCTGGAGCTGGAGGGCTATAAGGTGGATATGCTCACCACCAACCACCGGGGCATCGTGGACGAGGGGCTGAAATATGTCCACAACGACACCTGTTATCCCGCCCTTCTGGTCATCGGCCAGCTCATCGACGCCATCAAAAACGGCGGCTATGACCCCCACAAAATTGCCCTGTTCATCACCCAGACCGGAGGTGGCTGCCGGGCGTCCAACTACATTCACCTGCTGCGCAAGGCCTTGGTCAAGGCTGGTTTGGAATTCGTCCCCGTCATCTCCGTCAACCTGTCCGGGCTGGAGAAAAATCCTGGCTGGACTCTGACCCTGTCCATGATCCGCAAGATGATCTACGCCATGATGTACGGTGATCTGATCGTGTGTCTGGCCAACCAGGTTCGCCCTTATGAGCTTACCCACGGAGAGACGGACAAAATGGTGGAGTACTGGCAGAGCCGTCTCATCGAGGGCTTCCAAAAGGGCAAGGGCATGAGCCGCAAGCAGATGCGCCTGGCTTTTGATGATATCTGCCGGGATTTCGAGGCCATTCCCGTATCCGGCGAGGAAAAGGTCCGGGTGGGTGTCGTGGGCGAAATTTATGTCAAATTCTCTCCCCTGGGCAACAACAACCTGGAGGACTTTCTGCTCAGCGAAGGGGCAGAACCCGTGGTGCCCGGCCTGACCGATTTTATGATCTTTAAGATCTTCAACCGGGAGGTGGACGTAAACATCTACGGCGGCCTATGGCTAAAAAAGAAGATCTGCCAAGTCTTTAAGGGCTATATCGAGGCCTGCCAGAAGGATATGATCGCCGCCATCGCCAAAACCCGTTTCCGCCGCCCCGGCACCTTTGAGAATATGCATCAGCTGGTCAAGGGTTATCTGGGCGACGGCAACAAGATGGGCGAGGGCTGGCTGCTCACCGGGGAGATGCTGGAACTCATCCACGCCGGGGTGCCCAACATCGTGTGCACTCAGCCCTTTGGCTGTCTGCCCAACCATATCGTGGGCAAGGGCATGATCCGTAAGCTGAAGGACGACTACCCCAACTCCAATATTGTGGCCATCGACTACGACCCCGGCGCTACCAAAATCAACCAGGAAAACCGCATCAAGCTCATGCTGGCCAACGCCAAAGCCTTGGCCAAGCAGGAGCGGGAACGCGCTTCCGCTCAAACTGACCGTGAGCGGGAGCTGGTCGGCGTGGTGTAGCCCATCTCTAAAAGCGCACCCTTGACGTAACGGCTTCTTTTTCCCCGCTCTTTTTCACAGCGCCAACTGGGGAACTGTGCCCCGCTTTTCAGGGAGTGCATTTCCTAAATCTGCGGGGGCTGTGTCCCCATCTAATTACGGAGGTGACCATCTTGTCTGAAGATCTTTCTTTTGTGGACGCTTGCACGGAAGATCACTTCCGGGCCATGTCCCTGATCCACGCTCTGGGCTGGCGGGATACTTACCGAGGATATGTCCCTGACGAGTACATGGCCCGGGAGATCACCGACGAGCGTTGGGTGGGACAGTTTCGGACCGACTACGAGACAGGCCGTTGTCATGGTCTGCTCCTTTACAGAGAGGATACTCCAGTGGCCTGTATCAATTACGGTCCGGCCAGGACAGAAAACCTCAACGCCGGGCAGCCCTCTGCGTTCCCCAACGACGCTTATCAGGACTGGGGGGAGATTGTCTCCTTCTACACTCATCCGGAAGAGCGGGGCCGGGGATACGGCGGGATGCTGTTCGATGAAGTGGTCCGCCGCCTGCGAACGCTGGGCTTTTCCAAGCAATTCGTTTTTGTCCTGCGGGAAAATGAAAAGGCCCGCCGCTTTTACGCCCGCCACGGCTTTTCCTGGGACGGCACCCATGCGGAGATCCCCTTTCCGCCGGACGCTGTCTGTGTAGACCTGCGCTATGTCAGGACCTTTTAAGGTTCGCTGATTTGTTGATGTGCTGACGGTCCTTTATGCCCGTCAGCCGGAAAGGAGGCTTGGCGCGCACGTGCGCCAAATACAGATGAAATACGATTTTACCAGTGTCCTCGACCGCCGAGGCAAGGACGCCATCGCCATTGACGCCCTGGGCCACGGCACCGCCCCCGGCGCTCCCAAGGAAGGTTTTGACCCTATCCCCATGTGGGTGGCGGACATGAACTTCCCCACTGTTCCTACCGTCACCCAAGCCCTGATCCAGCGGGCACAGCACCCCGCTTTCGGCTATTTTGCCCCCACGGAGGAATATTTTAACTCCATTATCCGCTGGCAGGAGACGCGCAACCACGTCACTGGCCTGACCCGGGCGTGCATCGGCTATGAAAACGGCGTGCTGGGCGGACTGATCAGCACCCTGGGGGTGCTGTGTTCCGCCGGAGACAAAGTCCTTGTCCACTCCCCCACCTACATCGGCTTCACCAACAGCATCGAAAGCCACGGCTACCGCATCGTTCTCAGCCCCCTGAAGCTGGATGAGAACGGCGTGTGGCGGATGGACTTTGACGATATGGACCGAAAGCTCAAGGAGAATCAAATTCATGCCGCCGTGTTCTGTTCTCCTCACAACCCCTGCGGCCGGGTGTGGGAGCGCTGGGAGCTGGAACAGGCCATGGAGATCTATCGGAACAACGACGTTATGGTCATCTCCGACGAGATCTGGTCCGACCTCACTCTGGAGGGCTATCAGCACATTCCTCTCCAGTCCGTGTCCGAGGATGCCCGGATGCGCACCGTGGCCCTGTACGCCCCCTCCAAGACCTTTAACCTGGCCGGGCTGATCGGCAGCTACCACATCATCTACAATAAGGCCCTGCGGGAACGGGTGGAACGGGAATCTTCCCTGTGCCACTACAACGACATGAACGTGATGTCCATGCACGCCCTCATCGGCGCCTACCGGCCGGAGGGCTACGAGTGGCTGGACGAGCTGCGCCACGTCCTCACCGGCAACGTGGACTATGCCTTAGGCTACATCGCTCAGCATTTCCCCGGTGTCCAGGCGGCTCGGCCTCAGGGGACCTATATGCTGTTTCTGGACTGCACCGCCTGGTGCCGGGACAACGGCAAGACTCTGGACCAGCTACTGCGGGCCGGCTGGGATGTGGGCGTGGCCTGGCAGGACGGCCGTCCCTTCCACGGTCCCTGCTCCATCCGCATGAACCTGGCTCTGCCCCTATCTCGAGTGCAGGAGGCTATGGAGCGGCTGGACCGCTATGTTTTTCACCCCTGACCAAAAAATTGAGAGCCGGAGTTTCCCTGGCTCCGACCGCAGAAAAAGGACGGTACGGTTTGAACACCGTACCGTCCTTTTTCATGTTTGTGTCCTTTACAGCGCTACCCCCCTTTTCAATGGGAGGTGTTTTTCTCCATCACCTCGCCGCCAGGCGCAGAATTGGCATTGGACCAGATCTGCTCCAGTGCGGCCCAATCCCGTTCAGGAAGCTTCTCGGTCCACTGCTCCACACTTTCGCTGTCCTCATTGGTCCACACATAGTCATGGGAATTGGTGGCCTCCTGCATGGCCTCGTAATACCAGGCGTTCCGGTTGGCATTGTCCGGCCATACGATCATCTCCGCCCAGAGCAGCAGGTGATCCTCATGCGGCCTGCGTCCCAACGTCCGGTTCACAATGGTGGCCGCCTCCGCACGGGTGATGTTCCGCATCGGCTCAAAGTATCCGGCGCCGTTGCCCTCGATCAAGCCCTTGTCCGCTGCGGCTTGGACATAATCAGCATACCACACCGCTGCGTCCACATCCACAAACGTGCCCTCCCGGTACTCCGCCGTATGGTCGAAGAACCGCACCGCAATCGTGGCAAACTCTGCCTTGGTAATGGTGTCCAAGGGGTGGAACGCTCCGTCTCCCTTGCCCTCCAAAATCCCCATGTTCGTCAGCGTGGATATGGCGTTGTTGTACCAGTCCTCCGCCGCCACATCAGAATATGGGTTAGCTTGGCTCCAGTATCGTTCCCGAGCCTCATCGGTGAGCAGGCGGAAGAAAATCGTTGCCACCTCGGCTCTCGTGATACTGGCCTCCGGCCGGATTGTCCCGTCCGTAAAGCCAATGAGGTAGGCATAGTGGTCCTCGGTATTCAGGCCGCTGGGCCCGTCCAAATGGTTGTGGAAGTATACAATTTGGTTGGGGGTACCAATGGTGCCCGCAGCGTTTTCCGATGTGACGGTATAAGCGCCGCTGTCCAACTCCGTAACGGTATACCGCGTCCCATAGGGCAGGCCGGTAATGGTCAGAGTCTGGCCCGCCTGGATGGTGACCACAGCCTGGCCCTGGTCGAACCACACTCCGTCATAACTGCCGCTGATCTTACTGCTCAAGGTGATGAGGAACTGGAAGGAGCCATTCCAGTCCGCCCCGGTGCCGCTCACCGTCTTTTGAATCCGCAGTGTGCCTGAGAGCACCGGAGGCGGGATGATTGGCTCGTCCTTGTCCACCGGGACATGTTCCGTATCCTCACCCCTAGTGCCGTCTCCGGCGGTAGCTACGGCAGTGTTGGACAGCGTCTTACCCTCGTCCGCAGGAACCGCGGTATAGGAAGCCGTGATCGTCACCTCCGCCCCTGGGGCAAGCGCAGCGATGGTAAAGGAACCGTCTCCGTTGTCTGTCACGGCATCGGACCGATGGAAGTCCATCTGTCCCGCCCCGTCAAACGTATCTGTGACGGTGATCCCAGTTAAAGTTGTATTGCCGGTATTCTTCACAGTGACGGTATAGGTCACGGTCTCCCCCACTTGGATGCTGCTCCGGTCCGCCCGCTTGGTCACGCTCAGGCCGGGCGCGGCCTTGGTACGGTTGGTAACCTCCACGACTGTATCGCCGTCGATGTTATATTGCACCCCATGAGCATGCGTAGATTGATAGCCCTGGCACTCCGTCTCCGTTACCGTAACGACGGTGCCGCCGGGCAGCGTTGCGGTATCGTCGCCGATGGCAATGGACTCTCCGTGGCCCAGCCACAAGGTCAATCCGCTGTCAAAGCGGCCGCCGGAATTCGCCTGGTCCTCCCCGCCGCCGGCAAAGAAGCTCGCCAGTACGTGAAGCGCCCGGGCAATGGGGCTCTCGCTCTCGTTTTCCCCGTTGGGGCCTGGCTCTGGGGCGGCGCCCGGGTCAGGATCCGGGGAAGCCGCAGGCGTAGGCTCCGCGCTGGGAGCCTCACCGGAATCAGCGGGGGCTTCACTGGAATCTGCGCTCTCACTTGGGTCCGCGCTCTCACTGGGGTCTGGGCTCTCACTGGGGTCTGCGCTCTCACTGGGGTCTGCGCTCTCGCTGAGGTCTGCGCTCTCGCTGGGGTCTGGGTCCTCTTCAGGCCCTCCGGCGGGAAGCACCTTCGTGACGCTTCCACCGGCAACGGTCAACGTGCCGCTGTCCACCGGGGTCCCATCCTCCCCGGTAATCACATAGGGCAGGGTGCCGCTGTAAGTGCCAAAGTCAAGTTTAAATCCAAACAGCTCCCCTGCGCCACCGCCCTCCACTTTTTTGCTTATGGTCAGCGTCCCGTCCGCCACCTGGTGGGTGTAAACGTTGGTAAATGTCATTCCGGCGGCGTTGTTATAGTCGTATGCTCCGTCAGACGTTTGATAAGTGGGCGCTCCCACATGCAGCGTTTTGTTGTCGTCTGCCAGCGTCACGTTCACCGTCACCGTGTATACGGCCCTGTCGTACTCCATCCCCGTGACATTGGGATCCGTCTCCTGAATGGTATAGACATATTCGCCTGCCTGGGTAAAGGTGATGTCGCCAAAGCTCGCGCTGCCTTCCCCGGAAATCGAGACCTCGGCCGGATTCGGAAGCGGCGCTTCGATGGTCTGACTGTCCGCGCCCGTCCCTGTTCCAGTGATGGTGAACTTTACCTGGCCATCGTAGTCCTCCAGGCCTTCGCCCTCAGCGTAATCCTTGCTCACCTTGAAAGCAGCGCTGCCGTACAGCACTCCGCTGGGGGCGGCATAGGAATTTTCAAAGACGACTGCCTTCGCATCTCGGGCGTTTTCCCAGTCTATCCCGCTCTCAACCTTCTCCGCCTGTTTCAGCGTCACAGTTCTAATTTCAAGGGAGGTCTTTCCTCCCCCGCCGCTCTGCGTCACCGTAATGGTCAACTGGTACACCGTCTTGTCATAGGTCATTCCGGCGACCGGACGAGCTGGAACGGCTTCTTCGATGAGATAGGTATAGGTTCCCGCCTCCGTAAAGGTGATGGGCCCGAACTCGCTTGTATGTTCCGGCGTATCGTTTCCAATGGTAATCGTCGTACTGCCGCTGCCCGCCTGAGTCCCCTCTGGCATGGGTGGAGCAACGCCATTATCGTCCGCAACCCCAGTCATCGTAAAGGTAAATCCGTTGCCAGCTAGATCCCAGCCGTCTTCGCCGGTTACTGTCTTATGGACGTTCAGATAGGTCTCGCCCTCGTCGTCGCCGTAAATCACGCCGTTTTTATTGTAAGTATTGGTCACCGTCACTTGGTTCACCCCGGCGGCAAGCTCGTAGGCCCCATTGGAGCCGGTGACCGCCGCATCGTTGGCTGTCACCGCCATGTTCCCGGTATACCAGGGCTTATCCGTCTCGGTCACCGTATACCGTGTGCCTGCCGGAAGGTCTTTTACGGTAAACGTCTGTCCTGCCTTTAGGGTAACCAGGAGCTGGCCCGTCTCATCATCGGCTTTCACCAGTTGAGATGGGTTGGATGTTGTTTGCACGGTAATGGTGTTATCCGTTTGTACCGCAATGGTGCCGCTCTCCACCACAGAATTACCGTTTTTATCCGTTACTGTATAGGAATACTCCTTGCCAGTCACGCTCCCCAGCTGTCTGGCGTCGTCCGCCAGGTCTACCGGCACGGTTTCACTGCCTACCTCGATGTTCTCTGGGTCGCTCAGTTCTACGGTGAATGCAAAGCTATCGTCCGCCGGAGCCGCCTCCGAGTTTTCCGCCGTATTCACCTCCTTAGTGACCGACAGGTCCCCGGTGCTGGCGGCGGCGATGCGGATGATGACGGTGCCGGAGAATAGGTCGGTGAGCTCGGTTCCCTGCAGGTCCGTCCAAGTCTGCGCGCCCGCAGGCCGCTTTCCCTGGGTAACCTTCAGCTTGGACCAGCCCGCGTTCGTGGCCAGGGCGGTGCTTTCGCCCTTCTTCTCATTCACATATTCGACGGACGCGCCATCTCTTTGATAGGTCAGGCTCATGGGATTCTGACCCTCGCTCACGCCGCCTCCGGTGTTAGCGCTGTCCGCCTCTGCCCAGTCTGTTCCATCCCTCCTGACATACAGCTCCGCCTGAATTTGCGCCAGCGTATCGTCGCCCAGGCTGTGATTGGCAAACTGGGTCACGCTCTCCACCAACGCGCCCACACCCCGCAGCACGCTCACGCCGTCGCCGCTGTCTGCGGCGTTGGCGTATACGCCTTGGCCCGCCCGGCCTACATAGAACAGGACCGGGTCCGCATACCCGTTGACAATGGCCCGGCCATCGCCGTTGGCATAGGTGGCATTTGCCACCGACTGTTCCACCAGAATGTAACAGTTAGAGGTCTGGTCCTGCACGTCAAACTGCCCGCCTGACATCACCAGCGCGCCGCCCATCGTAATGCCATCCGTCTCCTTGGTCAGCGAACTGGTTTCGACCTGGTTTCCAACCCGGTTGATGGTCTTATCGCCATCCAAGGTGACCGCGTCAGAAAAACCAGCGTTGCGGATTGCCTGACCGATTGCTTCAAGGGACATACCCTCGGGAATGTTTCCGAAATTCTCTCCCGCATCGTACACCGCGTAGGTCACGCCGTTGATGGCGTTGCCCCCTTCGTCTACCCGCTGGACCACGATCTTATTCTCAATATTGGGTACATACAGATTGGCGGCAAAAATGCGTTCAAACGCCGTATCATCCACCAGCCAGGTGTTCTCGCTGGTGACACTACTATCCAGTCTGCCGTCTGCCACTTTCCCGGTGGTGTAATAATACGCCACGGCATAGGTGGCCTTGTCGCCGGAAACCGCGCTGTAGCTGTCAATATCGCCGGGCAGATTCTCGATGGTGACGGAATAAGAGCCGCTGCCATTCAGCGTGAACACATCCACCGTTTTATCTTGTAAGGCATGGATTACGCTTGCAACCGCATTAGAGCCGCCGCCCGAGCTGAGGCCGGCTTCGTCCTCCACCCAGCCCTCGATGGGGTCTCCGGTGACAACGTGCCACTGATCGTCGCTGCCCTTATGCATCATAACGGCGAACATCGTGCCGCCGTCTTCCCCCAGTGATCCTGTTTGTTGACCGTTTCTCTGTGTGACGCTCATACCGGAGCGCACCATCACCTTTGGATTTGCGTACGCACCCGTGGTCCAGTAATCATTGGACAGCAAAAGGACCGTCTGATTCTGGCTGTTCACATAAGCATTGTCCAGGTTCAGTTCCCGCATGTAAAGCTGGTACTGGCCGCCGCTGTTAGAGCGGTAGCCATTGGGGATTGTGGTTTCCACCAGCACCAGGTTAAGCCGCCGCTGCCCGTTGGCTCCGACGTATCCGTAATTCTTTTGGTGCTCGTCCCATACCGCCTGCAGGGACAGCGGTTTGTCCGTGCTGCTGCCGTCTTCGATCTCGGTCAGCGTTAGCGCGCCGTCGCTCCCGGTGCGCCCTTCCGCCAGCAAGACGGGAGATGCGCTACCACCATCGCTCCAGCTCACATTACCAGCGTTGTCCACTGTGGCGGTGGGGTACTGCTCACCCTTGACCGCATACAGCGCAAATTCCGCGCCAGACACCGCTTCGCCATTCTGGTCCACCTTGACGACGTCTGTGGAGGGAATGGTACTCAGGTTGAACTTCATGGACATGTTGGATGCGCCGCCCCGTTCCAGGTAGAAGAACTTGAGCGTGTGGTAGCTGTTGTCGGGCAGGGTCTGGGCGTTCTGCCGTCCCGGACCCACATCGGTTCCGTCTGCCACAGATTCAAGCTCTACTCCGGTACCGGCAAAAATATCCTCGAAATAGGCGGTTTCTTTGACTTCAAAATCGCCTTCCAGCCCGCTTCCCTGGTCGTTTGCATCCTTCCAGCTCAGTTTCACGGTGCCCGTGGAAAAATCGATCTCCACCTTCACCGCATCGTGGTTGCCCCCCAGATCAGCCACCAGCACCCCGTCGATGAACACCCACACGTCGTCGTCGCCGGAGAACTCATAGGTGATGGGCTTGCGGTTGCTATCGCCCTCTGGCCGGGTGTAGCCGCCGTACTGCTGGATGAACTGGGTGGTCATGGTCATGCCGAAGTAATTGTGAAGCTCGGTGTCCGTGGTCGTATCCTGTGTGGCGTTGCCGTCAAAGGGAAAGAACATCCCCTGCCCTTTGTCAGCGGAGTTACTGCCGCCCTTTACTCCCCAGGTGTCATAGAGGGTAAACTGGTTGACGCCGTTCTCCTGGCCGAGCACCGCGAAGTTGGCGGTTTCATAGCTTCCGCCCTCTGCTTCTGTCTGCCCTTGGGACGCGTTATAATAATAGTAGCCGTCGCTGTCGATTTGGAGCAGGCCCTTGGCGTCCTCGTACACCACCTTGCCCTGAGCGCTGGTCGTGCTGAACAGGTAGTCCAAGTTCTGGTTCCCCGCAGACACTGTGATATTGTTCCCGGCGGAGAGACCGTTTCTCAGGACTGGAAAACCATTCTCGTTCAGCGTTTTTTCCACCATGCCCTGGCTGCCGTCACGGTAGGGACCCGCCCCCTGGCCGGTGTAAATATTGATGTTGCTTCCATTGCCTCCAGATTCCGCGCCGAATTTCAGCGCGCCCCCCGCGTTGATGCCGCTGGTTTTACCTGGAGAGGTGTCTGTCGCGCGCCCGGCTTCCCCCTCAGTGTTCACCCAGTAGTCAAATACGTTGATGGTGGTGCCCACTGGGGACACGCCCTCCACCGTCTGAGCGGACGGTGCGGCCTTGGCCGGCAGGGCCCCGGCGGGCAGCAGCCCCAGACACAGCGCCAGTGCGCATACCAGGCTTACCATGCGCCTTAACCTTCGTTTCATATCACTTGTCTCCTCCTTTTGCAAAAAATTGGGCTTTTCTGTAGCTTCCTGCCGGTGGAACGCTCCGGGCCGCAGCCCGCCCCCGCCCGGCGCATACTGGACAGCCGCATTTCTGCTTTCCCGTCCGGCTGTGAATACGGGCCTTCCACACATGTCCCTCCGGGCACCGCCACCATACCTCCCGCCGACTCCCTGCCGTCACCCTGTCTGGGGTAAGTCCCTGGTTTAAGTCAGGATGCCACTGGGCGGCAATCTGGGGGTAAAGCGTAGCTAGGTCGTTAAATCCGGCCAGCACCCTCTTTCCGGCGCAGTAGGGGCAGCCTCTCCCCCTGTGGGTTCTGGCGGCCACCGCTGCCTGATAGGAGTGCCCCTTTTCACAGTTCCACCATACCTTACGGTTGCTGTAAGGCGAGAGGGTATCCGGAGTAAGCGCCCCGTTTTTCTCCCAGTCCCACTGGGAAGCCAGCTTTGGAAATAGGGTGGCCAAGTCCCCTTCTCCCGGAATCACAGCCTTCCCGGCGCACACCGGGCAGCCCTCCCCGGCGCTCCGGGCCATGACCAGAGCCTGCCACTGGTGCCCCTTTGGGCACACCCACCACACTTTTTTGTGACTGCCCGGGGTGACCTGATCCGGGGTTATTGCCCCATTTTTTGTGGGATGCCACTGGGCGGCCAGCTCTGGCTTCCGGGTGACAAGATCGCTCTCCCCTGGTACAGCTTTTTTCCCCGCGCAGTAGGGGCAGCCCGTTCCCAGGTACCGGGATCTTACCTCTGCCTGCCATTCATGACCCATTTTGCATCGCCACCACACCTTTTTGTGGCTGCCGGCAGTCACCTGACCAGGGGTCAGGCCGCTGTTGCGGTCTGGGTGCCACTGGTCCAGCAATGCCTGTTTTCCCGTCTGTCGGCAGCGGTCATACAGCGTTTTTCCTTGCAATCTCCATCACCCGCCATTCGTTTTAAGACAAAATGGATATTTTGCCTTCTCTAACTCGATCGTCAAGGCGGCTGTTTAAGGCTGGCAAGAAAAAAATCCCTTGAGCGGGTGACTCAAGGGACAAAAATGGGCGCGAGAACTTGGCCAATCCAATATTTCCCTGGATTGGCTCGCTTTGTTATGCCAAAGACATGGAAACTTCTTGCAAAAAGCTTTGGGTTATGATACTATAAATATGTATCAGAGTTTGCTTGTTCAGACTTTTGGCGCATATTTAGGACAAAATATCCATTTTGTCCCGCTTTAATTTCGTGTAACGGACGGAATATCCATTTTGTCCTTTTTCTATTTCAGGTGAAAAGACGGAATATCCATTTTGTCCTGAGCGTTTCCTCTAGGAAATCAGGCGCAGGCGGTCCAGGGTCCGGGCGTGCTCCGCTCCGGTGGAGATGAGGTAAATGCGGGTCGTCTCGATGCTGCTGTGGCCCAGCACATCGGCCAGCTTCGCCACATCCCTGCACGCCTGGTAAAAGCACCTGGCGAACAGGTGGCGCAGGTTGTGGGGAAACACCTTGGAAGGGGCTACCCCCGCCTCCCGGCACAGGGACTTCATTTCCGCCCAGATCTGCTTCCGGGACAGGCTTTTTCCGCTTCTGGTGAGAAAGATCTCACCGGAGGCGGTCTTTTGCTTTTGGGCGTATTTCAGCAGCTTCCGACACAGCTTGTTGGGAATCAGAATCGTCCGGATCTTGCCCTTGAGGCTGATCTCCGCCTTTCCACGCCGGGCCGCCTCTACCGTGAGGTATTTCACCTCGCTGACTCGGATGCCTGTGGCGCAAATCGCCTCCATGAGCAGCACCAGCCGGGGCCGGCCCTGGCGCTCCGCTGCGTCCAGCAGCTTTTCGTAGTCTGCCCGGACCAGCTCCCGCCCTGCCTCCCGGAACAGCTTTTTCTGGAGCCGCAGGGCTTTTACCCGGCACTCCTCCCACCCCTGGAACACAAAGAAACGGTTCAGGGCAGCCAGCATGGCGTTGACTGTGGCAGGCGCATACCCCGCCTCCACCAGCGCAGCCTTCCACTGCCCGGCAGCTTCTCTGGTCACTTCCCTGCCGTCCAGCCAGGCTGAAAACGACCGCACATGCCGCAGGTAATTTTTGATGGTGCCCGGGCTGTGCTCCTGCTCTCTCAGCCCGCACGCCCAGCCGCAGATCTGTTCAGGCGTCAGGGTGCAGCTTCTTCTCATTTTGGTGTCCTCCTAATCGTTTGATACCGCTATTGTAACAACTCCAGGACAATCTATTCTCAGTCATCTGATTCCTGCCCCCTTCCGGACCGTTTACCGTTGCACGCAGCCCATTGAGATGGTACAATAGGCCTGAAATTTCTATTTTGTGAGGTGAACGGCCATCAAAACAATCCACACACAGGGTATTTTTTGTCTGGAACCGCTGAAGGGTACCCGGGAATGGTTTTGGGGCAGCGATTATGCCGCGGGTGACCTGTATGAAGCCGAAGAGTTGTACCGGGACCACCATCCCGCCACCTGCAACCGCCTGATTTTTGCCCACTATCCAGATGGCCGGGTGGTGGAGCCGGTGCAGGGAAAACCTGGACAGTATTTTGGGCGGCCGATTTTCTGCGGCGGGAGCATCTATATTCTGCTGATTGACTTTCCGGACGGGCGGATCCGTATTATCCAATACGACGACGCCTGCCAGACCGTTGTCCCGGTCGCGCTCCTACCGTTGACGGAGGTAGAGGACTGCTATAACCTGTTGCTGCATCAGACGCCTCTGATGCTTACCCGCCAAGCAAATGACGGAAAATTTCAAATTATCTGGCCGGAATCGTTTGCCTTTGCCATTGGCGAAACAGAGAGCTTCTGTTTCCGGAAGGATGACCAGTTGTATTTCTCCCGGTGGGACGAGCAGATGGAGGGCCAGATTTACCAGGAAGAAGTCGTGGTACGCAGGTATCCTGACGGCTCAATCCTAGATGTTATTCCAGGGGCCTGGATGGAGATGCCGGACGGACAGATCTGGCTTCTGCGATAGCCGTCGCTCGATTGCGTCAGCTTTTCCCGGTGTCCAGCCTCTGGATATAAAAAGGGCGTTCCCACGGAACGCCCCTCTGAGACAGCGGCCAGACGGCATAGGCTTCCATTTTCACCACAAAAAAAGAAAAAGGCTTGTTTTCTCGTGAAAACAAGCCTTTCTTCATATCTCTTGATGGAGATATGCCGGATCGAACCGCTGACCTCTTGAACGCTAAAGACCCAGGACGAAAAACACAGTGATGGATAAACGAAAAAAATGTTGAGATTTCAAGGGATCTACCGGGATACCGCTCTCAATAAGTGATGCCCCGACACGTCTTTTCAATTCCGTCCTGGTATGGGTTCCGGTTCAGAATCACTTTACATACTTACATAGCGGTTTTGTTCTTCAAAAATCAAAATTCCTACCTTTGTATTGTATCATACCATTTATAAAAGCGCAAAATCTGAGTGCTTTCATCCATTTAAAAACATCCTATTTCGGCAAAATACACCTCAAATTGACGTGTATTTGCTTATTTGTCCGATTGTTTTTCCAATATCCTTGTCAATGCAAATCGCGTGTCTCTGGATTTCCCTTGGGCAGTATGCTTCTGACAGATTTACACAGGCGTAGACCGCTTTGGGGTTTTGATAGGTCATTCTCCAAAACGGATATTTGATGATAACCGGCGTATTGCCACCCACGCCCAATTCTAGGAACAGGATGTGCTGTCCCTCATGGCGGCGCAAAAACTCTGCATAGCGCTGAGCGGCGGCGTGCCAGCCCTCGTCTTCCACAAAGGCATCGTCTGCCCGCAGGTTCATAGACATGGGTGCACCACAGGTAGGGCAGTACGGTATCAGTCCGCTGGGGATTTTCATATTCTTCTGCTCTACCAGCATCTTTCTGACCACGGTTTCGTTGTCGTAGGTCTTTTGGTGGCAGGGCTTGGAACACTGCCACAGGCCATAGTCACCCTGCGTGTAGAACAGCCGACGTTTCTCAAACCCAGCCCTCTGGAAGCAGTGGTCTACATTGGTCGTCAGAACAAAATAGTTCTTGTCCTGCACCAGCCGCAAAAGCTCTTGGTAAACCGGCTTCGGTGCGTCCAGATAACGATTGACGTAAATATACCGGCTCCAATACGCCCAGTGTTCTTCCAAACTGGCAAAGGGATAGAAGCCGCCGGAATACATATCACGGAAACCATATTTTGCAATAAAATCCCCGAAATACCTTTGAAAGCGTTCGCCCGTATAGGTGAATCCGGCGGAAGTGGACAGCCCGGAACCAGCCCCGATCACCACCGCATCTGCCGTGTCCAATTCCTCTTTGAGCCGCATAATATTATTGCAGTAGGCGCTTGTAGATTGCATAGTCGCTGTCCTTGAAAACATTAAAAACCACCTCGATTTTGTCTGGATTTTGCAGCTGCCATTCTCTAACCGTCTGGATGGCAATCTCTGCGGCCACCTCATTCGGGAAATGAAACTCGCCGGTGGAGATACAGCAGAAAGCCACGCTGTTCAGACCGTTGTTTGCCGCCAGTGAAAGACAGGAGCGGTAACAGCTTGCCAGCAGGCCACGGTCTGTTTGGGTGATAGGTCCGTAGATGATTGGGCCGACGGTGTGCAGCACGTAACGGCATGGCAAATTATAAGCCTTTGTGATTTTTGCCCTGCCGGTGGGTTCTTCTCCTTTTTGTTCTGCCATAAGATGGGCACACTCCATGCGGAGCTGCACTCCCGCATAGGTGTGAATGGCGTTGTCAATACAACCATGACAGGGTACAAAGCAGCCCAGCATTTGGCTGTTTGCCGCATTGACGATAGCATCGGCGGCCAGGGTGGTGATATCGCCCTGCCAGAGATACAGGCCGGGGCGCACCGGAACTAAGTCGGTCATCTTTGTGACGCCTCGTTCGGCAAGTCGCTCGGACAGGTATGCGTCCTGCACCTTCAGGAAATCCTCACTGGCCGGGACAGGTGGACGCACATTCATCAGGCTGCGCAAAAGCCGCCGTTTTTCCAAACAGGTATCCGGCACACGGATGCCCGCATATCCTCCCTGTTCCGCAAGCAGATAGCGGATCAGAAAGTTGAGTCGTCCTTCCTGCGTCATCGCCTACCTCCGTTCAATCGCTCTTGCGGGACAAATTTCATAGCAGTTCCCACAATGCAGGCAGTGTCTCTGCTGGATGGTGACGGGCTTTGTCGAAATATCGATGCACTTCTGCGGGCATTTGGAATAGCACAACTTACAGCCGATACACTTGTCTGTCACAAAGTAGCCTGTTTTCTTTGCCTGCATCCCGCCGAAAGAAAAACTGTCACGTTCGATTGGCAGTTTGGAAAGGTCAAACCATTCGCCGGTTCCTTCATAAATCTGGAATACCGTAAGGGCGCTGCGGGCACACACATCGGGATAGATCTTCTCCATGTAGGGGTTTTTCCGAAACAGATCCGGCAGGCGGTTTGGCCCAATCTCCTTTGCTTTGCCCTGTACCGATACCGCCACACAGGAAAGGGTATCTTCACCCTTCATGGCAGTAAAGGCGATATTTTCATTGGCTTTCAGCCGGTCATAAAAGTTCTTGCCCTTAGCAGTCAGGAAGTACAGGCCGTTTTCGTCGTAGTTCATGATGTCAATGGCGCAGGTGACAGGCCGACCCTCGCTGTCCACAGTGGCCAAGACGGCGGAATGGATTTTTTCCACAATGGTTTTCAAATAGTCTCTTGTCTGCATGAGGAACCTCCCTGTAATGGAAACAACTCCGCAGAGTGCCTGCGGAGCTGTTGGGGCATTGTGCTTACAGGTCATACTCCTTGGGCGGATTGCCGGAAAAATCGGCAATCACCGCATGAGCGTCCTTCAGGTAGAATACCTCAAAAATGGGGTTGGTGGCCTCGCCATACTGACCTTTGACAATGGGATTCTGGATGCACATTTCCTTCGCGGCCATGTTGTTCTTGAACACGGCCTTGCCGTTCAGGCGAATCCACGCATAGGCCGGGCTGGAAACAGAAATCTCGATGTTTGGGTTGACCTGCATATCCTTATAGACTTCCTTGGTGTTGTTCGTGCAGAACCACAGCTTACCGTCCATTTCACCGGCAAACATGAAGGGTCGGCACTTGGCCTTTCCGTCACGGCCTACAGTAGCTAGATACTGCACGGGATTTTCCTGCAAAAACTTTACGACTTCATTCATGGTAAATACCTCCTGATATGGAATATGGGATTGCAATTTTTGCCTTGCAGGATTATACTAACTCCGTAAGTCCATGTTGTAAAGTAAGCACCTTATTGTGCTGTAGTTACCAAAAAGAAACTATAGAAAGGGTTTGAACTTATGCAGCCAATCAAAGAATGGCCAGCCTGCCCTGTGGAAACCACGCTCATGCTCATTGGTGATAAATGGAAGATTCTTATTCTGCGGGATCTGCTGACCGGCACCAAACGATTCGGGGAACTGAAAAAGTCCATCGGCCATGTTTCGCAAAAGGTGTTAACCGCTCAACTTCGGGATATGGAAGCCAACGGACTCGTCCATCGCAAAGTGTACGCAGAAGTCCCGCCGAGAGTAGAATACAGCCTAACGGAGTTGGGTCAAAGTCTGAAACCAATCACGGACGCTATGGGCGCGTGGGGAGAGAAATATCAGGCAAAGAACCAAAATTAAAATACGTCTCAAATCGGTCGCGTTAACACAACAAGGAGGCGTTCACACGGAACGTCCCCTTGTTGGATGACTGAGATGGCCCGAATATGCTATTTTCATCGCAGGAAAGGAAAAAGGCTTGTTTTCTCATGAAAACAAGCCTTTTTGCGTATCCCATGGTGGAGATAAGCGGGATCGAACCGCTGACCTCTTGAATGCCATTCAAGCGCTCTCCCAGCTGAGCTATACCCCCATACCCTTCCAACAGAAGTCTTTCAGATACGCCATATTCAGTTGTACTTGGTGGAGATAAGCGGGATCGAACCGCTGACCTCTTGAATGCCATTCAAGCGCTCTCCCAGCTGAGCTATACCCCCATAAAAAATCGCCGCAGCCGAATGATCAGCCTCAACGCAAGGGTTATCATAGCAGAACTCACGGAAAAAGTCAACCCTATTTTTTCGTTTTTCGCAACTTGTAGAATAGAGTCACCCAATTGGCCTTTTCCCTTCTATAAAGTGAACAGAGCCTCCGGCGCTAGAGCGCGGTCGGCTGCAGAAAAGATTATGCCCCGTCCTCAGTGCAGAATGAGCGTACTCTGTCTTTACAAAAAAGTCGGAGCAAGCGATACAACGCTTGCTCCGATTTGGCGGAGTGGGAGGGATTCGAACCCTCGAGCCGTGTTACCGACTACACGATTTCCAATCGTGCTCGTTATGACCACTTCGATACCACTCCAAGTCGGTCATACCGTATCTTTTCTGCACTTCTCAGCGACAGCATGGACTATTATACCAGTTTTTTTCCGGTTGTCAAGGGGGAATTTTCAGCCCGGTCAAAAGATACGGTTGGGCAGGCCGTATCGGTTTGAGCGGTGGGCTGGATCTCTGCTCAAAGTATCCTTCCCGCCCGTCCGCTTCACAGCATCCGCAGGATCTCCTTTTTCAGCCGGGAGATGATGCGTTTTTCCAGCCGAGAGATGTAAGACTGTGAGATGCCCAGCAGGTCTGCCACCTCCTTTTGGGTTCGCTCCTGTTTCCCATTCAGCCCGAAACGCAGGGTGATGATCGTCTGTTCCCTCTCTGATAGGCGGCTGACCGCTTCAAATAGCAAGGCCCGGTCTACATCCTCCTCGATGGGCTTCATCACCATGTCACCCTCAGTACCCAATACGTCGCTGAGCAGCAACTCGTTGCCATCCCAATCGGTGTTGAGCGGCTCGTCAAAGGAAACCTCGTTGCGCCGGGTGGAAATCTTGCGCAAATACATCAAGATCTCATTTTCAATACAGCGAGAGGCATAGGTGGCTAGCTTGATGTTTTTTCCCGGGTTATAGGTTCCCACCGCCTTGATCAGCCCGATGGTCCCAATGGAGATCAGATCCTCGATGCCCACTCCAGTGTTTTCAAACCGTCGGGCGATATACACTACCAGCCGCAGATTGTGCTCAATGAGCGCAGCCCGGGCATCCTCCCGGTCTGCTCCTTCTCCCTCCAACCTAGCAAGATACGCAGCCTCTTCCTCTCGGCTTAAGGGTGGAGGCAGAACGTCGCTGCCCCCGATGTACATAATTTTTCCAGGCTGCAAAATGCCCCATCGGGCGAGCAGCAGCCTTAGCCGCCAGAACCCCTGAACCTGAACGATCCATCTCATTTCACAGTCCTCCAATCAGTCCTTGATAGCCCCCGCCGTCGCTCACCGGGCCGGGGGACAGCGCCACCAACAGCGGCCCCAGGGACCTTCCATCCGCGCTGACGCTATCCGCTCGCACCGCCAACAGCAACCCCATCTCCGTCCCTACTGCCCGGAACGGCAGCAGACGGCATCCCTTCACCCCCGCAGTGTGCAACTGCCGGATGCTCTCCACTGGACGGCTTGGGTCAGCCTGCTGTGGCAGGCAGGGCTTTACCGCGCTGTAATCAGCTACCACCACCGGGCGGTTGGTGGCCGGGTCAGTCAGCGTGTTCCCGGTATCCCTCAGAGCTGTTAAGTGAATTTCCTTGCCAAATAGTTTCATGTCCAGTTTCACCAGCTCTCCCCCGCTGTGCCGGCCCAGCCGTCGGAAAAATACAGACAGAATAAAATAGCACAGCACAAACAGTACCAGTAGCAGCCGCAGGTCAAATTGGGAATAGTACACTCCATTGGGCATGGTCAGCGGTCCGCTGCCCAGCAGCTCTGCTGCCAGCACCAGCCCTGCCAGAGCCGCAGAGGCGGCGAAAAACAGCAGCGTCCCCCGCAGCAGCTGTCGACCTGTCCCATAGGCTGCCACAGCCATAGCCACCCCCACAGCGATGCGGCAAGGCCATGCGGACAGCCATTGACAGCCAGGCAGGAACAGTACACATGCGTACAAAGCACCTACTGCCGCCCCGAGAGCCATCCAGCCTCGGCGCAGAATGGTCCCCGCCAGCCTTCCTCCCGCCAGCAGCAACAGGTAATTGGCCACCAGATTGAGCAAAAACAGCAGGTCTATGTATACCACGGTCATGGCTATCCCTCCTGACAAGCATTATACGGGCAAGCCTCTTCAAAAAAAGTCTAAACAGGCGGGCGGATCGAAAAAGGGGGGCACCATCCTCGCCAGCTGGATCGCAGGCTGCTTACACTCTGAAACAAGACAGCCTGCACCTGAACGCGCAAAGGGTACACAGCCCATGTCAGTTGTTCCGTCACAGAGTAGGAAAAGAGAGCAAAACGTGTCGCTCTATTAACGCATAGCTGGTACTATATCATGAAGAAAATGGATACGCGGGTGGGGACAAACACTTTTTTGCGTGGTAATTTTGTCCAATTATAAGGTTCAAAAGGAAATAAAACAGAACATGCCGCCAAGGATTCAGAAACGCGAGATCTCTCCTTGACAGCATGTTCTGTTTTATGATTCAGAGCAGCTCTATGAGGCGCTCAAATATCGCTCTTTTGTCTTTCCGTGCCTTATAGGATCCTAGGGCGCCCCTTTCGGATGTCTGTCTCCCCGTTCAGGGCGCTGTCCACCAGGGCCAGCAGCCTGTCCCGGTCCTCAGGCAGGCCGCCTTTGATAGGCAGATAGTTGGAAGGGTGATTGGCGGTGATGTGCAGTGGATCCACCGTCAGCCCGGCGATGAGTCCCCGGGTCTCCAACAGGGCCTCCCTGGGGGTCAGGCAGGTGAACCGCCCAGCCAGGATGTCCTGATACATGGGGGTGCCCTCCACCGGCATATAGGTCATGGCGGACAGATGCCGGGGCGCCATGGCGTTGATCATTTCCACCGTCTTTTGAACGTGGGTGGCGGACGCCTCCCCCGGTCCGGCCAGGCCCAGCATAACGATGGCCCACAGCTCCAGTCCCGCTTCCTTCAGGCGCAGGCCGGCCTCCAGCATCTGCTGGGCGTTCACTCCTTTGTTCACCTTTTTGAGCAGCGTATCCCAGCCGGTCTCCACCCCCAAATAGACCCGACCCAGCCCGCCCGCATGGAGCGCCTTCAACTCCTCCGGAGTCTTTTTCAGGGTGGAGATGGGTCCGGCATAGGTGGTCACCCGCTCCAGCCGGGGAAACGCCTCGTAGAGCCGGCGCAGGATGGTGAGCAGGTCGTCCGTGTCCATGGCGATAGCGTCCCCATCACACAAAAACACCCGGGTCACGCTGGGCACGCCCAGAGGGAAGCTGCCGAAGTCGGTAAAGTGCTCCCGGGCCATGTCGATGTCCTCCAGAATATCGGCCAGGGGCCGGACGTGATACTGTTTGTTTTTATACATCCCGCAGTAGGTGCAGCCGTTGTAGGAACAGCCCACTGTGCATTGGAGCAGATAGCTCCGCCACTCCCCTGGGGGACGGTAGATGTCTCCTTCATAACGCAATCAGATCAGCTCCTTGAGCGCGCCCACCAGCGCGCGCATTTCTTCGTCCGTGCCGATGGATACCCGCAGCCAGTCCCGGATCGGCTCGTCCGCCCACCAGCGTACCAGCACGCCCCGCGCCCGCAGGCCGTCCAGCAGTTCCTTCCCGCTCCGGCCCGGCCGGGAGACGAACAGGAAATTTGCCTGGGAGGGCAACACGGTAAAGCCCATCTCCTTCAATGCCGTTACCGTCCAGGCCCTGGTGTCCATCACCCGGCGGCGGATGGATTGGAAGTAGTCCTCGTCCTCGATGGCCGCCCGAAGCCCCGCCTGGGCCAACCTATCTACGGTATAGGAGTTGATGGAGTCCCGCACGCACCGCAAGCCGTGGATGAGGTTTTGATGCCCCATCGCCCAGCCTACCCGGAGCCCGGCCAGGGCCCTGGATTTGGAGGCAGTCTGCACTACCAGCAGGTTGGGGTACTTGTCAATCAGAGGAACTGCGCTCTGGGCACCGAAGTCTACATAGGCCTCGTCCACGATGACCACCACGTCAGGATTGGCCCTCAGCAACTTCTCCACCACGTCCAGCCCCACGGCGATGCCGGTGGGGGCGTTGGGATTGCACAGCACCACCCCGCCGTTGTTCCCGCACAGTTCGTCCACCGGGTCAGAGAAATCCGGATTCATGGGCACCCTGCGGCACTTGAGGCCGAAGTAGCTAGTGTACACCGGGTAAAAGCTGTAGGTAATCCGGGGAAACACCACCTCTCGGTCCGGGTCGAAAAACGCCTGGAAGGCGAAGGCCAGCACCTCGTCTGAGCCGTTGGAACAGAATACCTGCTCCTCGCTCAGTCCCTCCCGCCGGGCGATGGCCCGGCGCAGGTCCAGGCACTCCGGATCCGGATAGAGCCGCAGGTTCTCATCCGCTGCGGCCCGAACGGCCTCCAGCACCTTGGTCGAGGGCGGATAAGGGCACTCGTTGGTGTTGAGCTTGATGAACTTTCGGTCCCGGGGCTGCTCTCCCGGCGTATAGGGCACGGCGTCCCGGATGCGGGCGCTCCAGAATTCTTTCATTACACGTACTCCCCATTTCGCTTAATTTTCTTCACCGATTTCTCCGCCTTGCTCCTGGGGAGCATCAGCTCGTGACCGCAGCCGGCACATTTGAGCTTGAAATCCATCCCTACCCGGAGCACCTGCCACTCCCTGCTGCCGCAGGGATGTTGCTTTTTCAGTTCCAGCACATCCCCCACATGAATATCCATTGGCACGGCGGCCGCCCCCTTTCAGTTCTGTTTGATCTTGTCCCAGTAGGCCTTGGCGGCCTGCTCGTTTTTGTTTGGCCCGTATTGGTAATAGACCCGGTCCCGGATGGCGTCGGGCAGGTACTGCTGCTTTACCCAGTGGTTTGGGAAGTCGTGGGGATACAGGTAGCCCTGCTCCCGCTCAAAGCCTGCGCCGTCCGCGTGAACGTTCTGTAAATGCCGGGGGTAATCTCCCGTTTTCCCCGCGCGCACATCGGCCATGGCCGCGTCGATGGCGGCCACTACCGAGTTGGACTTGGGGGCGGTGGCCAGCAGGACCACCGCCTGGGCCAAGGGCAGCTTAGCCTCCGGCAGGCCCAGCTGAAGGGCGCTGTCACAGCAGGCCTTGACGATGGACGCAGCCTGGGGGTAGGCCATGCCGATATCCTCACTGGCCGAGCACAGGATGCGCCGGATGGCTGTGATCATATCCCCCGCCTCCAAAAGCCTTGCCAGGTAGTGCAGCGCCCCGTCCGGGTCCGATCCCCGCATGGACTTCATGAGAGCGGAGGCGATGTCGTAGTGATCGTCCCCGTCCCGGTCATACCGCATGGCGGACCGTTGGGCCACCACCCTGGCGTCCTCCAGGGAGACGGACAGGCTTCCGTCCCGGGACACCCGGGCGGCATTCACCAGCAGCTCTACGGCGTTGAGGGCCTTGCGCACGTCTCCGCCGCTGGCGGCGGCCAGCTTTTCCGCCACCCCAGGCTCGCACCGGATGTCCACTTCCAGCTCCTCCCCCATGAGGCGGAAGCCCCGCTCCACGGCGGGCAGGATGTCCTCCGCCGTCAGGGCCTTGAACTCGAACACTGTGGAACGGGAGAGAATTGCGTTGAAGATGGTGAAATAGGGGTTTTCCGTGGTAGAAGCGATCAGAGTGATCTTACCATTCTCGATGAACTCCAACAGGGACTGCTGCTGCTTTTTGTTGAAGTACTGAATCTCATCCAGGTATAGCAGCACCCCGTTGGGCGCCAGCAGGGTGCCCACCTCGTCCATCACGTCCCGGATGTCAGACAGGGCGGCGGTGGTGGCGTTGAGCCGCCGCAGGGTTCGCCCGGAACGGTCGGCGATGATGTTGGCCACCGTGGTCTTGCCCGTGCCGGAGGGGCCGTAGAACACCATATTGGGGATCTTGCCGCTCTCGATCACCCGCCGCAGCAGGCCGTTCTCCCCCAAGATATGCCGCTGTCCCACCACCTCGTCCAGAGTCTTGGGGCGGATGCGGTCGGCCAGGGGCTGATACATGGGCGGACACCTCCTCGCACGGGGCGCGGACCGCCCCGGATTCTTTCTTGAGATACCTGGTATTTTACCACAGCCGACCGCCCCGCGCAAGTCAAGCCCCCCTTTCCTTTTTGCCTGTATTGTCGTATAATATGGACAAATAGGCAAATTAGGAGGTAGCGTACATGCTCATTCAAAACGGTCTGATTTTCGACGCGGTTCACCCACAGCCCTGGAAGGGCGACATCTCCATCCAAAACGGCGTCATCGCCGCCCTCGCCCCCCACCTCTCCCCCGCCCCGGGCGAGGAGGTAATCGACGCCTCCGGCCAGCGGGTCTACCCCGGCTTTGTGGATGCCCACAGCCACTTGGGGCTGGACAACTACGGCATGGGCTATGAGGGGCAGGACTACAACGAGATGGGGGACATGGTGGCCGCTCAGCTACGGGGCATCGACAGCTTCAACCCCCAGGACAAAGCCATACATATGGCCCTGTCCGGGGGCGTCACTACCGTGGGGGCCGGTCCCGGCAGCGCCAATGTGCTGGGCGGCACCTTCATGGCCGTCAAGACATGGGGAAACTGCGTGGACGACATGGTCATCAAGGCGGAGGTGGCCATGAAGTGCGCTTTTGGGGAGAACCCCAAGCGCTGCTACAGGGACAAGGGGGACTCCGCTCGGATGACTACCGCCGCCAAGCTCCGGGAAATGCTCTTCAAGGCTCGGGACTATATGGCCCGGAAAGAGGCCGCCGGGGACAACCCGCTGAAAAAGCCCGCCTTTGATATGAAGCTGGAAGCCCTCATCCCGGTGCTGAAGGGGGAGATGCCCCTCAAAGCCCACGCCCACCGGGCGGACGATATCTGCACCGCCATCCGCATCGCCAGGGAGTTCGGCGTGAAGATGACCCTGGAGCACTGCACCGAGGGCCACCTCATCCCGGACATCGTGGCCCGTTCTGGCTTCCCGGCAGCGGTGGGTCCTACCCTCACCAACGCCAGCAAGATCGAGCTTACAAACAAGACCTTCGACACCCCCGGCGTGCTGGCCAGTGCCGGGGTCCAGGTGAGTATCATCACCGATGCTCCGGTGATCCCCCAGCAGTATCTGCCCCTGTGCGCCGGGCTGGCGGTGAAGGCAGGGATGGACCCCTTCCAGGCGCTCCAGGCCATCACCCTCAACCCCGCCCGTCACCTGGGCGTGGCGGACCGAGTGGGTTCTCTGGAAGTGGGCAAGGACGCCGACGTGGTTCTCTGCGACGGCGACCCCATGGTCAGTGATACCCATGTTCTGACCGTATTCGTCAACGGCCGGCAGGTCGTGGGCTGAACAACGCAAAAGCCCCGGCGGAACACGCATTCCGCCGGGGTCCCTGATTTCTCACATCCGTTCAAATCCCAGAAACCGGGTGCCTTGAAAGGTAAGCCGTCCCCGGTCCCCCTCCACCAGAAAGCCGTACTCCCTCCGGGGCACCTGGAACTCCATCCGATCCCCGCTGGCCACCTGGAAGGTCGCATAATAAGTCGTGCTGTGGCTGATATGGCCAGCACCGTTTCCCGTGTTGTGGTGGTGGACGCTCACATCCTCATGGCGGGAGACGATCTCCGCTTCCACCGTCAGCCGGGGAGACTGGTTGTTCTGATGCCACTGAGACAGGCCCTTTGCGGCCGTGACAATAAACGTGACAATGACGATGGCAAACACGATAATAAACAGGATCGGAAACACGGACCCAATCAAATCAAACCCAAACATATGCTCCACCTCTCTCTAAATAGGTAAGGGGCGCCGCG